>CAYSKV010000001.1:0-48982 GCA_964431805.1 uncultured Gammaproteobacteria bacterium
GCGCTTTTTAATATGGATACGGTTTTAGAACCGGATTGCTTAAGAAAAATGGTGGAAGCGGCAGAAAGCGAAAAACAAATTGGCGCGATTCAGGCCCGGCTAATGCTTTATGAAAATAAAAATAAAATTAATAGTCTAGGCAATGTGACGCATTTTTTAGGTTTTGGTTATGCAGATAAATACAATCAAACAATTATAAATCAAGAATTACAAATCAAGGATATCTGCTATCCGAGTGGCGCGGCGGTTTTATTTAAGCGCGAAGTTTTAGAAAAAGTCGGATTGTTTGATGAAGAATTTTGGATGTATAATGAAGATCAAGACATAGGTTGGCGGATTTGGCTCGCTGGTTTTAAATGCGTTTTAGCGCCAGAAGCCGCAGTCTATCATAAATATGAATTTTCTCGCAGCATTAAAAAATATTACTGGATGGATCGCAATCGGATTATCGCTATATTAAAAAATTATCACTTAGCGACGTTAATATTAATTTTTCCCGCGTTTTTAGTAATGGAAATAGGTTTAATATTTTTTGCCGTGAGCGGTGGTTGGTTTAAAGAAAAAATTAATGTTTATAAATATTTTTTAAGTTTAAAAAATTGGCGATATATTATTAAGGCGCGCCGGCAGACACAAAAATTAAGACTAATTCAAGATAGGGATATAATAAAAATGTTTTCTGGGAAGATTTGGTATCAGGAGATAGGGAATGTAAAATTAAAAGTCGCTAATGCGATATTTAATGTTTATTGGAAAATAATAAAAATTTTCATAAGGTGGTAAAATATACTTTTGTCATTGCGGACTTGAACCGCAATCTAAAATTTGTTTTTATGAATTAAATCTAGATTCCGGCTCAGAGGCCGGAATTACAGCGAAATTTTATGGATATTAGTATAATAATAGTAAATTATAAAGCTAAAAATTTAACTTTAAAATGCGTAGAGTCAATTAGGCAAGCTGATTGGCCTGGTTTAGATTATGAAATTATCGTGGCTGATAATTATTCAGGTGATTTAAAGAGCGATGACTTAAAGCAATTCGGAGAAATAAAATTTATTATGAATGGCCAGAATATCGGTCTGGGTGCGGCCAACAACCAGGGCATAAAAATTGCCAGAGGTAAATATATCGTTATAATGAATCCTGATACTTTAGTCAGTAAAGATGTTTTTGTAAAATTATTTTTTTACATGGAAAAAAATATTAAAGTCGGAGTGGCTGGACCGAAACAATTTAATCTTGATGGAACGATACAAAATTCTTGTTTTCGCTGGCCTGGTTTAATTACGCCGATTTTTAGACGAACTCCTTTAGGTAAAATAGTTTTAGGCGAAAAGGATTTAGACAGATTTTTATATAAGGATTATAATAAAGATATGGCGCGCGAAGTGGACTGGCTTTTAGGGTCTTTTTTATTCTGTCGCGCTTCGGCTTTAAGGCAAATTGGCTTATACGACGAGGATTTTTTTCTCTATTTTGAAGATACTGATTTATGCAAACGATTTTGGCGCGACGGCTGGAAAGTTATCTATAACCCAGAGGTTTTTATAACCCATAATCATATCCGGCAAAGCGCGCGAAAAGCTTGGTATAAATTTTTTACAAGTTTAGCTGCCTTGCATCATATAATGTCCTGGTTTAAATATTTAAAAAAATGGGGGATGAAGTAGAAAGTTAAAATTTTTTAAGAATTAATAATTAAATTATGAAAAAAATAAAAAAAGCTGTTGTCGCCGTGGCTGGTTCCGGTACGAGACTACTGCCGGCGACTAAATCAATGCCTAAGGAAATGTTACCTATTGTTGATAAGCCGATTATTCAACTAGTAGTTGAAGAATTAGTGGCTGCCGGTATTGAAGATATCGTTTTAGTTACTAAATGGGATAAAAAGCCCTTAGAAGATCATTTTGATTATAATTGGGCGTTGATTGATGATTTAAAAAAAGCTGGTAAAGATAAATTAATGGAAGAGGTAAAAAAAATAGCTAATTTAGCTAATTTTATTTATGTAAGACAGAAAGGGCCGTACGGAAATGGCACGCCGGTTTTATCAGCCGCTAGTATTGTTAAAAACGAACCGTTTATGTTTGTTTGGGGGGACGATTTAGTAAAAGCTAAAGTGCCTTTTGCTAAGCAGATGGTTGATGATTATAATAAAACCGGTCATCTTATGATTGGCGTTCAGGAAGTTCCCTTAGATCAGGTGAACCGTTACGGTATAGTGAAAATTAAAAAAGGCTCTATGCAAATTCAAGATATAATAGAGAAACCAAGCGTTAAGGATACGCCTTCACGTTTAGCTGATTTTGGGCGCATGATTTTAAATCAGGAGATTGTGGATATTTTAAAAAAGACTTCTTTAGGTAAAGGTAATGAATTATGGATGGTTGACGCTATTAAAGAATATATTAAACAAGGAGGAAAATTTTACGCTAAAAAAATTAAAAACGGCGAATGGCTTACTACCGGCGATCCGTTAAATTATATGGAAACTATGCTTAAGTATGCTTTTGATCGCGGAGATATTGGGCCGGAAATAAAAAAATTCACTAAAGATTTATTGAAAAAATAATTAATTATATTTATGAAATACGACGTTGTTACAATAGGCGGCGCGACCGAGGATATAACTTTTTATACCAACGAAGGAATTTTAATTAATAATAAAAAAGATTTAACCAGGCAAAAATTGTTAGCTTTTGAATATGGCGCTAAAGTTAAAGTTGATAAATCTTTTTCTGGTTTTGGCGGGGGAGCGTCTAACGCCGCGGTGGGTTTGTCTGGGTTCGGTTTTAAAACGGCCTGCCTCGCGGCTATCGGCGAAGATGCTCGCGGGCAAAGAATTTTAAATAATTTTCAGAAGCGTGGCGTTGATATAACTTTAGTGCAAAAAGTTAAAAAAATTGAAACCGGCTTTTCTTTTCTATTAGTCGGTCCGGCTAACGAGCATATTGTTTTTTCTAATCGCGGCGCTAATAGCGAATTAACTATTAATGATTTTGAAATTGAAATTTTAAATCAAAGTGAATGGATATATTTAACTTCATTGTCTGGAAAATGGAATAACAGTTTAGACAAGATTTTTTCCGTGAAAAATGAAAAGATCGCCTGGAACCCAGGCCATAGGCAAATTTTAACCGGCGTAAAAGGTATAGGAAAATATTTTAAAAAGACAACTTGTTTAATTGTTAATAAAGACGAAGCCATAGAATTAGTTATGTCGGATAAAAAATATAAAAATAAGAGTAACGCTTTTTTGAATAATGTAAAAAACTTGCTTTTAGCTTTAAGCTCTTATGGTTCTAAAATTGTTTTAATTACCGCCGGCCGACAGGGTTCTTACGTTATAGAGGCGGGAAAAATCTATCATCAGCCAATCGTAAAAGAAAAGAGGCGCGCTGATACGACTGGGGTAGGCGATGCTTTTGGTTCGGCTTTTATTGCTGGGCTAGAATTATATAAGCAAAATATAAAAAAGGCGTTGTTTTTAGCTTCAAGGAATGCGGCTTCAGTAATTAGTATTCCTGGAGCGCAAAATGGTTTACTAAGCAAGAAGGATATATAAAACTTAACTGTCATTGCGGGCTTGACCAGCAATCCAGAAATTTATTTATCGCTCTGGATTCTAGATTCCGGCTCGCCAGCCTCGCCTAGCGAGTCTAGGCGGGGGGGCCGGAATGACGAAAAAGCAGATTTCTCGCAATGACATAAATATAATTATGCAAGTTCCCATCGAAATATCAGCTCGCCATATTCATTTATCGAAACCTGATTTAGAAATATTATTCGGGTCTGGTTTTGAATTAACAAAATTTCGTGATTTATCGCAAACAGGACAATTCGCGGCTAACGAGATTGTTAAATTAGTTGGTTTAAAAGGAGAGCTTGATGGAGTTAGAATTTTAGGTCCGGTTCGTGCGCAAACGCAAGTCGAAGTTTCAGAAACCGAAGCTAGGCATTTAGGTTTAACCCCGCCGGTTAGAGATTCTGGAAATTTAGATGGTACACCGGGAATTAAAATCGTTGGCCCAAAAGGAGAAGTAGAGCTGAAGAGCGGTGTAATTTTAGCTTTAAGGCATATTCATATTGATCCGGAGATAGCGGCTAAAATTAAAGTGAAAAATGGCGATCGGGTTAAAGTTGATACTATCGGTCCGCGTGACTTATTATTTGAAAATGTTTTAGTTAGAGTTGATCCATCTTTTAAATTAGCTATGCATATTGATACTGATGAAGCTAACGCAGCGGGCATTGATGCGAATAATCATCTTGGAAAAATCATTATAAAATAATTTTCAATTGAAAATTTTAAACATATGCCGGAACTGCCAGAAGTTGAAACTATCGTTTGCGATTTAAACAAAAAGCTTAAAAATAAAAAAATTATTTCTGTTGAAATATTGGATAAAAAAGTTTTTCATTTAGCCAAGAGTGATCTAAAAAATGTTGTAAGTAAAAAAATAAAAGCGGTTAAGCGGCGCGCTAAAATGATAATTTTTGATTTAGGCGATTATTTATTAATGATTCATCTTAAGATGACCGGTCAATTAGTTTATAAAACAAAAAATTTTTTAATCGCCGGCGGGCATCCCATTATTAATCAAGCTAAAGAATTACCAAATAAATTTACCAGAGTTATTTTTAAATTTAATGATAAAGGGATTTTATATTTTAATGATGTTAGGCGGTTTGGTTGGATTAAATTAATATCAAAAAATAATTTTTTTAAATTTAATAATGAGTTAGGTTTAGAACCGCTAGAGAAAGATTTTACTTTAGATTTTTTTAAAAATTTTTTATCTCATAAATCAAAGACTTCTATTAAGCAGGCTTTATTGGAGCAGAAGTATGTTGTCGGTATTGGCAATATTTATGCCGACGAGTCTTTATTCGCTGCCGGCATCAAGCCTTTTCGCAAAGTTGAAACTTTAAGCGCCGCGGAAATAAAAAAATTATGGCGCGTCATTCCTAAAATTTTAAAATACGCTATTAAGCATCGTGGCACTTCATTTAATGATTATGTTGACGCGCAAGGCGAAACCGGTAACTTTATAAAATATTTAAAAGTTTATGGTCGGGCAGGGGAGAGATGTAAAAAATGTTCTGGAGTTATAAAAAAAATGAAATTAGGCGGACGCGGCACGCATTGGTGCGATAAATGTCAAAAATAGTTTTTATTTTTTTGATTATTTATGTTATAATAAATATAGATAATTTTTATATATGAGGGATCTATTTATTAAATTTATAGAAAAATCATTAATCGCTATTGTCTTTCTTTTGGCGATTTTTTTATTACCTCATTTTATAGTAGCTGCTGATGTCTCGCCTGACGCTATTGCCGTAAGAATTATGCCCAATCCAGAGCATTTAAGTCCTTTACGCTGGTATCAAGCTAATATTAAGACTCAGGGCTCTCCTCAGAGTTTACAGGTTGACGGCTATGAAGCTGTACGCGACGGCCGAACGGTTTATGTTAATGCCGCTAATATCTCCGGCAGTAACTTTTATACCAATATTTACATTATTTCCTATAACCAAGAAGCTGAAAACGCTACGGTAGATGTTTTTGGCCAGATTCTGTCTCATTGGAAATTTAATTCTAATTTAAACGATACTAGCGGTAAGGAAAAAATTGTTAGAGATGCAAAAAAATTAGCTGATTTATCCGAAGTAAAAATTCTATTAGAAATTTATAAAACTAAATATGGTTCTTATCCTAAGCTCGCCTCAGGCTCTTACATCGCTGGCAAGTCTGTTTCTACCTGGCCAAGCTGGCAAGCTACTTTAGCTAAAAGTTTAGGTACGGCTTTGCCGATTGATCCGGTTAATAAAATGGGAGTATGCGCGGGTTATAATACTACGACCTGCTGGAATGAAAATAGTAAAAAATTTGCTGATCCTAACCCTAGCGACAGTAATTTTGAATTACCCGCAGGCAGTAGCGGTTATGTTTATACTACTAATAATAATGGCGCTAGCTATGATGTTTGCGCGGTTATGGAATCAGGCTATATAACTACTCTAGAGCAAGGCGCTTGCTATGGCAGCGCTGGCGTTAAAGTTGGCGGTTCATCTTTAAATAATCCTCCGGTAATCGTTTGTGGAACTCTTGAGGGTTCACCTAATAAAGAATTTATAGGTTATGTTAAGGCTTATGATTCTGATGCGGTTGACACAATAAAGAGCTGGGCTATCACCAGCCAGAATGTATCCGGCTGGTCGCCCTTGCAATTAAGATCTTCAAAAGTTAATAATCAAAAAGAGATTTATTCGTCAAAATCTGGGGTGCCGGGTAGTTATAGTTTTGTTTTAGAAGTGAGCGATAGTCGAGATTTAAAGACTAGCACAATTTGTTCAATAAATATTAAAGCGGTTTGCGGTAATGGTATTATTGAGCTGAATGAGACTTGTGATGATAAAACTTATAACGGTCAGCCATTACATTGCAATAATACTTGTAATGGCACAACTACAGCCGAATGCGGTAATGGCGTTAAAGAGGCTGGTGAAACTTGCGATGATGGCAGTAATAACGATAAGCCTTTAAAATGTAATGTTACTTGCAATGGTATAACTCCGTCTTATTGCGGTAATGGAATTAAAGAGGCTGGTGAAGATTGCGATAAAAAAGACGGTATAGCTACTAAACCGGCCGATAGCACACCCACAAAACAATATAGTTGCAGTATTTCTTGTAAAGCTTCGGGCGGTTATTGTGGTGATGGCAATAGAAATACATTAGAGAGTTGTGATGATGGTGTAAGTTTAAATGGAACGCCAAATCGTTGTAATAAAACTTGTACCGGTCTTACTACCCCAGAATGTGGCAATGGTGTTGTCGAGCAGGGTGAAATTTGCGAAGTAGCAACTTATGTCGCTCCCACTCCGGCTAATAGTTCTTCGTCTCGCCAATATAGTTGCAATCCTAAAAATTGTAAATCTGACATTGGCGGGTATTGTGGTAACCCAATAAAATCAGCCTATCCTGATAATGTAGAAATTAGTTATGGAGAAAAATGCGATTGGAGAAATTATACAGTTCCTGGACCGGCTGCTAGTACACCTACAAATCAATACGGTTGCGGTACTAATTGTCAGCCTTCGGGTGGTTGGTGTGGAGATGGAAAATATATTGGACAGCCGAGTGAGGTTTGCGATGAGGGTTCTGCTCTTAACGGAACGCCAAATCATTGCAATAAAGATTGTTTGTTGTTAAAAACTCCATCGGTTTGTGGCAACGGGGTTACTGAAGCAGGTGAGACTTGCGACAGAGGTACCGCTAATACAAATACTCCTTGTACGCCAGCTTATGGTTCTAAGGGCTCTGTAGGTTGTACTTATTGCGATTCGCAATGCCAAACCAAGACGGTGCCTGCGCTTTATTGTGGAGATGGCACAAAAAATGGAACTGAACAATGTGATTGGAATGGTTATGTAGTTCCTACCCCCGAGCAGAGTTCTATTGATTGGCAGTATGGTTGTAATAAGACTACTTGCAAGTTCGAAGGTGGCTGGGGTGGAAATGGTCGGGTGGATCCAGGCACAGGTGAAGAATGTGAGCCTACCGATCCAAGAACAAAATCAAAGCCTTGTACAGCTAAATATAGTGGCTTACCTAGTTATTGCGGCATCAACGGCACTATAGATATTCAGGGAACTGATTCTTGCGGGAATGATTATAAATATCAGGGTTGTGTAGCTTTACCGCCAACAGAAACAGGGGAAACCTCAGAGGACTGTGATACTACTAGCCCCGACATGACAGATTATGCTTGCTGTGAATTAACAAGCTGTGATGGCGACGCCTGCGGTTGTTGCGGAAGATCTAGGATTATTAGACCACCCTCTGGCTATTCTCAAGTTTCATCTTTAGCCCCATTTAATCAAAGAGATAGTGATGGCAATGTCATAGGTTTGTGTAATACGACTAATCAAAGTTGTAAATTAGTTAGAAATAATATTAATTCTAGAAATTGGACTATAATGACAGACCATACTATGGCTAAATTTAGATGTTGGAAATAATGAAAATTATGTTTCATAAAAATACAAAAATTATTATCTCGGCTATTATAGTATTTTTTTTAATTATTATTTTAATTATTTTATTTATTTTTAGAGATAATATTTTTAAAAATGATAAGGTTTTTAATGATGCTAATATAGATAACATGGTCGCGACGACAAGCGAGATGGATAAAAATCAAGTTATTCTAAAAAATTATGAGGAGCTAAAAAATAATCATCCGGAATTTAGTTCCGCTCAATTGGAATTTTATAAAGATGCGGCCATCAAAGGCAGGGTTGACCAATGCGAAGGCAGCGATGATGAAAAAAATTGTGCCAAGTCTATGGCGTTTTTAACAGAAAAATATTTTATTTGTGGTGATGAAGTTTTAGAAGATGAGGGAGATCAGGTTGAATGCGCTAATCCAATTCTTTCTAAAATAGCTAACGAGGAGATAAAAAAATGTTCTTCTATCGATATTATTGATTTTAGAATTGAGTGTTTGATACATATTTTTAGAGTTTATAAAAAATCGGAAAATTGTTCAAATTTCGCGGATAGCGAAGTAAAAAAAATGTGCGAAAGTGTTGCTAATTATCAAATGGCACAAAATCAGAATAATAGTGAAATATGCGAGAAGATTGAAAATAGTGAATTTAAAATTTATTGCGTCGCAGGATTGTCAGAAAAATATCCGGATAGCGATAAAGATGGTTTAAGTGATTTTGAGGAAATATCAAAATATAATGCTGATCCGTTTAACTTTGATACTGACAGCGACGGTTATAAAGATGGAGAAGAAGTTAAAAACGGTTTCGACCCTAATAAATAAAATTTTAAAATAATTTACACTTTTTATTTATTTGTGTTATAATCAAGACATAATAAAAACTATTATGCATAATTTGTTTATAAAAAAAATATTTGTCGCCTTCGTCTTTCTTTTGGCGATTTTTTTATTGCCCCACTTAATTATCGCTTCCGATGTTTCACCTGACGCCATTGCTATTAGAATCATGCCCAATTCTGATCATTCCAGCCCTCTAAGGTGGTATAAAGCTAATATTAAAAATCAAGGCTCGCCGCAAAGCCTGCAAGTTGACGGCTATGAAGCCGTGCGCGACGGACGAACTGTTTACGTCAATGCCGCCAATATCTCAGGCAATAATTTCTATACCAACATTTACATTATTTCCTATAACCAAGAAGCGGAAAACGCCACCGTAGATGTTTTTGGCCAAATTTTATCCCATTGGAAGTTCAATTCTAATCTAATTGATTCCGTGGGTAAAGATAAAGTAGTTAGGGATGTTAAAAAATTAGCTGATTTGGCCGAAGTTAAAGTATTATTAGAAGGCTACAAAGCAAAATACGGTTCTTACCCTAAACTTGCTTCCGGCTCTTATATCGCCGGTAAATCAATTTCCACTTGGCCAAGCTGGCAGGGGACTTTAGCTAAAAGTTTAAGCGCAGCTTTACCGGTTGATCCGGGCAACAAACTGGGTACATGTCCAGGCTATAATGCCATAACCTGCTGGGATGAGAAAAGCAAAACATTTGCTGATCCTAACCCTAACGATGGTAATTTCGAATTGCCAGCTGGCAGCAGCGCCTATGTTTATGACACTAAAGCCAATGGAGCCAGTTATGATCTGTGCGCGGTTATGGAGTCAGGCTATATTATTACTTTAGAACAAGGCGCTTGCTATGGCAGCGCCGGAGTTAAAGTCGGCGGCTCGTCTCTAAATAATCCCCCAGTGATTATATGCGGCGCTCTAGAAGGGTCACCAGACAAAGAATTTTTAGGTTATGTAAAGGCCTATGATTCTGATGCGGTTGATACAATCAAGAGTTGGGCCATCACCAGCCAGTCAACAGCCGGCTGGTCGCCCTTACAATTAAGATCATCAAAGGTAAATAATCAAAAAGAAGTTTATTCGTCTAAAGCCGGAGCGCCAGGCGCCTATAGTTTTGTTTTAGAAGTATCTGATAGCCGAGACGTAAAAACCAGCACAATCTGCTCAATTAATATTAAAGCTATTTGCGGCAACGGCATTGTTGAATTAAATGAATTTTGTGATGATAAAACTTACAATGGCCAACCCAAACATTGCAATAATACTTGTACAGGATGGACTGAGGCAGAATGCGGTAATGGAGAAAAAGAAGACGGAATATATGGTAATGAATTTTGTGATGATGGGAGTAATAATAATAAACCTTTAAAATGTAATCTGACTTGTAGCGGTATAACTCCGTCTGTTTGCGGCAATGGCGTCAAAGAAGCCGGAGAAGATTGCGATAAAAAAGATGGAATAGCTACTAAACCGGCTGATAGTACTCCTACAAAACAATATAGTTGTAGTAAAGAGTGTAAAGCTTCTGGTGGTTATTGCGGAGATGGCAAAGAAGATCCCTTAGAAAGTTGCGACAGTGGGTCGAATAATGGTAAGCCAAACGAATGTAATAAAACTTGTACCGGTCTTACTGTCCCAGAATGTGGCAATGGTGTTGTCGAGCAAGGTGAAACTTGTGAAGTAGCAACTTATGTCGCTCCCACTCCGGCTAATAGTTCTTCGTCTCGCCAATATAGTTGCAATCCTAAAAATTGTAAATCTGACATTGGCGGGTATTGTGGTAACCCAATAAAATCAGCCTATCCTGATAATGTAGAAATTAGTTATGGAGAAAAATGCGATTGGAGAAATTATACAGTTCCTGGACCGGCTGCTAGTACACCTACAAATCAATACGGTTGCGGTACTAATTGTCAGCCTTCGGGTGGTTGGTGTGGAGATGGAAAATATATTGGACAGCCGAGTGAGGTTTGCGATGAGGGTTCTGCTCTTAACGGAACGCCAAATCATTGCAATAAAGATTGTTTGTTGTTAAAAACTCCATCGGTTTGTGGCAACGGGGTTACTGAAGCAGGTGAGACTTGCGACAGAGGTACCGCTAATACAAATACTCCTTGTACGCCAGCTTATGGTTCTAAGGGCTCTGTAGGTTGTACTTATTGCGATTCGCAATGCCAAACCAAGACGGTGCCTGCGCTTTATTGTGGAGATGGCACAAAAAATGGAACTGAACAATGTGATTGGAATGGTTATGTAGTTCCTACCCCCGAGCAGAGTTCTATTGATTGGCAGTATGGTTGTAATAAGACTACTTGCAAGTTCGAAGGTGGCTGGGGTGGAAATGGTCGGGTGGATCCAGGCACAGGTGAAGAATGTGAGCCTACCGATCCAAGAACAAAATCAAAGCCTTGTACAGCTAAATATAGTGGCTTACCTAGTTATTGCGGCATCAACGGCACTATAGATATTCAGGGAACTGATTCTTGCGGGAATGATTATAAATATCAGGGTTGTGTAGCTTTACCGCCAACAGAAACAGGGGAAACCTCAGAGGACTGTGATACTACTAGCCCCGACATGACAGATTATGCTTGCTGTGAATTAACAAGCTGTGATGGCGACGCCTGCGGTTGTTGCGGAAGATCTAGGATTATTAGACCACCCTCTGGCTATTCTCAAGTTTCATCTTTAGCCCCATTTAATCAAAGAGATAGTGATGGCAATGTCATAGGTTTGTGTAATACGACTAATCAAAGTTGTAAATTAGTTAGAAATAATATTAATTCTAGAAATTGGACTATAATGACAGACCATACTATGGCTAAATTTAGATGTTGGAAATAATGAAAATTATGTTTCATAAAAATACAAAAATTATTATCTCGGCTATTATAGTATTTTTTTTAATTATTATTTTAATTATTTTATTTATTTTTAGAGATAATATTTTTAAAAATGATAAGGTTTTTAATGATGCTAATATAGATAACATGGTCGCGACGACAAGCGAGATGGATAAAAATCAAGTTATTCTAAAAAATTATGAGGAGCTAAAAAATAATCATCCGGAATTTAGTTCCGCTCAATTGGAATTTTATAAAGATGCGGCCATCAAAGGCAGGGTTGACCAATGCGAAGGCAGCGATGATGAAAAAAATTGTGCCAAGTCTATGGCGTTTTTAACAGAAAAATATTTTATTTGTGGTGATGAAGTTTTAGAAGATGAGGGAGATCAGGTTGAATGCGCTAATCCAATTCTTTCTAAAATAGCTAACGAGGAGATAAAAAAATGTTCTTCTATCGATATTATTGATTTTAGAATTGAGTGTTTGATACATATTTTTAGAGTTTATAAAAAATCGGAAAATTGTTCAAATTTCGCGGATAGCGAAGTAAAAAAAATGTGCGAAAGTGTTGCTAATTATCAAATGGCACAAAATCAGAATAATAGTGAAATATGCGAGAAGATTGAAAATAGTGAATTTAAAATTTATTGCGTCGCAGGATTGTCAGAAAAATATCCGGATAGCGATAAAGATGGTTTAAGTGATTTTGAGGAAATATCAAAATATAATGCTGATCCGTTTAACTTTGATACTGACGGCGACGGTTATAAAGACGGAGATGAAGTTAAAAATGGTTTTAACCCTAATGGTGAAGGCAAATTAATACCTAAACAATAATAATTAGATATAAAAAACGCCGCCTTTTTTAAAGCGGCGTTTTTTATTTTGTTTAGTTTTATTATAGAACTATAAAAAATAAGTAGCTTACTAAAACGCCAAGAATCAGTCCGGCGATAATTTGCGTTGGCGTATGGCCGACTTTTTCAATTAAGCGAGGTTGTTTTTCTAGATTAATTATTTTATTATCGCTTAAATTTTTTATTAAACTATTAAGAGTTTGTCCGTTTTGTCCGACATAATTTCTTAAGCCTAGTGCATCTCGAATTATAAAAAAACTAAAAATTATACAAACGAAAAAGAGGGGAGAGTTAAAGCCTTGAATTAAACCGACGCTAGCCATTAGCGAGCCGGCCATAGCCGCGTGACTTGAAGGCATGCCAGCATAAGAGGAAAATGACTGCCGGTTAAATTTTAAGCCGTTCGCTTTTATTAAAAATTTTGTTAGTTGTCCAATAATAGCGGCGGCTAGCGGGGCAATTAAAATTTGTATCATATAGAAGCTAATTTATTAATTTTAAAAAATTTATAGCAATATAAAAATGTTAGCAGATAAATTAAAATTAGAAAAGAAAAAATTACTAAAATATTATCAGTGTTTTGATTAAATTCTGGCTGTACAATAAAATTGTTCGCTTCAACTATTAAATTATTTTCGGCCGGTAAAATTAATTTGTTGTTATAGTTTGCTAACAATTCTTTGTTTATAATAGAATAGTTTAATAAATTTTCCGCGCTATTAAATTGGTTGCCAACTAAATTTAGATTAGAATAATTTAAATTAGAATTAATTGTTGAAGGTTGAACCGAAGTAATGGTAGGAGTGCCGAAAATTTGTACGACGATAGTTGTGTTTTGGCCTTGGAATTTTCCATCAACCGCCGCTACCCCGATTTCCTGATAGTAAGGGCTTAAAAGATTTTTTTTATGTAGCGGAGAATTTTCCCAAGCCTTTATTATCTCTTCGCTAGCCGTAAAGTCAATAGCTAAATTTTCTCCCACATAAGAATAGTTGTAGCCGACATCGCGAATCCATGAGGAGAACTTTTTATTATCAATGTTATGGCTAAAATTTTGAGATTCTAAAATAGCTTGACCTTTAGCTGTAGCAGCTTGAGTTAGTAATTGATTAGAAGTTAAAGTGTTAAGACCGGACGCTTGTCTTTCTTGATTAGTTAGTTTAATTATATTTTCCGCAGTTATATCGGATAAGTAAGCTAAATTAGGCAATAAAAAAATCCCCATTAGTACGCCCAATAGAGACAACTTAAAATTTAGCCTAGTTAGCTTATAATATTCGGTTTTAGAGCCGCTATAAGTAAAATATAGCCGCCCGTTTATTCTTTGAACCATTTTTATTTTTATCTTTATTTTTGTTTTTTGTCAACCTTTTTAACTATAATGTAATTATAGCATATTTATCGTTGAAAATCAAGTACGCTAGACATTAGCTAGACATTGCTCTAATTAGCTTCATTTGGTAAAATAATAATATAAAAATAATTTTTATAAAATAAATATGAAAAAGAAAATTACCGTAGCGGTTAGCGGCTATTTTAATCCTTTGCATGTCGGGCATCTCGAGATGATAGAGAAGGCTAAAAAATTAGGCGATCGCTTAGTAGTAATAGTAAATAATGATTATCAAGTTAAGCTTAAGGGCAGCGTGCCGTTTTTAAGCCAAGTTGATAGAATGAAAATAATTTCAGCTTTAAAATGGGTTGATAAAGTTTTTTTATCGATTGATCGTGATCCATCGGTTTGTAAATCGTTAGCTAAAGTCAGACCTGATATTTTCGCTCAGGGCGGTGACAGGCATCAAGGTGAAGCTCCTGAGACTGGAATTTGCCGCCGTTTAAAAATTAAAACGATAGATGGTTTAGGTAAAAAAATAAGATCAAGTTCAACTTTAATAGCCGAAGCGGCTAAAAAAAAGGTTTACCCCGTTAAATAAGCTTCGCTTTCCAATCTTAAGATTGGAATTTAACGGGGCGAGAAAAATAATCTATGTTTAAAAAAATATTAATTATAATTGCAGTAATCGCGGTTGGCAGTTTTTTATTTTGGCAAAATTTAAATTCGCCAGTTAATTCTAATGGCCAGGGTCAGATTTTTTTAGTGAATAAAGGAGAAACCGTAAAGCAGGTAGCTAAAAATTTGCGTCTAAATAATTTGATCAAGTCGGAATTTTATTTTAAATATAATGTTTGGCGAGAAAATTTAATAATTCAAGCCGGCGAATATTCAATTAGCCAAAAATTAAGCACTAAAGAAATAATAAAAATTTTGACCGAAGGGAACGCCATCAGCCAAGAAAAATCTATTACCATAATCGAAGGTTGGAATAACAAAGACGTCGCCGCTTATTTAGAAAAAAATAATATTATTTCGGCAAAAGATTTTTTAGCCCTAACTAAAGGGCCGTTAAAAAATTGGAAGTTTGATTTTGCTAAACCAGATTTTTTAAACGACGCTCCCGAGACCGTTGGACTAGAAGGTTATTTATTTCCTGATACTTATAGAATATTTAAAGACACTACGGCTAAAGAAATTATTTCTAAAATGTTAGATAATTTTAATAAGAAATTAACGCCTAGCATGAGAGAAGAAATAAAGAAACAAAACAAAAAGGTTTACGAAATTATCACCATGGCTTCAATAATTGAAAAAGAAGTTAGATTAACTGATGATATGAAAATTGTGTCTGGAATATTTTGGGATAGAATTAAAAACGGTCAAGCTTTGCAATCATGCGCTACTTTAGCTTACATACTAGGAGTTAATAAGGCGCAGTATAGTTTAGAAGATACTAAAATTGATTCGCCGTATAATACTTATAAATATCGCGGTTTACCGCCCGGGCCAATCGCTAACCCAGGATTTAATGCTATTAATGCCGCTGTTTATCCTAAAAATACTGATTACAATTATTTTTTAAGCGACCCGGCGACCGGAAAAACGATTTATAGCAAAACTTTAGATGAACATAACGCAAATAAATATAAGTATTTAAAATAATTTATGTCACCCAGAGACTTAATACTTGATTTTTTGAATTTAATTTTTCTTATTTTATTGATAGTTTTTTGTATTTTTTATTTTATTACAGGTGATAATTTTGCGGTTTTTTCTTTATTTCTTAAATCAATGGTGCCGTTAGCTTTTTTCGGTATTCTTTTTTTAGTTCAGTTAAAAATAACCAGAAATAAGATAAAAGAAATGAAAAGTGAAGATAAAACTGAATTAGTGCTTTATCTTAACGTTTTTGATAAATTAATTTCCGATATTGTTGTTTTTTGCACGCCGATATTGATGGGTCTTTTAATTTATCAGTCTAAAGGTTTTTTAGAGATAATAGATATAATATTTTTGTCAATTATATTTTTAATTATGTTTTTTTGGCAAAAATATCTATTTAGCAAAGTAAAATAAGTAAAATAAGAGAAGGGGCTTGACAGAAAATATAAAAATGTTAATATAAATAAGTAAATTAAATAGTCGCAGACAGCAGGCACGTTTAAAAACGTTTAAATTCCTGCCGAGACAGAGCTAATTTTAGCTAATCTTTTAGTCTGCGTATTGTATGCAGATTTTTTTATTTATTAATCAATTTTAAAAATATGCCTAAAACAAAAGAGCAAAAGCGAACAATTTTACATGATTTAAACGACAAAGTTTCTAGAGCCAAATCAATTATATTCACCAAATATAATGCTTTAACAGTTAAAGAAAATGAAGAATTAAGAGCTAAATTACGCAAAGAAGACAACGAATATTATGTGGCTAAGAAGACTTTATTTTCCTTAGCCTTAAAGGATAAAGCTATAGAAGGTTTAGATGTTAAGAAATTTGAAGGACAAGTAGCCGCAATTTTTGGTTATAGCGATGAAGTTTCTCCGGCTAAGATAGTCGGCGAATTTAAAAAAGATAAAGAAAAAGGCGAAAAGATTGAATTTATCGGTGGCGTTTTAGAAAATAAATTTATCGGCGCTAGCGAGGTTGCTAATTTAGCTACTTTACCGAGCAAGCAGGAATTATATGCTAAATTGGTTGGCTCGATTAACGCGCCAGTTTCCGGTTTTGTTAACGCTTTAGCCGGCAATCTTAGAAATTTTGTTCAAGTTTTAAAAGCAGTTAGCGAGAAAAAATAATTAATTTATAATAATTAAATAATTAAAAAAATTATGTCAGAAGAAACAAAACAAGAGGAACCGATCGTAGTTCCTGATAAATTTAAATCTTTGGTGGAAACCATTGAAAAAATGTCGGTTTTAGATTTAGCCGAATTGGTTAAAATCTTAGAAAAGAAATTTGGCGTTTCCGCTGCCGCTCCGGCCATGATGATGGCTGGTCCAGCTGCCGCTGCCGCTGAAGTCGAAGAAAAAACCAGTTTTAACGTTGAATTAACCGAAGCTGGTTCAAACAAAATCGCGGTTATTAAAGCTGTCCGCGAGTTAACCGAGATGGGTTTAAAGGATGCTAAAGATTTAGTTGATGCCGCTCCTAAAATGGTAAAAGAAGGCGTTAAGAAAGAAGATGCCGAAGCCATGAAAAAGAAATTAGAAGAGGCTGGCGCTAAAGTAACCTTAAAATAAACGTAAGGCAATCCGTTAAATAAAAAAAGACATTTTATGAAAAATAAAATGTCTTTTTTGTTTTGTCTAATTTGTGATTATTTATTTTATATTTACCATGTCAATTGAATAAATTGAAGCGCCGTTTAAGAAATATATTTTTTTATTAGTTTCGTCAACTTGAAAATCTTTTAAGTCATTAAATTTATCGCTGGTATATTGATTAATAAAGTCGCCAGCTTTATTAAATACAACTAATCTTTTTCCGGCCGGTTCAAAAACATAAAGGTAATCTTGCGCCTCGGAGACGGTTATTTTAGAAGCTTGGCTCAAGCTAGGTTCAACGGCAGAAATAGAAAATTCCTCTTTTTTGCCTTTAGTGTATTTAGAAACCTCGCCATTATTTTTTAAAAGATAAATACTACCGTCGATAGCCATACTAGTCGCGTTGGTTAAGTCTGTCTGAGCGTTTAGCCAGGCGGTCGCATTAGTTAATTTAGCGCCACTTTTTTCAAAGCGGTAAATTTGGCCGTTTAAAGAGTCGGTTAGATAATATCTATTATTGTATTGCTTTGAATCAATAATTTTTTGCGGTTTAACTGAGTAATTAATTTCTAGAACTGAAGTTTTTTCTGTTTTAGTATCAAAGACAATAACATTATTGCCATTAAAATAAGAAATATTGTTATTTTTATCAATGTTAGGGAAATCAAGCTTACTTATATTTTGATCAGCTAAAGTTATGGCAGTAGCTAATTTACTTTTTAAATCAACGCTATAAATAGTTTTTTGCGTAGCGTCAGCGGCGTATATTTTTTCTTGAGCCATGATTATGTCGGTTGGTTTAGCATTGGCGTTAAGGTTAACTAAATTAGCTATTTCAACCGCATTAACTCTTACAACTCGGCTTATTTTTTCAATTTGTACTTGGTACTTAGCCATAATTATATTGTATTGATCTTTTTGCGACTGAGTTTTTTGCGGAAGTTGCGCTATTAGCCCCTTTACTTCTTCGAGCAATTTTTTAGCTCCTTCTTCATTGCTATATAAAAGGCTAGCATCAATTTGGTTTTGTTTTTGATCAATCGCCGCCATTAACTCGCTAACAGCGGTCTGGTTTTTTACTTCATTATTTTTTATATTTTGCCAGATTAAATTAGAGGAGAAAATTATTAGGCACAACAGAAAAGCGGATAATAAAATTTTATTTATTTTATTAAGATTTTTATACCAAAAGAAAAACCTTAATAAATCAGATTTAATCTTTATATATAAGTTTTTTGTGTTAGAGGCTAGTTGTTTTAAAAATTCGGCTAATTTTTCTCTATTAGATAATATTTTAAAAATATAGACTAATAAGCCGGCAAACCAGACTAAATAGTTTTTTAAAGAATAAAATATTTTCTTTAAAGAAAATATACTAGATTTTCTGCCAGAGAAAATTTTATCTTTTAATAGGAATGTTTTTTCGCTTATTTTGTTGGTTTGCGCTTGGCCAAAACGTCCGGTTAAGCCGCTAAAGACAGACGACCATTTTTTAGCGTTAACTAGGCCCGAAGGGGTAAGTAATTTTTCGGTTTGTTCTTCGGTAGCGATTAAATTTTCAATTGAGGCTTTAGTCGAAGCAACCGGTTGTTTTATTTTTATTTCTTTTATTTTCAAGCCGGCGGTATTTTTTATAATGATGCCTAAAAACGGGACATAAGCGTTAATTTTACTTAAAGTATTTTTGATTTGTTCGGCCGCGCTAGCTGGGGGCAGGGTAGTTATTATATTTATAATTTGTTTGGCTGAAAGGTATTCAGAAAAGGTTTCATTAGTAAAAATAAAATAACCGCCGCGCGGTAAAGCGCCGCTTACTACATTAGAAAATAGTTTAGCTAAGCTTAATGGTTTTTTTGCTTCATCTTTTTCGGTTTGCTCGCTAATATCGGCTAATTTATATTTAGCATTTTCTTCAACCTTGTTTTTATATATAAGCAAGGCTTTATTTTTTCCTAAGTTTGAAAAATGCAAACTATCGTTATAAATGACGCCGATAGTGATATTAGCTGAATCAGGATTTAGTTTTATTTTTTCGCTTTGTAAAAATTCGGCTAATTTTTTATTAGTTTTAGCCAGGGCTGATTCAAAAATATGTTCTATTTTTATACTGGAAACACGCTCACGCAAAATCATTTTTTCATTCTGGTAATAACTATGGCTAAGCGTGTTGATTAAAAAATTAATAATTTTTAAACTGTCGGATTTTTTTGATTCTATTTCAATCAAAGCGAAAAGTTTTCCGGCCAAAGCTTCTTTATTGGCATCCGGCTGAGCGACATAAATTTCGTGGACTAATTCATTGCGCTGGCTTGGCGTTAAGATAAATTGGGCTATTTTGTAATTCATATTATATAAACAAAACTATAATAAAAAACTGACCAATATAATTATTAGGCTTGATTAAACGATAAGTTTATTATACAATAAATTTAGAGAAAAGGGAATTTTTTAAATTAGGCTAATTTGGGATTTAAGTATATGCTCGAAAAATTATTCGGTTCAAACGCTAGAGTGAAAATATTGAAGTTATTTCTGCTTAATCCGGCGGAAAAGTTTTATATTAGGCAATTATCCCGTGATTTAAAATTACAGCTTAATTCGGTTAGCAGGGAATTAGATAATTTGGAAAAATTTGGCATTTTAACGTCTAATATAAAAATTGAAGGAGAAGATGAGATAAGAGACAAAAAAGGTAATACGGGCGGGCAAGAAAAAAAATATTTTCGCGCCAATCCTAATTTTGTTTTATTTGACGAAATTAAAGCCTTGATTGTAAAAGCGCAAATTTTATATGAAAAAGACTTTGTAAAAAAACTTAAATCTATTGGTAAAATAAGATTATTAGTTTTAACCGGTATTTTTGTTAATAATCCTAGCTCATTAATTGATATATTAATTGTGGGGAAAGTTAATAAAGTCAAATTAGCTAAATTAATTAGAGAATTAGAAATTGAATTAGGCAAAGAAATTAATTTTACGGTTTTTGATAACCATGAATTTAAATATCGCCGCGATATAACTGATATATTTTTGTATGGCATTTTAGATAGTAAAAAGATGATAGTGATTGATGAAGTTGGTTTAAGTTAAATATATTTTAAAATTTAATAATACAACATAATAACTAACCCTTAGTCAAGGGTTTTTTTGTTGTTTATTGACATAATATTGAATATATGATATAGTATTAAGTTATGTAAAAAATTAATTATATCATATGTTTAATACTCTAAAATTAGCGAAAAATTCAATTAGACAAATTAATAAATCCAAAAAATATAAAATATTAGCCTTTGCTTTTGCATTGAAACTTTTGTTATCTGCTATAGGTATAATTTTTATAAGCTATTTATCCATAAATGCCAGTGAAGCTAGCGCAGCTTATGGTGTTGATACTTCAATAAAGCAGGTCAAAACCTCTAATAGCTCAGCAATATATTATTTAGACCATGCGCGCGGTTTAAAGAAAACTTATGTAAGTGCTAAGGCTTTTTTGTCTTACGGCAATCAATGGACTGATATAAAAGTTATTAGCGAAGCGGAATTAAATAAATGGCCGGAAGTCAGATTAGTTAAATCTAATAATAACTCTTCGGTTTATTATATTTCAAATGGCCAGAAAGCTTTAATTACATCTGAAAAACAATTTAATGATTCAGATTTTAAATGGTCTGATGTCATAACAATTTCTCAGACTGATTTAGACGAATATGAAACTATTGATTTTAAAGCTGCTGGCGCGCTTGATTATAGTAATAGCCAATTATCAATTTCTCTAGATTCTTTAAATCCTAAATCTGGATATTTAGTTACTAATACTCAAGATAATTTAGTGGCTGTTTTTAATTTAAAAGCTATCAGCCAACCAATTGAAATTAAAACATTAGTTTTAGATTTAAAGGGCGTTTTAAATACTGACGTTATTAAAGAAATTTATTTAACCGACGAAAGCGATATACAATATTCAACGTTCGCTTATCCTAATAATCGACAAGCTGTTTTTAATTTTAATAATCAGCCGATTATTATTAGCGCCGGTGGAGCTAAAAAAATTAAAGTTTATGTAAATTTAAATGATACTTCAATTAATGTCACTAACCATACTTTGCAAATTTCTATTGATCAGGTGTCTAATATAACCGGCGCTAAAGCCGTAGGCGTTTTTCCTTTGACCGGAGAAATTTTTAAATTTGTTTCCGGAAATAATAATTTAGAAAAAGTCGTGGCTAGCGAGCAAACTTTAAATATTAAAGATAATAAAGCTGTTATCGGCGCCACGGAAAAAAATATCGGCAGATTTAATTTTTTAGAAACTTCTGGTAAGGCCAATGTTTTTGTAAAAGAGTTAAAATTCGCCAATATGGGAACGGTTGGCGCGTCAAGCATAAATAACTTTAAACTAAAAAATAGATCTGGAGAAATTATTTCTACAAACGCGGTAATGAACTCTGATAGAGAATTAATTTTCAAACTAAATAATTACAAAATTAAAAAAGGCGATGGCGAAACTTTTTCGGTTATAGCTGATATTCTAGATGGCGATAATAGCACAATTAATCTTGATCTTGCCGCTGCTAAAGTCGGTAGCTCGCAGGGAGATTTTAATTTATCGGTTAATATAACCAATCTTAATGAAATTATTACGATTAAAAGAGAAGCGGCAAGCGTTGTTAGTAAAGATTTAAAAGCTAATAACAAGGTTTTTTCAGAGCAAACCGGCGCGATTATTGGTAATTTTGAAATAAGAAATAATAATCAAAAAATAACTTTAAGCCGTTTAACTTTCAGTTTAGAAAAAAATAGCTCAATGCCAAGCTTAACTGAAACCGTTTATTTAGTTAATTATAATACCGGAGAAGTGCTTGGTTATTTCGATGGTGAAAGATTTGATAGCGGTTCAGTTTACGTAGATTTAAGCGGGCTTGAATTAAAAGCCAAACAGAATATAACCATAGCTTTAGTTACCGAAATACCTGATAAAGCGCCAAACGGCGGTTATTATAAAGTGGTTTTAAAAGAATTGGTTTATAGATCAGGATTAAGTCCTTTTTACTCAAATCAAGTTAATGTTTCCGGCGCTAAATTAACCGTTAGCCAATCTAATGTCTATCTTTATCCTAATAATGATTTAGGCGATCAGGCTTTTACTAAGGGCCAAAAAAATATTAAAATCGCCAGCTTTATTATAGAAGGCGCGGCCGGAGGCAACACTAAAATAACCGGTATTAATTTTACTACCGGTAGCGATAGTTCAGGCGTCATTTCTTATGATAATGGTTTTAGCAATTTAAAATTCTATATCGGTTCAACTAAGATAAAAACAATTAAAACTCCTTATGGCAATGATTTAGAGATTGTCGGTTTTAACTATACTTTAAAATCAGGTGCAAGAAGCGAAATAAAAGTTTATGCTGATACAGAAACCGATGTTAAAGCTTCGGAAGTTCAATTAGCTATTAGCGATATTAAAGCAGTCAACAGCGCTTTTTTAATACCAGCCGCGGTTAAGAATTTAAATGTTAATAGCCGTAAAACCACTTTTGGTTTGGTCGGCGCAGAAATTACTAAAATCACTGACGGTTTTGTAGTTAAAGGCGAAGATGATAATGTTATTGCTGCTTTTAAAGTTAAAAATTCAGGTTCTGAAGATTTAAAATTGCAATCAATTACTATAAACGCGGTTGACCAGGAATTAACATATAGTTTAGGTTACAGCAATTTAAAAGTTGTTAATCGCGATACGCAAAAAAAAGTTGGCAGTATGCTTAGTAAGCCAGTGGCCGGCGCTAATAAATTAAGTTTAGGCAACTATACCTTAAAAGTTGGCGAAGAGGCTATCTTTGATATTCATGTTAAAACTAGTGATGATGTAACAGATAAAAATGTTAGTATTTATTTTAGCGATTTTACGGCTCAAGGTAAAAAATCTAAAGTAAGCGCTCTAATTAGTGGCGATCCGACTGATAGTTATACTTTTACAATAGCAACCGGCACTTCTAGCGATAAAGATGAAAATGATAAATCAGCTAGTAGCACCGTAAAATTAATTAAACCAGTTAGCGGTAAAATAACTTATGATTTTAATGATTCAAGTTATCCTTACAAAGATACTTTAGGCCAGCATACCGGCATAGATATAGCCGTTGATCAGGGCACCAAAGTTAAAGTCGCGGCCGCTGGCACGGTTATTGAAGTGGTTTACGGCGGTTTAACCAGCCAGGCTAGTTATGTCGCAATTATGCATTTAAACGGCCTAATAACAAAATACGCGCATTTATCTCGTATTGATGTTAAAGTCGGCGACGCGGTTAAACAAGGCGATATTATCGGTTTATCAGGCGGTACGCCTGGCACAAACGGCGCTGGTTCGTATTCAAACGGAGCGCATTTACATTTTGAAGTTTTATCAAATGGATCATACGTTGATCCGGAGAAATATTTATAATACAAGATTAATATATAAAAACAGACAGGCCAAAAAGGTTTGTCTGTTTTTTATTTGATTTAAGTTATTTTTTTAGCTATTATTAAGTTATGAATAAACTATTTTTCTACAACTCTTTAACCCGTAAAAAAGAGGAATTTAACCCGATCAAAAAAGATGGGGTTGGTTTATATACTTGTGGGCCGACTGTTTATAATTACGCGCATATTGGCAATTTGCGTTCTTATGTTTTTGCTGATTTATTAGTTCGCACTTTAAGGTATAATTATGGCGAAAAAAATGTAAATTGGGTAATTAATATTACGGACGTTGATGATAAAACGATTAGAGATTCAAAAATTAAATATCCGGATTTAGCGCCGGCGGAAGCTTTAAAAAAGTTTACTTCTGAATTTGAAAAATATTTTTGGCAGGATTTAGAAAAATTAAATATAGCTAAGCCCGATTTTATCACTCATGCCGCGGATAAAAAATATATTGATAAAATGCAGGATTTAGTAAAAAATATTTTTACTGCCGAGTATGCTTACATAAAAGACGGATCAGTTTATTTTGATGTAGTAAAATATAATAAAAAATATAAATATGGCTTACTAGTTGATATTGATGTTTCAAAATTAAAATCGGATGAAAGAATTGATAACGACGAATATGAAAAAGATAATGTGCAGGATTTTGTTTTATGGAAAGGAGAAAAAGAGGGCGAGCCGTTTTGGGAATTTGAACTTGATGGTAAAAAATTACCAGGCCGGCCAGGTTGGCATATAGAATGTTCAGCCATGGGCGAAGCCGAACTTAAAATGCCTTTTGATATTCATACCGGCGGTATAGATTTAAAATTTCCTCATCATGAAAACGAAATACATCAAAGCGTAATCGGTTATCAATGTGCTAAACCCGTAAATTATTGGTTACATAATGAGCATCTTTTAGTTGATGGCCAGAGAATGGGAAAGAGATTTAATAATTTTTATACTGTAAAAGATTTAGAAGTTAAAGGCATTAATCCATTGGCTTATAGATTTTTATGTCTGCAAACCGGTTATGGTAAGGTAATGAATTTTACTTGGGAGGCATTAGAGGCGGCGGATAATGGGTTGAACAATTTATATAAAGAAATTGGGAAGCTAGAGAAAATTGAAGGTAATATTATAGAGGAAGTTAAAGCGCAATTTATTGAAGCTATTAATGATGATTTAAATACGACAAAAGCTTTATCCGTTATTCAAGAAATGTTAAAATCAAAGGTTTTCATTAATAAAGATAAGTTATCAACGATAAGGGATTTTGAGAAAGTTTTAGGTTTGAATTTAGATAAAAATCATTACGTTTTAGAAGTTGCGCCTGCTAAGTATATTTTTACTGGTGGTAAAGCAGATTTAAAAATTTCTAGATTTAATTCAAATGAAGTTTTGAGCGCCGATGAATTATCAGTAGAAGTTAAAAATATAGCTAAAGCGCGTCAAATAGCAAGAGAAGAAAAAAATTTTGATGAATCAGATAAATTACGCGGTGAAATAGAAAAATTAGGATACATCGTAGAAGATACTAAAGACGGGCAGAGAATAAGCAAAAAATAATTGTCATTTCGAATGGAGCGAAGCGGAATGAGAAATCGCTTAAAGGTTAAAGGCAGAAAGTACAAGGGATTTCTCCCTGCGGTCGAAATGACAGAAATAATACTATGAGGAGGGAATATA
The DNA here is from genome assembly GCA_964431805.1 of uncultured Gammaproteobacteria bacterium. Classification (GTDB taxonomy): domain Bacteria; phylum Patescibacteriota; class Patescibacteriia; order Patescibacteriales; family GWC2-42-12; genus JACPHD01. The sequence goes on from CAYSKV010000001.1 coordinate 25,319, forward strand.
ATTTTTATGTATATATTATAACTAGCATAAGTGGAACGTTATATATCGGAGTTACTAATAATTTATTAAGAAGAATCACCGAGCATAAGGATGGTAAAATTAAAGGTTTTACTAAAAAATATTCTTGCAATAAGTTAATTTATTATGAGTATTTTGAAAATATATTAGATGCTATAAATCGTGAAAAAGAAATTAAGAAATGGAGAAGAGATAAAAAAGAAAATTTAATTAAATCTTTAAATCCCCGTTGGAATGATTTATATAGTGAATTGTTATAGAATATTTAAGGGATTCCTCCTTGCATTCGCTCGTCGGAATGACAGATAGGGAATCCTTTTGAATTATGAGCAAAAATTTTTATAAAAAATTAAATAAACCAATTTACGCTTTAGCGCCTATGGCCGGCGTGGCAGATTCGGCGTTTCGGCAAATATGCAAAAAATTCGGAGCGGATATAGTTTATAGCGAAATGATTAGCGCGACGGCGATTGTTTATAATTCTAAAAAAACTTTAGAATTAATGGAATTTGGGAAAATTGAACGCCCTTATGTAATTCAACTTTTCGGCAGTAAACCAGAACATTTTGCTATCGCGGCTAAATTTATAACTAAAAAAATAAAACCCGATGGCATTGATATAAATTTTGGTTGTGCAGTAAAAAAAGTAACGAAGCAAGGAGCCGGCGTCGCGCTTATGGCTAATTTTAAATTAGCGCGTAAGGTTATTGAAGCCACTATAAATAATACTAATTTGCCAGTGTCTATAAAAATTAGATCGCAAGTCGGTAAAATAACAGCCTTAGATTTTTTAAAAAATTTAAAAGATTTAGATATTAAGGCTGTTATGATACATGGTCGAACATCAGCGCAGGGAAATAGCGGACTGGTCAATTATAAAATAATTAAACAAGCTAGAAAATATTTTAAAGGAATTATTTTAGCTAACGGGGGAGTTAAAGATAAAAAAAGCGCCGATGAATTATTAAAATTAACCGGCGCTGACGGAATCGGTATCGGCCAGGGCGCGTTAGGTAAACCATGGATATTAAAGGAAGCCAAAAGCCACCCGTCTCGCCTACGGCAAGCCGAGGCGGGAAAGTCAAAAGTTAAAAGCAAAGAAGAAATATTTAAAATAATGTTAAAGCATGCTAAATTGGCGGAAAAATTGAAAGGAAAAACGGGCATAATTGAAATGCGTAAACATTTATGTTGGTATGTTAATGGGATGGAAAATGCGAGTGAACTAAGAAAAGAATTAATTAGAGTTGAAAGTTTAAATGATATTAAAAAGATTTTAAAATAAATTAAACAATATAAAAAACGAAGACTATGCCTTCGTTTTTTGTTATGCAAAAAGTTATCTATTAACTATAAGTTCTACTAAAATAAAAGTTACCCAAAATAAAAATAATAATTTAGACTCTTTTTTCGATATAACTCTACCAGTATGCATAAAATAAATAAGCAAAAAAGAGGCTAAAACCATAAATGAGCCGGTTACATAAATAATTTTTTGCGGAAAAGAAAAGGGGCTTAATAAGGCTAAAATGCCGACTACTATAGTTCCGTCAGCTAAGACCGTTCCTAAAATATCGCCTACCGCTAAAGAATCGTCATGTTTTTTTACCGCTTTTAAAGAGAAAAGCAATTCCGGCATAGCCGTGCCCAGGCTGATAATAAAAATTCCGATTAAAATTGTTTTTACTCCTAAGGCATGAGCTAAATCTACGGCCGAGACAACGGTGAAATGAGAGGCAATTAGCAATATTGCCATACTTAATATTAAGAGTAATAAATTTTTTAGGCGGTTATCAATATTATTTTTAGGCGCCGTGCAATTTATACCGTTTTTAAAAGCTAAAAAATAAAAAATCCCGCCTATGATGATAAGAGCTAATCCTTCAAGGCGAGAAAAATGGCCGTTAAGCCCTAAAATTATAGGAACTAGAAGTAATAGGGGGTAAATTATATTATTTTTTAATATAGTACTTTGAATTTTTATCCCTCTACCGGAAAAAAATATTATTATAGCAAAAACTAATGTTAAGTCAGCTACGTTAGAACCGAACAAAGTGCCTAGACCAAGCGATGGTTCACCCGCTAGAGCAGAGTTAATAGCAACGAATGTTTCTGGTAGAATAGAAATTACAGCGACAATAATAAAACCGATTACATATTTAGATAATCGGCAGCTTTCAGCTAAAAAAACCGAATATTTTGTTGCCAAAGTTGCGCCTTTAGTTACGAAAAATAGCGAAACAGCTAAAATTAATAAATTTTCTATCATAATTTATAAAACTAAAACCATTTTTTATTTTTAAAAAGATATACCATGGCTAAACCGATTATGCTCATAATAGACATCACCATCCAAAACCCATGCGGGTAATTTACAAATGGCATGCCATTTTCTACTTTAATGCTAAAAATTCCAGTCGCCAAAGTCATAGAAGAAAAAATTACATAAAAAATAGTTAAAGTTTTCATGACAGAGTTTAGCCGATAATTAGAAATTGATTCATAAGAGGCATATAACACTTCGACCATTTCTCTCTGATTTTCTAAAATTTCCCAGAAAGTTTTCGTTTGATCTATTAATTCGCCATAATATTTTTTTAAATATTCCCTTGGAATTATTCGACTTTCCATATTCATTAATTGCTTGATGATATTTTTATGATTTTGCATTATTTTTCTCATGTTTATTAAGTTGTGTCGTAAATTAAGAATTGAATTAGCTGATTTTTTTTGGTCTTCATTTAGAACAATTTGCTCAGCTCGGCTAATGGCTAAACTGTTTTCATCTAAAGTGGCATAACTATATTCAATGAGTTTTTTTAAAATTTCATAAAGTAAAATTGCAGAAGATTCAAGCTCAAAGGCTAAAAATGAGCGGCTATCTTTTTTACAAAGATTAAAAAGTTCGTTTAGCGGTTCGATCGGTTGGCTAGGAGAAGTTATTAAGAAACCGTGGCCGATAAAAAATTCTATTTCAGCAGCTTTAATTCTGCCACCGTTGTCGTCGCTATGATTTTTAACAAAAATAGGAAAATGCAAAATTAAAAAAACATAATCTTCTTCGCGTGTAATTATTGGCCTTTGGGAATTGGCTTTAGCCGAAGAAGCTCTTAGATGAGATAATTTAAAATTAAATTTTTTTCTTAAATATTCAATTTCTGATTTTCCGGCATTATTAATGTTTGTCCAGGTTAATTGACTGTTTTTTTTAGGATTATCAATTGTAATCCGTTGGATATTTTTGGAAATTTTTTTGGAGTTTGCCATGTTTTTAAATAAATTATTGATTACATAAATTATAACATATTTATCTATATTTAACAAAGTGTTTTTATTATAACAATTTTTATGTTATAATATAATAGCTTTTACATAAGTAATTTTTTCATCATATGCCTGATATTAAATCGGAAATAGTGGCAGAAAAACCGCTGGCTTTAAACGAGAAACCTTTAGTTAATAAAGAAAATCTAAAATATAAACCAGAGGCCGCTACCGAAAAAGAAAAAGCCAGCCATTTTGAGCGAATTAAAGAAGATGTGGCTAATAAAATTGATTTAGCTGAAAAAGCTACTGCGCCCGCGGTTACTCCGCCGGCGAGTATTATGGCGCCAATGGCGAAACAGCAAAAGCAGATTGAAAATATTTTAGCTAAAGATTTAGAGGAAATATATATAAATTTATCGCCGGAGAAAAAAGAAGAATTTAAGAAAACCGGCGAACAAACCGCTAATAAAATAAACCAACTTTTAACTCAGACTAAAATCAATGTCGGTGAAATTATAAGATTAATAAAAAAATGGCTGTCTTTAATTCCTGGGATTAATAAATATTTTTTGGAGCAAGAAGCGAAGATTAAAGCCGACGAATTAATTAAGTTGAGAAAATAATATTTTATGGATTACGGTTTGCAGCAGCAAAATACTCAAGTTATTAATGATGTTAGTCTAAACGTTAGTGTTGACGGTTGGCTAATTTATTTAATAGCGGCAATTTTATTTGTCGTTTTACTTTTTATTATAAGAAAAATAATTTTGTTTTTTTCGTTAAATTCAAAATATCATAACCATACAATTTATTTATTGCGCGTGCCGAAAGAAAAGCCGGACGAAAAGCAGCAGCCTAATACGCAAAATTATTTACAGCGCTTGCGCGAAGATATCGCTCGCGGCGAAACTATTTTTAAAGCTATCGGCGGTTTAAGAGCCGAGGTATGGTATAAAAATTTTTCTTGGCTTCTCGGGCGAAACGATCATTTTTCTTTTGAGATTGTGGCCGATCATAAATATATTTCTTTTTACGTTGTTGCGCCGGTTTCGATGGGTCGTTATATTGAACAGCAAATTCATGCTTTTTATCCTGAGGCGGTCTTAGAAGAAGCGCCTGATTATAATATTTTTAGCGTCCGCGGCCAAACCGTGGCCGGTTTTATTAAAACCAAACGTAATTTTATATTTCCCCTAAAAACATATAACAAGATGGAGGCTGATCCTTTAAATTCTTTAGTTAATGCCATGTCAAAATTAGAAGAAGGGGAAAGTCTGGCCATACAATATGTCATTAGGAGTTCTCGCCCCGGTTGGCATAATAAAGTTAATAGCGTTGTTTCATCAGTTAATCAGGGTAAAAAATTATCAGACGCTTTAAGAACAAATTTATTTTCAAAAGTTTTATTTTCTCTTGGAGATTTAGTTTCCATGGCTAAGCCGAAAAATGAAATCGGTAAACCAGAAAAAGAAAACCGTTTAACCGCTATGGAACAGGAAGTTTTAAAATTAATTGAAGAAAAAAATTCTAAGGCCGGGCTTGATGTTAATATTAGATTAGTAGCTAGCGCTAAAGATAATCCGCGAGCCAAGGTTTTTCTTAATAATATGATAAGCGCTTTTAGCCAATATAATTATTATCAATACGGCAATGTTTTAAGCAATAAAATTCCATTTTATAATAAATACATTCAAAAGTTTTTAATTAAAGATTTTATTTACAGGCGTTTTAAGCCGAGCGTGGGTTTTATTTTAAATACTGAAGAAATGGCTTCGCTTTTTCATCCGCCGCTTTCTAGCGCGGAAACGCCGAACATCCAATGGCTAATGGCTAAATATTCGGCCGCGCCGTCAAACATTCCCGACGAAGGTATAATTTTAGGAAAAAATATTTATCGCGGCATTACCACGGAAATAAAAATGAAGCGCGAAGACAGGCGCCGCCACACTTACGTTATTGGTAAATCTGGCGTAGGTAAATCGGTTTTACTCGCTTCTATGGCGATTCAAGATATTGCTAATGGCGAAGGGGTTTGCGTAATTGACCCGCACGGCGACTTAATCGCTGACATTATGAAACGCGTTCCTCCAGAACGAGCGCAAGACGTTATTTTATTTGCGCCAGCCGATATTGAACGTCCGCTAGCTTTAAATTTATTAGAATTTGATCCGAGATATCCGGAACAAAAAACTTTTGTCATTAATGAAATGATAAAGATTTTTGATAAATTATATGATTTAAAAGCGACCGGCGGACCGATTTTTGAACAGTATATGAGAAATGCCATGCTACTCGTTATGAGCGATCCGGACAGCGGTTCAACTTTAATGGAGATACCAAAAGTTTTATCAGATCCGGCATTTAGAAAAATGAAATTGGAAAAATGCAAAGATCCGACTGTGGTTGATTTCTGGCGTAAGGAAGCGGAAAAAGCCGGCGGCGAAGCGGCTTTAGCCAACGTCGTACCATACATAACTTCAAAACTAACTTCGTTTATTTCTAACGATACCATGCGCCCGATAATTGGCCAGCAAAATAGTTCGTTTAATTTGCGCGATGTTATGGATACGAAGAAAATTTTATTAGTTGATTTGTCAAAAGGTTTAATCGGCGAAACGAATGCTCATTTATTAGGCATGATTTTAGTCGGTAAAATTTTAATGTCGGCTTTAAGTCGTACCGACATGGCGCAAGAAAAGAGGGTTGATTTTTATTTATACATTGATGAGTTTCAAAATTTTACTACCGATTCCATTAATTCAATTTTAAGCGAAGCCAGAAAATATAATTTAAATTTAATAATCGCGCATCAGTATCTCGGGCAGTTAGTTAAGGGCCAGGATACTTCCATAAAAAATGCGGTTTTCGGTAACGTCGGCACCTGGATGTTATTTAAAATCGGTTCAGAGGACGCGGAAACTATGGCTAAAGAATTCGCGCCAGTGTTTAATCAATACGATTTAATCAATATTGAAAAATTCACGGCTTATGTAAAATTGTTGGTAGACAACACGGCTTCTAGGGCCTTTTCCATGTCAACTATTTGGCCACTGCCTGGTATTAAAAGGGAAGACTTAGCGGCCAAGATAAAATCTCTATCAAGAATGAAATATGGGCAGGATAGAAATATAATTGAAGCGGAAATTATGAATCGAGCAAAAAATTTATAGCGACTTTACAAAATTGATTTTTTTAGTTAAAATTAGTATAATTTAAAACTTAAAACAAAAATTTATGCTAAAACAAAATAAAAAAACAAATGACGATTTAGATATGGAAACCGATAATCAGACTAAAGAATATTTAAACGTCGAACCAGAAAAAAAACAAAACAAAGACGAAAATATTAGTATCGCTAAATCAAAAATGGTTTTAGCCAAAAAGCTTCTTTTAAACATTAAAGAAAATAACGAACGTTTAATTCAGCTTTTATCCGGCAATTTATCTCCTGAAGATGAGGCTTCTATTAGCATTGCTCAGTTAAGCGACGAAAGTTTTGATTCGGATGAAGAAAATTTAGGCGAGACTAGAATTATTGAAGGCGTGTTTGACGGAGAAAATATGATTGGTCCGGACGGCAAGCAATATAGCGTGCCGGCTAATTATGCTTCAAAATCAAAATTAGTTGAAGGTGATATTTTAAAACTTACCATAACCGCTAACGGCACCTTTGTTTATAAACAAATCGGACCGATTGAACGAGCTCGCGTAGTCGGAGTTTTAGAGCGAACGGCTAGCGGCGAATATATTGCTTTAGCTGATGGTAAAAAATGGCGACTCTTAACCGCTAGCGTAACTTATTATAAAGGTGAAGGCGGGGATGAAATTGTAATTTTAGTTCCGAAAAACGGTGAATCGAAATGGGCGGCTGTAGAGAATATTGTTAGAAAGAAAGAATAAAAATATAATGTCATTGCGAGCAACTGAAAGGAGCGAAGCAATCTAACGGACAATTTGTTAAATTAATAGTTCGTGAGATTGCTTCGTCGCTGGCGCTCCTCGCAATGACAGAAATTTAAATTTTATCTTAGATTAGACAAATGGATGGCGTCGGCCATCTTTATTTGATTTATTTGGGTTTAATGATAAGATATTAAAGTAATTGTTAATTGGTAATTTGTAATTGATTATTATGGCTACATTATATAGAAAATATCGACCGCAGAATTTTACTGAAGTGGTCGGTCAAAATCACATAAAAGTAACGCTTGAGCAGGAAATTAAGACTGGGAAAATTGCCCATGCTTATCTTTTTTGCGGTCCGCGCGCCGTTGGCAAAACAACTTTAGCTAGGGTTTTCGCTAAATCCATAAATTGCGAAAAGCGCAAGAAAGATTCGGCTGACCCTTGCAATGAATGCTTAAGTTGCAAAGAAATTACTGATGGTCGAGCTTTAGATATTATTGAAATTGACGCGGCCTCTAATACTGGCGTTGATAATGTTCGCGATAACATAATCGCGAGTGCTCGCGTTGCGCCGTCTAAATCAAAATATAAAGTTTTTATCATCGATGAAGTGCATATGCTTTCCACTCAAGCTTTTAACGCGCTTTTAAAAGTAATTGAAGAACCGCCGGCGAATGTAGTTTTTATTTTATGTACAACCGAAGCGCATAAAGTTCCAGCCACGATAATTTCTAGGTGCCAACGTTTTGATTTTAAAAGAATCGGTGTTAATGACGCGGTGAAAAAATTAACCTATATAATTCAAGCGGAAAAAATTAAAATTGATAAAGATATTTTAGAGGCCATTGCTCGTTATGCCGACGGACATATGCGCGATGCCGAAAGTTTGCTCGGTCAAATTATCGCTATCGGGGGAGTAAACATAACTAAAGCCGAGGCTGATTTAGTAATTCCACGTTCGGATTTAAATGAAGTGATAAATTTATTAGAGTTTTTAATTAAGAAAGATGCGGCTAGCGGCATTAGGTTAATTAATAAATTAACGGATGATGGCGTTGATTTAAAAATTTTCGTAAAAGACACAATTGATATTTTACGCAGATTAATGCTTATGAAAATAAGCTCAGGGTTAGTTAATAAATTATCATTGGAATTCGGCGAAACTTTTGAAATAAAAATAAATAAATTGGCCCAGGACTTAACGACGGATCAAGCGTTAAGACTTTTAGAAAAGTTCATTAAAGTTTTGAGCGAAATAAAAACTGATTTTATTCAGCAGTTAGCTTTAGAGATGGCGATCGTAGAAATTTGTACGGCCACTTCAGCAGCCAGAAGTTCACTCGGCGTTAATCAGAGTTTTTCGACTGGTTCAAGATTTAGCCAGCCGAGAGCGCAAACCGCGCCGGTTAAAAATTCAGAGCCAATAACGCCTAATACCGGTGAGCCGGTAAATTTTACCGACGATCAGATTCAAGAAAAATGGAATGAAGTTTTAGCTAAGGTCAAACAATACAATCATTCTTTATCATTTATTTTACGTGTTTGCCAGCCGCGAGGCTTAAATGGCAACCAACTCTGCTTAGCTTTTAAATATAAATTTCATAAAGATAGAGTTAGCGAGACCGCTATAAAAAATATTATAGAAAAAGTTTTACATCAAGTTTACGGCGCGCCGATTATGATTGAAGCCGTGATTGATGAAAATTTAGAAGTAGCGCCCAGCAAATTAGTTTCTGATGAGCCGGTAGATTTAAAAAAACAACCGGAACCAGAACAAGGCGAGCAGGGAAATATGATTGATAATTTATTAAAGACTTTTGGCGGAAAAATAGTGAACTAAAAATTATTCTGTCATTGCGAGCGAGCGGAGCGAGCGCGGCAATCTCACGAATATCGCTTACCATATCTAAGTTAAAATGTTCGTGGCGCTTCGCTAGGACTTACTTTCTGTAACCAGAAAGTAAGCAAAGAGTTTTGGGGTGCCTCAATGCGCTATCACATTGATTAATCTTATTACTGTAAGCCTTGGCGCTTATTCGTCACCCCAAACCCCATGGTGATTTTGAAAAATAAGGGGAAATTAATTAATTTTTTGCGGGATCGTCTAACGGCAGGACGCATCCCTCTGGAGGATGTTATCCTGGTTCGAATCCAGGTCCCGCAGCTGGTATTAAAATAACCCTAATATTGGGTTATTTTTTATTTTGTGATATAATTAATAAATCTAATAATTTAAAAATAAAATATGAAAAAATTTAATTTTTTTAAGAAATCATTTTTATTTTTAATATTATATTTTATTTTTTTACTACCACTTGCATGTTTAGCAGGGGAAATAGGCATAGTTAATCCAGCTCCCGTTGAATACTCAGCAGAAGGAATAGGTATAGTTACTCCAGGTCCTGACACTTCAGCAATTGGCAATATTTATTCTTGTTTTTTAATTTTTATTATAGACTTTATATTAAATTTAATTATTGTTAGTATTTGTTACCTTATTTTACGAGAAATAGTTTTAATAAAATCATGGAAATTTTTAAAATATTTTTTTCTTGTTTTAGGTGGGTGTTTATTAACTAATTTAATTTCTTATTCTTTAATATTTTTCTTTGAAGGCTTCTTATTATTAACATTTGAATTAATTATATTTCTAACTTTTATAATTTATAATTTTTGGTTACCCAAAAAGTTTTTTTATTTTGCAAATAAAAAATCAGTTTTTATTAGTTTATCTCTTGGTATATTTACTAATATAATAATAAGTTTATTTATATATTATTTTGTTTATATTTTAATAGCTATATATTTCCCGACTTTTTTTAATTTTATTAGTAAATTATAAATGTTCTAACTTCATCCATTAAGGTCAGCATTAGTCAGCGTAATATCAAGGGATATCGGAATTAATTATTTGCTAAATTTTAACCATAGGTTAAAAAAGTTCTAATCATTAACGATTATTTTTTGTTAATTAGAATAGAATTATGAAAATGCCAAAAGGATATTTTTATTTAACCGGATATAGATTTTTTATTTCCGTTTTTGCTATTATTGGATTAATTTTTTTGAATTATGTATTTAAGGGAAATATATATTTATACGCCCAAATTTTTATTCTTGCTATTTTGCTTAATATAATTCCACCTTCGATTTGGCTTTATTACGATGCCATAAATAAAGTTAAAATGACACCGCAAGAAGCCCGTCAGTTTGTATTTACATTTATCTTCGGCGGAAGAAGAACAAAAGGTAGCAAATATTATTTTTTGAGAGATTATTTTTTTCATCGCGAAAAAATTATTTCTTCAAGAAATGGGAAAAATAATTTATAAAATAATTTTTATGAAAAGAGACTGGTATATACCAGTCTCTTTTTTTTGAATTATCGCATAAAATGTGCTATAATAGGTGAGTCTAATTCAAAAGACAAATTAATAATTAACTAAAAATATATGAAAAAAACTATTTCTTTGTTAATTGTTATTTTTTTTGTTTTTAGTTTAGTCGTTTTTGGCGTCATCGGTTCGGTGGCTAACGCCGAAAATTCGGCTAATCTTACGGGAACTTCAAGTTTAGAGAAAATTCCATCACCGGATCATATTAAATATTTTAACGTTCTAAAGAAAATCGGCAATGCTTTATTCGGGGTTAGAAAGGCAACTTCAACCCCAGATATTGCAACTTCAACTTTAGAAAAAATCGGTCATCCTGGTTTAATAAACCAATTTGAAAAGATTAAAAAAATCGGTAATGCTTTATGGGGCATTAGGAAGAAAATAGCTTGGGCGCCTATCGGGTCAGAAATTTCTGCTTGCGTTGCGACCGCTATTGACGTAAAAGATAAAGCCTTAATAGCTAGAGTAACGGCTGCGGCGGTTGAACTTAATGCCGCTTTATCTACTCGTAGTACCTGCCAACAAACTGCATTAACTGCAACTAGTACGCAACGAGATATTTTAAACGGTTGCGTTAAGACATTTAACGAAGCTCATAAAGCAATAAAAGAAGCGTCTAAAAAAGTTCAGCAGGAAAGTTGGAATACTTATAAAATAAGCTTGAAAGCTTGCCAGACAATAGCAAGTAGTACTTCTGCCGTTCCGATGATTGAAGATGGAGGAAATATATTTTAGTAAAATTTTTTGATCAAGAAAATTAGAATTATTAAACAAGCCATCCTTTTATTAGGGGATGGCTTGTTTATAGATTTAAGATAAAGTCAACTTTAGTGATAATTAGTAGTTTTGTCAAGATTATGGTGAAAAAAACTTTTTTTTGATATAGTATAGATATATGAAAAAAATATTTATAATTTTTGGTAGCATTATAACATTTATTTTATTGGTCGTCGCGATGATGTTTTTCGGCGATGTTTGCCCTCCGCCCGGCCCTTGGCCCACGCCTCCGTGGTGCGCCGTTGCTGAACGCAATAATTATGTTGTGGATGTTCACCCCGTAAAACTATCTCAAATTAAAGCTGTAAACATGTTTGATACTTGGGGTAGGAATTATAATATGTCCATGATTGAAACTACGCGTAATAATATTAGTTCGTCATTTGAACGCGTAAAAGAGCTCGGCGCGTCCGAAGTATATGTGCATGATTTTCATTGGGCAGTTTTTGATAAGGGGTCTGATTTTACAACTACTAATTATCAAATTAAAGATGAGACTTTTTGGAATGATTTTCGCGATGAGTCTATGACAGAATCTGATGTTAAAAAGCTGGTTGAAGCGGCGCATAAAAATAATTTAAAATTAGGAATAAAACATAATATTTCTTTTGTAAATATTCGTAAATATATAGCCGAAGGCATAAAGGGCAGTATTGAAAATGCAGTTGTTACAGATTATGAGCGTTTTAATGCCGATCATTCCGAAGAATGGATTAGAGATTATTTTAAAAAATTCTCTGACCGTTTAGTAGAACGAGCTAAGATATATAATAATGCCGGAGTAGATATTTTAAGCATTTCCCCGACTTTTATGGGGCCAAAATTTTCCGGGCATGAAGACATCGCCAATGAACTGCAAAAACAATTGATTACCGATTTGCGTCAAGTTTTTAAAGGTAAAATTTATACAGAAGTCTCTCAATATGGTTTTTCTGAAGATATAGACGGAAAAGAGGATTGGACTAAATATGATTTTTATAAGAATGCCGATATTATTGAAATACGTGTCTATGGTTTGCCGAAAAAATTTCAACAAATGGGCTCAAACGAACCTCTAACCGCTTATATTAAAGAATTAGATAATATAGCTGGCAAAAAAGGCATTAAGCTTTCGGTCTTTTTCGCGCCATCTAGCTATAAAGATTCGTTGAATATTGGCCCCCTCGAAGTATTGGATTATAAAAATGAAAAGATAATCAATACTAATTCCGACTACGATTATCAAGTCCAGGCGTTTAACACATTTTTTAATGCTGTGTTGCAAAGTGAAAATATTGAGCGGATAAATGTTGCAAATTTTAGTTGGGATGATTATCTGGATCCGTTTGTTAAACCGAAATTATCTATAAATGCTGGCTTTCGCAATAAACCGGCTGAAGAAGTTATAAAAGCATGGTTTAATCAAGATTAGAAAAATAATAATGAATTAACTAAAGAAACCCATAGTTTAGTGCTAAAAGTTTTAAAAATAAGACAAGATAATAGTTATTTTATTAAATAGTTATGTATATTGACAAAATAAGCTCTTTTTTATATATTTATATTGTTCAATAGTTAAAAAAATAATCATATAAAATTATGAAAACTAAAAAATGTAAGCGAGTTTTGTCTCGTTGGTATAATTTTAAAATTTTGTTAGCCACAACTTTTGTTATGGTTGCAATGATCGCCGTAGGCGGTTTTTTATTTGCTAATTTTACGTTAGCTACAGATGTCGATTCCGACGGAGATGGAATTTATAATTCTTCAGATAATTGCGTTGATGTCGCTAATTTAGATCAAGCTGATGCTGACGGTGATTATGTTGGCAATGCTTGTGATAATTGTCCTAATGTCGCTAATTTAGATCAAGCTGATGCTGACGGAGATGGCGTTGGTGATTCTTGCGATAATTGTTCAGCCGTAGCAAATGCAGATCAAAGAGATGCTGATGCAGATAGAATTGGTGATGTTTGCGATAATTGTGTAAATAATTCAAATTCTTTACAAAATGATGATGACGGTGATGGTATTGGAAATGCTTGTGATCAATATAATTGTATAGCGACTGGCGCGGAAATTTGTGGCGATGAAAGAGATAATGATTGTGATGGTTTTAGAGACGAAGCAGATTGTATAGGAGTTTGTGGTAATGCGTTTGTAGAGTCAGGAGAACAATGCGATGGCGGAGATACTAATGACAATGACGGATGTTCTTCAACGTGCCAAATTGAAAGTAATTCTGCCTGTTCCGGAGAGCCAAGTGCTTGTGAAATTTGTAATGATACAGTCGACAATGACGGAAATGGATTTGTTGATTGCGCTGACCAAGTTTGCGCAAGTGACACGATGTGCCAAGTACCTGACACGACTGCGCCAATTATAACATTTATCGATCCTACTCCTGGCAACGGCACAACAACAAGTATTAATGACCAAACATTTGAAGTTTCCCTAAATGAAGATGTTTCTAGTTGTTATCTTGATTTCGGAATTAATAATGGTGATTTTGAAGAAGGAAATCTTTCAGATTGGAATACTTACGGAAATGCTAACTGGTATATTGATAGTTCAAACAAATATGAAGGATCATATTCAGCTCGTTCTGGAAATATGTGGGGATGGAACAATGTTTCGAGTACTCTACAAAGAACTGTTACCACTGGAGCAAATTCATTACTATCATTTTGGTGGATGGTTAATTCCGAAGGCGGTTGGGATTATTTACGTTTTTACCTCGACGGAGCACATCAAGCTGCAATATCCGGAAGTGTTAGCTGGCAGCAAATGCAATATAATCTTGGGGCGGGGGATCATAATTTGCAATGGATTTATTCCAAAGACTTTTCTGTTACTAGTGGTTCTGACGCTGGTTGGATTGATGATGTTATAGTTTCAGGTGGAGCAGGAGAAAACTCTCAAGCCATGATTGTAGATAATCAAACCCATACTGCTTCGTTATCTCTTTCCGATATGAGCGATGGTCTGTATTCCTATTCTGTTCATTGTGAAGATCTCGCAACAAATACCGGATCTTCTGACGTAAGAACATTTATCATTGATACCACAGCTCCAGAAATTACTCTTAATGGAGATAATCCTACGTATTTGATTGTAGGAGATATTTTCACTGACCCAGGAGCTACTGCAGTTGATGCTATTGATGGCTCAATTGAAGTAATGTCGACTGGCGAAGTTGATACAGCAACAGTTGGAACATATACAATTACTTACACTGCCACCGACACAACTTCTCATACTTCAACAAAAATAAGAACAGTCTATGTGAACTCAGCTCCTGATGAAACTGATCCTAAGATTGTACAAATTAATGAAGAAGTTTATTCAATTAAAGCAATAAGCCCAAATACAATAGAAATTCTTTTTGATGAAGCATTACAGAATAATGAAATTCATCAACCACGAATCTCTGACTTTAATGTTTATAATGAAAACGATGAATCATCATATGAAATTGAAGGTGTAAGTTATGAGAATATGAAAGTGACTATCACCTTAACCGATCCAATTAATAGAGGTGATACTCCTCGATTACATATAGAAAGAGGTTTCGAAGAATCCTCAACCCTTATTGATTTATCTGGTAATTACTTTAATGACGGGGATGAATTTGATGCCCCAGTATTAGATAAAATAATTCCAGTCATTACTCTTAATGGCGAGGCAGTTGTTAATTTGACTGTTGGTGATGTTTATGAAGATGCTGGTGCAACATGTCTTGATGTTGTAGATGAGGTATGCGAAGTTATTACATCTGGAACTGTTGATACAGCTACCGCTGGAACATATACAATTACTTACAATGCTACTGATGTAGCGGGTAATATTGGTACTACAACAAGAACCGTGAATGTTAACATAGTAAACAGCGGTGGCGGCGGAGGTAGTAGTATCGCGGTTTATCCTTGCACCGATGTAGTATACGGCGATTGGGGAACTTGCTCTAACGGTATTCAGTATCGCAATATTTTAAGTCAATCTCCAAATTTCTGCAATTTAACTTTTAGCCAGCAATCCAGCGGATCTAGAGCTTGCAGTATTTCTAATACATCTGGAGTTCCTGGGGTGTCTGGCGGTTCTGGTGCGCCCAGCGCTAATGGTGGTTCAGTCTTAGGCGTTAAAAATTATCCTGATGGTTCACTTTTAAGAAGCTTAACAACTCACAAGATATACTATATTATAAATCAGCAAAAGAAACATATCAGAACTTTAGCTGAGCTATGGAAATATCGAGGAATAGCCAGAATAGATGTTGGCGACGATGTTTTAGCTCAATATCCTGATTATACTGGCGATGTTTTAGGCGTTAAAGCTTATCCTGACGATTCACTCCTAAGAAGTATTCTAACTAAAAAGATTTACTATATTATGAACGCGGAAAAGAAATATATCGCTACTTTAGCTGAACTCTGGAAATACCGAGGCATCCCGATTATCAATGTCGTAGAAGAAATTTTAGCCCAATATCCTGACGCGAAATAACACAAATTTAGATAAAAAAGCCGTTTCCAGAGAAACGGCTTTTTTCTTGACAAAAATTTAATAATAGTATATTATAAAAAATTGTTTTGTTTAAATTAAAAAATTAAATAAGACAAAAATTAAAAATTTATAGGAGGAAATTAATTTGAGCGAAAAAGACAAAATTTTTAACGGCGGAAGAGTAATGGACGGAGCGAATTTGCTCGATTTTATTTTTAGTTTAGGACAGGACGACAAACCGATGCACGACGCCATGGAAGATCTTTTCGGCCACGGCGGCGGGATGCATGGCCTGGATATGCTTCTTAATCTGGCGAAAAATTCCGGGCAGAAAAAATTAAAGAGCCCGGAAATTATTTTTCTCGAAGCCAACAACGAAGGTAGAAAAACGGAAATCGCCGGTCTCCAAGAAGTTATTTCGGCTTTTTATAAAAGATGCAAACAGCAGGACAAAGATCTGGAAGAAGCGAAAAAAACCGAATCAGGACTCCGGGAAGACCTGGATAAGCAGGATAATATAATTGTCCGCCAGGAGCGACAAATATCCAAATGCCACGAACATCTCAAAAGCCAGGCTGAAGCCCAAAAAGGCCGGCAGCAGGAATTGTCAAAACTTCAGGAGAAAATGAAAAACATTGAATTGTGCCTGAATGAAGTTTCGTCCGACAAAGCCCTGAAATCTGATCTCCAGTCCGTGATCGAAAAAATTACGGATGTAGTCACCGCCGCGTAGAATATACGGCGCCGCAAGTATTTTTACTACCCTAGCAGTTAGCTAATAGCTGCTAGGGGTTTTTATTTGAAAAAAATGTTGATTTGTAGTAAACTTTAAGGATAAAAGAAATTTATATGATGTCACTTGGAATTATAATTTTAGCAGTAATTTTTGTGGGAGTTTTTGTGGCCTTTTTGATTATGGGGGTTAGGGAAGACAAAAATAAATAATTTATTTAAGAGATTGTTATAAAATAATTTTATAGCCATCTCTAATTATTAAAATTATGCCAATTAAAAAACTTTTAAAAATTATTGGTTTAAGCGTGGTGGGTCTTTTTATTTTCCTTTTTGGTTTAACGATTGTTTTAAACAGTTTAAACCAAGGTACTAAAGGAAATATGTCGGAAGGGTTATCTTTCGGGTCAGCTAGTTCATTTGATTCATTTGGGGGCATTGCTGCACCCATGAGTACTTCCAACAGGGTGAGTTCTAATGAGATGGCGATGGATTCAGTTATGGCTATAGAGCAAGAATTATCGCCTAGTTCCGTTACTCAGCCGGTTGATAAAAAGATTATTAAAACCGGGGATCTAAGTCTTAAAATTGAAAAAATAGAAACAGCGGTAGAAAGCATAACTAATATAGTTAAATTAAATAAAGGGGAAATTTCTAATTCTTATTTTTCCGAATCAAGCCGCGGCACTAAATCAGGCTACATAACCATTCGCGTGCCTTATCAGAATTTTACGACTGTTTTTGATGAAGTAAAAAAAATTGCTACCCAGGTTATGTCAGAATCTTCTAACGTCCAAGATATAACCGAACAATATATTGATTTAGAAGCTAGGTTAAAGAATAAGCAAGCCGAGGAAGTTTCGTTCGTCGCCTTGCTTAATCGTTCGGGAAAAATTGAAGAAATTCTTTCGGTTACTAGAGAAGTAGCTAGAGTTAGAGGAGAGATTGAGCAATTACAGGGCCAGATGAAATATTTAAATTCGCAGACCGATATGTCGACTATCACGGTTAATTTAAGCGAAGATGTCGTTATCGCTTCAGCCAGTCAAGATTGGCGCCCTTGGCAAGTTGTTAAATTATCGGTTAAACAGTTAATAACCGCCGGACAAGGTTTTATCGATGGATTGATTCGTTTTATTATAGTAGCCTTACCAATGCTTTTGATTTATGTTTTTATTCTCTGGCTAATTTATTTTGTTGGCAAGAAAATTTACCATAAATTTAAGAAACCGGGGCAGTTATAATCTAAATTAAATTTAATAATTAAATAATTTTAATCTTATGGAAAAAAAAATTGAAGAAAAAATTGTTAAAAAAACCGTAAAGAAAAAAGAGCAGATTGAGGTAATGCCAAGCCCGGCGCCGGTTGAACCTCAAAAAATTGAATCTATTAGCAAACCTAATAAGATTGCTATTAGCGTTCATAAAAACGCTATTATCGCTTTAGTTGTAGTTATAATTATTGCGGCAATCGGAGGTTTGCTTTTTTATTATAAAGGTTTATTTATTTCTGCTACAATTAACGGTACGCCTATAAGCCGACTAGCAGTGATTTCTGAATTGGAAAGCGTGTACGGTAAAAAAACCTTAGAATCGCTTATTACTAAAAAATTAATTGACAATGAAGCGCTTGCTAAAGGTATAAAAGTGAGCCAAGAAGAAATTAACGCTGAGATAAAAACTGTTGAAGATCAATTAAAGGCTCAAGGCACGACATTAGATCAGGCTTTAACCGAGCAGGGCGTTACTCTTAATTATTTAAAGAATCAAATTGAATTTCAAAAAAAGATAGAAACTCTTTTAGCCGATCAAATTCAAGTCAGCGAAGAAGATATAACAAAATTTATTGCTGATAATAAAATCACCGTTCCGGAAGGCGAGGAAGCTAATTATAAAGAGCAGATTACCAGCCAATTAAAACAAGAAAAATTAAGCAGCGCCGCTAGCGCCTTACTCGAATCTTTAAGAGCTAAAAGTAAAATTAAATATTTTACGAATTACTAGTCTAAATTAAATGGATATAATAGAAGTAAAAAATCTAACTAAAAAGTTTGATAAATTAACCGCGGTTAATAATATTTCTTTTTCCGTAAAACAAGGTGAGATTTTTGGTTTTTTAGGGCCTAACGGAGCCGGAAAGTCAACTACTATTAGCATCTTATCAACTTTATTAAAGCCTGACTCCGGACAGGCTTTAATAAACGGTTTTAATGTAAATAAACAGAGAAATCAAGTAAGAAAATCAATCGGTTTAGTTTTTCAGGATTCTTCGTTAGATGATAAATTAACCGCTAAAGAAAATTTATATTTTCATGCTGATTTATACGGCGTTGATAAGAAGATTTTTAATGAGCGGTTGCCAGAAGTTCTTAGGTTAGTTGATTTATGGGACAGGCGAGATCATATTGTAAAAACTTTTTCTGGTGGCATGAAACGTCGTTTAGAAATCGCCCGCGGCTTAATTCATTATCCGCAGGTTATGTTTTTAGATGAACCGACTATCGGTTTAGATCCGCAGACGAGATTTAATATTTGGGAGTACGTTTTAAGGTTAAAAAAGGAAAAAGACATGACTATTTTTATGACCACGCATTATTTAGCTGAAGCTGAATATTGCGATCGCATTGCAATTATAGATCGAGGGAAAATCGTTGCCTTAGATACGCCGATTAATTTAAAAAAAATGGTAGGCGGAGATATTATTACTATAACGGCGGCGAATACGGAAAAATTAAAACAAGAAATTGAAACTAAGTTTGGCGCAGCTGTTAAAGTTGAAGATAATAAATTAAAAATTAAAGTGGCGGACGGAGATAAGTTTTTAGCAAAATTATTTAATGAATTAGAAGAAAAAATTCAATCCGTAGAATTAAGAAAGCCGACTTTAGATGATGTATTTTTAAATTTAACCGGTAAAAAAATTCGCGAAGAAGAAGCTTCGGGTAAAGATGAAATGCGCCGGAGAATGAGACATTAATTTATATTATGAACGAACTAATAGCAATTTATACAATTTGGAAAAGAGAAAGCATAAGATATGTCCGCGATAAAGCCAGGATATTTTCTACCTTGCTCCAGCCTTTAATGTTTTTAGTAATTTTTGGCGCTGGACTAGGCAGTACTTTAACTAAGGGTAATTTTGGCGTTGATTACATTAAATTTATGTATCCGGGCATTATTGCCATGAATGTTATGGGTATTGCTTTCTTTTCAACCGTTTCTACTGTTTGGGATCGCGAATTCGGTTTTTTAAAAGAAATTTTAGTAGCGCCGATTTCGCGCACCTCAATCGTTGTCGGAAAAATTTTAGGCGCGGTTACCGTAGCTTCAACTCAGGCTTTATTGCTTTTAGCTTTAGCTCCATTTTTAAATATTCATCTTAACATTTTAATTATTATTAAATTATTTTTATTCATGATGCTTTTAGCTTTCGCTATTTCCGGTTTAGGCTTACTTATAGCTTCGCTCATGAAAACTACGGAAAGTTTTGGCATTATAATGCAGGTTTTAATTTTTCCTATGTTTTTTCTATCAGGCGCTTTTTTCCCGTTAACTAATGTGCCTTTATGGATGACGATTCTTTCGCGCTTTAATCCTTTAACTTATGGAGTTGATGGCATGCGCCATATTATTTTAAGCGGCATCCCAGCTGAATTAGCGCAAAAATTACTTCTATATCCGGTCCAGATAAACATTCTAATTTTATTGGTTTTTTCTATTGTTATGGTTTCAGTAGCGACCTTAGCTTTTAATAAAAGAAATTAAATAATAATTATCAAAGGAGGGGATGGTAATGCCAGAAAAATGGATTGCATTTTGGGTAGACCATCTGTTTTTTTGCATGATGGTTGATTCGAGAAAAAAATGGGAAGAAGCGATAAAAAAAGCCCATGATAATGTTAACGACTTATTTAAAATGAGAAAAAATCCTAATTCTAAATTTCCTGATTTTGGCCAAGGAATTAAATACACCGACCCGTTAACATTAGGCCAGTGGGCAGAAAAAAATGGTATTAAGCTTAATTGATATCACTCGGCGGAACTTTATAGGTTCCGCCCTTTTTATTTCGTGCTATAATTTAATTATGACTTACTTAAAACAGCTAAAAAGCGAATTAAATAAATTAGCCAATAAAAAACAAGCGCTAATTTTACAAAGATTTTTTAAAACCGGCCAGGGCCAATACGGTGAGGGCGATATTTTTTTAGGCATAAAAGTGCCGGTCCAAAGAATTGTATCTAAAAAATATATAGGTTTAAACCTTAAAGATTTAGCAGAACTTTTAAATAGTAAGATTCATGAATATCGCTTAATCGCCTTAATGATTTTATTAGGTCAGTATAAAAAAGCCGATGAATCAATTAAGAAAAAAATAGTAGAGTTTTATTTAAAAAATACTAAAAATATAAATAATTGGGATTTAGTGGATTTATCTTGCCCGAATATTATAGGCGATTATTTATTAGATAAAGATAGAAGAATATTATATAAGCTAGCTAAGTCAAAGAATTTATGGAAAAAAAGAATCGCCATAATTTCTACGTTTGCTTTTATTAGAAATAAAGAATTTAACGATACTATAAAAATTTCGGAAATTTTATTAAATGACAAGCACGATTTAATCCATAAAGCTGTCGGCTGGATGCTTAGGGAGGCAGGGAAGAGGGACAAGAAGGTCTTAGAACGATTTTTAAATAAGCATTATAAAGTGATGCCCCGCACAATGCTAAGATATGCGATTGAAAAATTAAACGACAAAAAGAGAAAATTTTATTTAGGCAAATTTTAATGAAAGTATTTAATTATTCTCAGTTTCTTCTAAATATGCTATTATTTTTATAGATAATTATATAAATTTTAACATAACAGTATGCTTAAAAAGCCATTTTTTTTATTACTTAACTTAGCAATATTTTTTTTCATTTCAGCTATTTTTATAATCCCCAAACCAGTTAACGCTACTTGGCAATTTTATAGAAGTATAACCATCAATTCAGAAGTTCAAGGCACAGAAAATAATTTTCCTTTATATATAAATATACCCAGCTCAACATATTTGCAGGCCACCTCTACCGGAGGAAGTATACAAAATGTCAATGGTTATGATATAACTTTTACCGCTAATCCTGACTGCACAGATACTCTAGATTTTGTAATTCAAAAATATGACTCTAGTATTGGAGCATTAACAGCGCAAGTTAATGTGCCGACTATAAAGGCTAGGTCAAAAATTTATATGTGTTATGGAGATTCTGATATTTTGGTTGCTCAAGCTAAAACTTATATTACAAACGATTCTTCTTTATTGGGTTACTGGCCAATGGATGAAGGCACGGGCACTAGCACTTTAGATTTTAGCGGAAATGGTAATGATGGTAGTTGGCATGGCGCGGCAGCTGGAACAAGTGGCTATTATTCAAGCGGTAAAGTTGGTTCTTTTGCCGGTAATTTTAATGGATCGAACAACTACGTTAATGTTTTAGATAATCCATCATGGGCCTCAAGTTTAGCTGATGGGGTAGTTTCGATAGAGGCTTGGATTTATGAACCCGATGCATCATCTAACACCACTTTCCCCGCTATAGCAGAAAAAAGTAGCGGAGATATGACTTACCGTTCAGATTGCGGACAGGGCGGATTCTATCTTTCTACGCCATGGAGATATGGCACAGGCGGTCAAATTAGATGGGCAGTTGGTCGTGATGGCGAAGGTTATTCTTATTTTGATTATAGCTTGCAGTATAGTCAACTTCATGACGGAGGTTGGCATCATTTAGTTGGTACTTCTGACGCGGATAAATTATATTTATATTATGATGGACAATCCTTAGGCTCTGTTTCACGCTGGCATACTGGTACCGCTTATGTATCCAATAACTTAAATATAGGAGCATGGGTTTTAGCTGGCCGCTATTTTTCCGGCTTAATTGACGATGTTCGTGTTTATAATCGAACTCTTTCAGCTGATTGGATAGCTAATAAATTTAATAATATAAATAATCCGTCTTTATTATATTCATTGAGCGAGGAGAGGTTATATGGTACTCCAGAAATTTCTTCATTTTTAGTTGACCCATTAACTTCGGCGGCTGGTTTGCCTGTAACACTTTCCTGGACAACATGGGGCGCGGATACCCTCAGTATTGATAATGGCGTTGGCAACCAATCAGAAATTGCTAGCGGTTCGATTTCTGTTTTTCCAACAGCCAACACAACTTATACATTAACAGCTTCAAATGAAATTGGTTTTTCCTCTGCCCAAGAGAGTGTAATTGTTGCCCCCTCTATACCGTCTAATTTATCAGCGGTTGCTAAATCTGCCACTGAAATTGATTTATCATGGACTCCTAGCACTTCATTAATTCCTGTTGCTGGTTATAAAATATATCGTTGTGCGGGTTCTTCGTGCACTCCGTCTGAGCAGATAGCAACTTCTTCCGTGGCTTTATATGCGGATAATAGTTTGCCCGATGTTATTGCTTCGGAAAGAACTTATACTTATGTTATTTCTGCTTATGATATAGATGATAATACTTCTTTAATTTCTTCTCCTATATCTGCTACAGTTTTGGCAAATTATAATTTGCAAATTGTAGGTAAAGATGGAGGAATATATAATAGTACTTATGACTATTGGAACGGAGGTAGTCAATTAGGTACTGCGGGTGTATTTTTCGCAGACTTAAATAGTAATGGTAAATTAGATGTAATTGTGGGAGCAAGTGGTGATAGTAATAATTCCCGTTCTTCTTCCGGCTCTGTTTATATTATTTACGATTCATTAATTGAAGAATACACTAGTATTCGTGGAACTATTGATCTTAGCAACCCTACTAATTATAATATTAGATTTGATGGTGCGTTAGCTAATGATTATTTATCTTATGGCGGAATTACCCTTAGGGATATTGACGGTAACGGCAAACCAGATATTTTAATAGGAGCGGAGGGAGCTAGTAACAATTCTCGGAATTATTCTGGTTCTCTTTATGTAATTTACGATTCATTAATTGATGATTATTCTGGCACAGGCAATAATATTGATTTGGCTGTTACTACTAATTACAATTTAAGATATGACGGCGC
>CAYSKV010000001.1:49082-132978 GCA_964431805.1 uncultured Gammaproteobacteria bacterium
GCACAGGCAATAATATTGATTTGGCTGTTACTACTAATTACAATTTAAGATATGATGGAGCGGTTGCTGGAGACGAGTTGTCTTATTCTTTACTTCAACCATCCGATTTAAATAATAACGGTAAACTAGATATTCTAGTAGGCGCCGGTTTCTCTGATAATAATTCTCGTTCTTACTCCGGTTCTCTTTATGTAATTTACGATTCATTAATTGATGATTATTCTGGCACAGGCAATAATATTGATTTGGCTGTTACTACTAATTACAATTTAAGATATGACGGCGCGGTTCAATATTCCTATTTTACACAAGGCGGAGCCGTCGCCAATGATTTGGATAACAATGGGAAAATTGACCTTTTATTGGGCGATGAAAATGGCCCAACCGGTTATGGCGCTTTATATGTAATTTACGATTCATTAATTGATGATTATTCTGGCACAGGCAATAATATTGATTTGGCTGTTACTACTAATTACAATTTAAGATATGATGGCGCTTCAGGATCTTTAGCATATGGCGCTTTGGCAGTCGAAGATTTTAATAGTAACGGTAAGCAAGACATTATAGTAGGCGAGCCATGGGCAACGCAAACTCAAGGATATTTATATGTTATTTATGATGATTTAATTGATAATTATTCTGGCACTGGCAATAATATAGGTATGTCTGATGTTGCTAATTATTCTTTAAGATATGCTGGCGACGGAGATAGTAATTTTATCTATTCAGAAGATCCTAAATATGGGTTTGTTGTAGATATTAATGGTGATGGTAAAGTAGATTTGGCCCCATCTAATTATTACGCGACCTTCGATTCTAAACATAATGTCGGCTCGGTTTATATTATTTATAATTTTCCTCATGCCTTTTCTCTTTCTCCGGTATCATCTATTATTACCTCAAATTATTTAAATATTTCAGGCGTTGTTGACGCCACTCTTAATTCGTTAACTAATATTTCTGGCGTAGAATATTCTTTAGATAGCAATGATCCATCAGGCGTTTGGGTTTCATGTAATGCGACAGACGGGATGTTTAATGGCAAAATAGAATCTTTTTCTTGTTCATTATCTAGTTTAGCAGAGGCTGCGCACACCGTTTATATTAGGGCTTATGATAGAAATAATTCATATACTGCTCAGTCTCATTATGCAAGTGATACATTTATTGTAAACACACATGGTGCTGTTTTACCTCCTCTACCATTAGCAGGATCTGTCAACAATCAAAACAATAATAATCCAGTTAATACCAACACCCCAACCAATACCACCCCAGCAGCAACCAATGGAACTAGTAACTCAACCAATGTCACTACTCCAATTGCTAGCATGTTAGATGATATTCTATCTGAAGCTAAGATATTAGCTGCCGAAGATACTAATCAATTGCTCAGTCATCTAGGTATTGGAGCTAATGTTGCTAATGAGCAGGCTGGTTTAACCAAATATAAAACAATTTTAGATTTAGATAAAACTATTAGCGCTAATAGCAGAATGACCATTAACGATTTTATCGTCTATGGTACTCTGTCTACTAAACATCTAGGCGCTGGCGAAAGAGCCGCAGTCATCAATTCATATTACCGAGCCTACTCTAGATTGCCAGATAGCGAAGCTGAATGGAGTGACGCGCTAAAGATAGCTAATGGTAGATGGCCGAGTGAACGCAACACTAAGTCCGAAGCTCAGGCTAAATTAGAATTTAAAAAAGTTTATGCCCGGGATGCGGTTATGTCTAATAATATTGATGAGAACGCCATTATGATTATCGCCTATGGTTTAATGCCGTTACCGCGTAATCTTAATAACGAGAGAATTGCCATTACTACCTTTAGATGGGTTTATGGACATAACCCGGTGAATGCTTTAGCCTGGAACATTGTCAGAGCGATTGCTTATGGCGGGGCGGGGAGGTAGAAATTAATACAAATATATCAGAGCTAAAATCAATAGCTATGTTAAATATAAACAAACAAGAATTTGAAAAAATAGTTGAGCAAACTTTAGATAGTTTGCCAAAAAAATTTAAAGATAGGCTTAATAATGTCGCGATTTTTGCCGAAGACGAGCCAACCGCCGAGCAGCTTAAAAAAGTTAATTTAAAAAGAAATGATGTTTTATTCGGTTTGTTTGAAGGTTACGCTCAATCTAAAAGATTAAATTTTGGTCCGGTTCTACCCGATCGAATAACTATTTTTAGAAAAGCCATTTTAAGCCAGTCGGACAGCGAATCCGAGCTTAAACAAAAAATTATTTCTACGGTTAAGCATGAAATTGCTCATCATTTTGGATCGGATGAGAAAGGCGCGTCTAAAGCCGGGAGAAGATAGCGGAGTGCGTTTTTAGCTTAAATATGCTAATATTAAATTATAAAAGGTTGATTTTTGTTAAAGTATTAGATTATTTTATTTAATATTAGCCATTTAATAAATTAATCGTTTAGTCGGTTTATTGCCGGCGGCGAATAATAACTCTATGGAAGCTTATTGCGTAAAATGTAAAGCTAAAAAAGAAATGAGTGATGCCAATGAAGTGGAAATGAACGGTAAGGGCGGCGTAAAAAGAAAAGCCATGAAGGGCAAATGCCCGGTTTGCGGCACAGCTATGTTCAGAATTTTAGGTAAAGTTTAAATTTATTCAATTTAATGAAAATGCCTCGGCCAAACCGAGGCATTTTCATGTGGGTGATTTGTAAAATTGTCCAGAAATTAGTATAATTATTCTTAGATACCGTTAGATATTTTTTAAAACATAATTTTACCCTGTTAAATAATTTTTAAATTTAATAAAATTTAAAAATTAAGATTTGAACTTATAAATAATAGTCTCTAATAAGCAGGGTAAAATAAAAATTAATTAAAATAAGTTGTTTCTTTGCGAAGAGATTCAAATCTTATTTAACAGGGTAAATGGATAAAAACATATTTGGAGAGCCTCAACATCAAAATATTCAAAATAACACCTATCCTCAAAATACTTACCCTAGCGGTAAAAATTCTTTTGAAAGTAATAATAAAAAGGGTTTGCTGTTTTTAATTGTTTCAATAATTATTGCCAGCATCTTGGTCGGGGTTTTTGTTTTTATTTATTTAAAAAATAAAAATCAAGATAAAAATAAACAACCGATTCAGACGGAAGAAAATTCAGAAATTAAAACTTTGCCGGCTAACCAATTTAATTCTGATGATGCCAGCAATATTGATAATGAAATTAATAATGTTAAGGCCGAAACGCTTTCTTTTAATCAGTTTTATCAAAAAATTGAAGATAAAATTAATTTTAATTATAGTAAACTGAAACTGCCGCTTCAAATTAAGACTGATGTATCAAATTATTATGATGTTTCAAGAAAATTAGAATTTAACGATGTAAACCTTAATGAAATAAATGTAAACGGTTTTACTATAATAGATAATCAGATATCTACTAAGGATAATTTTTATGATACTTACATCGCTTTAATCGGCCAGGGAATTCCGCAGTTAGTTACCAGCGACTTTTTAATTTATTATTACCAAAATTTACTTAAAGAAATTTTTGCTGATGTAAAAAGCAATACTTTTTTTAATGACCTTTGGCTAATTAATAAGAGTTTTTTTGATATCGCTAATAGCCGTTATAAAACCACGGCGCTTAAAGTTAAAACGGAGAATGACCCAGTCTTAGAAGGTCAACGCCTAGAAGCGGCTTATTTTGCTACAACTTTAGAATTACTTAGAGTTAAAGAAGATCAGATAATTAATCCTAAGGAACCTGATGAAAATAAATTTTCCGAAAAAGAAGCTGGTATTTATGATTTTAATTTACCTGATTATCTAAACGACGATGTCAAAAAAGAAGTGGAATTAATTTATCAAGCCAAAGAAAATGCCAAATCTCCGGTTTTTCGCTATTACCAGGATTATGCGCTTTATAAAGTGCCTAAAGATTTGCAATATAATGATAGATTAAAGAATTTTTATTTAGCCAATAAATGGGTTAATTCTATTTTCCCCTTGTATTATAGAGACGCTAAATGCCCAGATTGTTTTTTGGATAAAAATGATTGGCTAATAAATTTAGTCGCCAATAGTTATATTGCTAAAGATTTCAGTAATAACCAGGATTTAAAAAATCGCTGGGCTAGGGTTTATAAAGTTTTGTCATTTTTTTCCGGTCTGCGCAAAGATTTAACCTATTTACAATTTAATGATGTTTTATTCAGTTTATACAGCGCCGATTATAAAATTGAAAATATTTTTTCCATAGAAAAAGGTTTGGATAACGCGCTAGCCAATGCTTTAAAAATTCAGTCGGAAGTAGAGAAAAAATTTAATTTTTCTGAGATAGAAGGCGGTTATAATAGAAACGATATCGCGGTTAAGCCGCAAATTGGCATGAGATTATTACAGCAGGATTATTGGCCAGATAATTACATCTTTAACCAATTAATTACGCCTAATGTCGGTACTTATAAAAAACAATTTGTGGATTTAAGAGAAAATAATATAACCGGTTGCCGATTAGGCAAACAAAAAATATTTTCTCGCTGTAAGCCGATCGGCCTGGACGTTATTAATTTATATGTGCCGATAACTAATAATGACTATTTTAAAGAAAATA
The DNA here is from genome assembly GCA_964431805.1 of uncultured Gammaproteobacteria bacterium. Lineage (GTDB taxonomy): Bacteria > Patescibacteriota > Patescibacteriia > Patescibacteriales > GWC2-42-12 > JACPHD01. The sequence continues at coordinate 53,690 of CAYSKV010000001.1, forward strand.
CCTACTACGATAAATACACTACTCAAAGTAAAAAATTATCAGATCAGCTTAAAACTTTTACTTCGGGCAGTTGGCATAATAGTAATTATTGGTCCATTATGTATTTAAATCAGCAGTCTCTTCTAAAGTCAGACGGCTTAGATGGTCCGCTTTACACTTTAAGTTCAGCTTGGCAACAAAAAAATCTTAATACTGCCATGTCGGCTTGGATAAATTTAAAATTACCGAACGATAAAATAATTCTTAATGTGCAACAGGGTAATAATCTTACGGTTAGTAATGAAACAGAAACTTTTGTTGAGCCGAATTTAGTATTGATTAATGAACTCATATCAAATATTAATATGCTGTCTCAGATGTTAAATGAATTAAGAATTGTAAAAGATATTGATGTGACTTTAAAGAAAATAAGCGATGCTATGGATGACTTTAACGCTATTAAATCATTAGCCGTAAAAGAATTGCAAGGAGAAACTTTAGATAAAGATAGCCAATTAATAGTGCAAAATATTTTAAAGAGGTACACTGTTACCGAAGGCCCGGATAAAAATGTAATTTTTAATTTTGGTAAATTTAAAACTATCGAATCAATTAACGGTATTAAATTGCAAGCAGCGGTATATCAGCAGAAAGATAAAAAGGTTCTACTAGTCGGTCCGATTTTTAATTATGTCGAGAAATAAGCAGGTATTTAAATTGTTTTAATTTAAAAAACATCTTAATAAAATTAAGGTGTTTTTGTATTGCAAAATTCTTTAAAAGTTAGTATAATTACTTTAAGTAAAATCAATTGCCTTTAATGCTAATTTTACCCTGTTAAATAATTTTTAAAAAATTAAAAATTAAGATTTGAGCCTAGAAATAGCAGGTTTGGAAAAATAGGGTAAAAATATAAAATTAATTAAAATAAGTTGTTTCTCCATTAAAGAGATTCAAATCTTATTTAACAGGGTAAATGGATAAAAATAAGAAAATTCTTATAATTGAAGATGATGCTAACTTGCTTTATGGGCTACAGTCTAAGTTTAGGGTAGAGGGTTTTGAAGTTATTATTGATGAGGGGGGCGATAAAAAAGAGGCAATGGAAAAAATAAAAGTTCTTAAACCGGATTATATTATTCTAGATGTTATTTTACCGGAAATGAATGGTTTTGATATGTTATCAGATATTAAGGCCGATCCGGAAATTTCTAAAATTCCAGTTTTTATCTTTACTAATTTAAGCGATAATGATAGTCAGCAAAGAGGTAAAGATTTAGGCGCGGATTTTTACATCATAAAAAACGAATTAAATTTAGACGAGTTTGTCGCTAAATTTCAAAAAATTATTAAAAATAAGGAAAAATTAAATGAAAATTATTAAAAATAAATTTTTTATTATTGGTTTTATATTAATTATAGCGGTTGTTGGTATGTATTTTGTTTTTAATAAAAAGCCCAAAACTACTTATACGACCGTGAAAGTTGAAAGAGGAAATTTAATACAAACCGTTAGCGAAACCGGCATGGTTAAAGCTAACAAAGAAATGGATTTAAATTTTAACATTAGCGGCAAGATTGCTAATATTTTTGTCAAAGTAGGGGATAAAGTAAAAAAAGATCAAGTTTTAGCTGAACTTGATTCAAGCGATTTATTACTGAAAGAAAGAGAGGCCACGGCCAGTTTAAGAGTCGCTCAAGCGAATTTATCTAAACTTTTAGCCGGCGCGACCGCTAGCGAATTAGCGGTAAGCCAAGCGAGCGTTGATCAGGCTAAAACGTCTTATGTTTCTTCTTTGAATGAAGCGGAAAAAATAAAAAATACGGTTAACGAAAGTATCGCGCAGGCGGAAAAAAATTTAAATGATCTTTATTTAACAACCGGCTCGACCATAACTAGTTATCAGCAAGCGGTAAAAAATTATCAAGCCTCCGCTTCAACCGCCGTGGAAACTAAAATTCCCGTGGCTGCTAACGCTTTAGATAATATAAATACGATATTGAATGACAATGATATTAGATACTTTTTAGGAGTAAAAGATATTTCTTTATTAGAAACCACGAAAAATGATTATAACCAAGCTAACATAGCTTTAACTAAAGCTAGGGCCAGTCAAGCTAGCGGAGACATAATTCAAGCAACGGCCGACACTTTAGACGCTTTAAATAAAACTTTTAACGCTTTAAAAGATTGCTATAGCCTTTTAGAGGCTAGTATGGTCGGGTCAAGTTTTCCTCAAACAAAACTTGATACTTATAAAACAACTATCAGCGCGCAGCAAGTTAATGTTAGCGGCGGTATTACTTCGGTGCAAACCGCTCAAACTAATTTAAATGATGCAATTAATAATCTTAATAATGCGATTCTCTCGGCTAAAAATGTTTTAGCTACCACTAAAGTAAATGGAGCGCAACAGATTGCTTCGGCTCAAGCTAGAATCGATACTTATTATAAATCTTGGCTAGTGGCCGAAGCGCAATTAAATCAACTTAAAGCTGGCGCTAGGTCGCAAGATGTAAATTTAACCCAGGCTCAAGTAAGCCAAGCGCAAGCCGCTTTGGATTTAGTTAGAAATCAAATTAATAATAATACTATAAAGGCCCCGCTAGACGGCACGATTACAAAAAAGAATTATGAAGCTGGCGAGCAGTTTGCGTTAACTAAACCGGTTTTCTCATTGCTTGGTGTAAATAACTTTGAAATTGAAGTTGATGTTTCTGAAGCTGATATAACTAAGGTGGCGATTAATAACCAAGCGGAAATTACTCTTGATGCTTTCGGTAAAGATGTAAAATTCTACGGCCAGGTTAATTTTATTGAACCAGCCGAAACTATTATTCAGGATGTAATTTATTATAAAGTAAAAATTAATTTTGACGGCCAGGGCAAAGATGTAAAATCAGGCATGACCGCTAATGCTAATATTACTACGGCTAAAAAGGAAAATGTATTAATCGCGCCACTGAGAGCAATAATTGAGAAAAATGGCAACGGCAAAGTCGCGAGGGTTTTAGTCGGCCAAGAAATTAAAGAAGCGCCGGTTACTATTGGTTTAAGGGGCGATGATGGATTAGTAGAAATTTTGTCAGGCCTTAATGAAAATGACTTTGTAGTGACTTATATTGCAACGAAGTAATTAGAATTAAATTTTCAATTAACAATTATCAATTTATTTGGAAATTGAAAATTGAAAATTGAAAATTTTTTTATTTATGCTTATACAAATTGATAATTTAACTAAAAAATTTGTTAGTGACGAAGTTGTTACTCCGGTTTTGCATGGGGTTACCTTTAATATTGACCAAGGAGATTTTGTGGCGATTATGGGGCCGTCGGGTTCTGGCAAATCTACTTTAATGCATATTTTAGGTCTCCTAGATCGACCGACCGGCGGTAAATATTATCTTGAAGGTAAAGATGTAACTAAGCTAGACGATGATGAATTAGCTGATTTAAGAAATCGTAAAATCGGTTTTGTTTTTCAGTCTTTTAACCTTTTGCCGCGTACTACGGTTTTAGAAAATGTTATGCTGCCTTTAACTTACGCTAAACATAAAGAAGCGCCCGAAGCCCGAGCCAAAAGAATTTTAGAAAGCGTCGGTTTAGGGCATCGCTTAAATTATTTTACTAATAAAATTTCTGGCGGAGAAAAACAGCGCGTCGCTATCGCTCGCGCCTTAGTTAATGATCCGGCGGTAATTTTCGCCGATGAGCCAACCGGCAATCTTGATTCAAAATCAGGTGTGCAAGTCATGGAAATTTTGCAGAAGTTAAATGATGAGGGCCATACTATAGTTTTAGTAACCCATGAAACTTATACTTCCGAGCATGCTAAAAGAATTATAAAAGTTAAAGATGGTTTGATAGTTGATGATTATAAAGTTTTAAATAGAAGAATGGCTAGAGATGGAGAGATGTTGAAATAAATAAAAGCGATATGCTGAAATTTTATACACAATCGATTAAGACTTCAACCAGAGCGCTTCTGGCCAATAAGGGCAGAAGCTTTTTAACAATGCTCGGGATAATTATTGGAGTTGCCGCGGTTATTATTATTATGGCCGTAGGCGCTGGAGCGCAAAGTTTAATTCTTAATCAGATAAAAACTTTTGGCACCAATATTATAGGTGTTTTACCAGGCGCCACTGAACAAAAAGGTCCGCCAGCCTCGGTTATGGGTATCGTTATTACTACGCTTACCTACGAAGATGCTATGTCTTTAAATGAAAAAAGTAATGCCCCTAATATAACTAGCGTGGCGGCTTATTATAAAGGCATGAGTAGTGTTAGTTGGGGCGCTAATTCTTATGATACTGGTATTAGCGGGGTGACCGTCGGTTATTTAGATGTGGAAGACGGAACGGTTGATCATGGCAGATTTTTTACTAAAGAAGAGGAAATTAATTTATCAAAAGTAGCGGTTTTAGGTAGTACAGTAAAACAAGAACTGTTCGGCGATTCGGATGCTATTGGCAAAAAAATAAAGATTAAAAAGCATGATTTTGAAGTCATCGGCGTTATGAAAAATAGGGGAACCGTGGCTTTTCAAAATAATGACGACCAGGTTTTTATTCCGATAAAAACCATGCAAAAATTAATCGCCGGAGTAAATCATGTAAGTATGATTAGATTAAAAGTTGATCATCAGGAAAATTTAGATAAAGCTATGCGAGATGTAGAAATTACTTTGCGTGAACGGCATGATATAACTGATCAGAGTGGGGTTGATGACGATTTTACCATTACCAGTTCGGCCGAAGCCATGGATATGATAACCACAATTACTGATGCTTTAAAATTTTTCTTGGTCGCTATCGCCGCTATGTCGTTATTAGTCGGCGGTATCGGCATAATGAATATTATGTTAGTTAGCGTTACCGAAAGAACTAGGGAAATCGGTTTAAGAAAAGCTGTGGGCGCTAATAACATAGATATTATGACCCAATTTTTAATGGAAGCGGCGACTATAACTTTAAGCGGCGGAATTATCGGCATTATAATTGGCAGTTTAATATCTATTTTAATTGCTGCTATAGCTAATTTTTTGGGCTATGATTGGAGTTTATCAATTTCCATTTCATCAATTATTTTGGCGCTGTTTGTTTCTGTAAGCGTTGGTTTAATTTTCGGTTTATATCCGGCGCGAAAAGCCAGTAAATTACAGCCGGTAGAAGCTTTAAGGCATGAATAATTTTATGAATTTAGGACCGGTTATAAAAATTTCTTTGCGTTCCATTAAGGGCAATAAAACTAGAACTGCTCTGACGGTTTTAGGTATAGTTATTGGTATTGCTAGCGTGGTTATAGTTTATTCGGCCGGAGAAGGAATTAGCGGTTTAGTTTATAAGCAGGTTGAAGCTTTCGGCGGTACTGATTTAATAGAAACTGAAGTTAAAAATCCTACTGGTAAAAAGGGCAATCAAGCAGAAATACAAGGCGCGGTAGCCATGGCTCAAGGCGCGCAAATTACCACTTTAACCTTAGAAGATTATGAGGATGTTTTAAAATTACCCAATGTTAAAAATGGCTACGCGGTTATTATAGGTCAAGAAAAAGCCAGTTATGCTGAACAGTCAAAAAAAGTTTTGCTATATGGTACAACCGCCAGTCTTTTAGATATTGATAAGACGGAAATTGATTATGGGCGATATTTTACTGATACGGAAGACAAAGCAAACGCTCCGGTCGCCGTGCTCGGCTATAAAATAAAAGATAAATTGTTTGGTGATTCTGACCCGATAGATAAATATATTAAAATTAGAAAAACTAAATTTCGTGTTATCGGAGTTGTAAAAGAGAGGGGGGCGGTTATGACTTTTGATTATGATAATATGATTTATGCGCCGATTAGAACTTTACAGAAAAAGGTTTTAGGCATTGATCATATAATGTTTATGATGCATCAGCTTAAAGATGTAAGTTTAGCCGACGAAACCGCCGAAGAAGCTAGGCTGATTATACGAGAAAATCATAATATCACCTCTAAACCTTTAGAGTTTAAACCAGGCGAGACGGCGATTAAAGTTATAGGCGAAGGTATGACTGATACTAGCGAAGATGATTTTAGAGTTGTCACCATGCAAGAATCCATGGATATTTTAGATACTGTAACCGGAGCTATAACTTTAATGCTACTCGCTATTGTGGCGATTTCTTTAATTGTTGGCGGAGTTGGCGTTATGAATATTATGTATGTTATTATTACTGAGAGAACCGCCGAAATCGGTTTAAGAAAAGCGGTTGGCGCGAAATATCGCGATATTATGATGCAATTTCTAGTTGAATCAGTAATTATAACTTTAATTGGCGCCGTGGTTGGAGTTTTAGTCGGCATAGGCGCCTCATATTTAATTTCAGTTGGAGCTAATTATTATGGTTTAGATTGGGATTTTGTGATTCCTTTAAAAGCTTATTATGTTTCTTTGGCTTTTGCTGTCGTGTTTGGCCTGGGCTTTGGAATTTATCCGGCCCGTAAAGCCGCTCGGCTTGATCCAATAGAAGCGTTAAGACAAGAATAAAATAATATATGTTTAATAGAAAAAAACATTTAGATTTTTTAGCTTTGCAGCAAACAGCCGATGGTTTAATCGGTAAAATACCGTTCGTTAAAAAACGCCGACGTTTAAATTTTGCGTACAAAATTTTTAAATATCTTTGCTTAACCGCAGTTTTTTTATTTTTGTTATTTTTAATTTTAGTAGCGTCGCAAATTACCGATTTAAAACAAATTTATAACCAGGCGAGCCTTGGTAAAAATAATCTTGAGCAAGCGGTTATTTTCGCTAAGCAAAATGATTTTGAAGAAGCCGCTGAATTAGCTAAGCTCGCAGAAGATAATTTTAATCTTTCAATAAATAAATTAAATAAAATAAAAAGTAATGTTTTTATAAATAATGTGCCGTTCGCTTTAAGCCAGCTAAACGATGCCGAAAGTCTTTTAGTCGCCGTTCAATTTTTAAGTAAAGCGGTTGCGAGCGGCGCCGAGTTTGGTCAAAGCCTAGAAGCTATCATAACCGGAGATAAAGAATTTAATTTTTCTCAGTTAACCGTTACTGAGAAACGTGAGCTCCTTAAAAAAATCTTTGAATCGTCTCCGGAATTAAACGGTATAAAAGCAGATTTAGATTTAGCTTATATTAGTTTAGATCAAGCCGGCACTTCGGGTATTTTATTTATTCTTAAAGATAAACTTATTCAAGCTAAGGAGCAAATAAATGAAGCTAGTTCGCTTTTAACTAAAGCCGTGCCCCTATCTCAGATGATCCCAGCCTTAGCCGGTTATCCCGAGGAAGTAAATTATTTAGTATTACTCCAAAATAACGACGAGTTAAGGCCAACCGGAGGATTTTTAGGCACTTACGGAGTTTTAAAAATAAAAAATGGCGATATAGTTAGTTTTGATACGCATGATATTTATCATCTTGATATGCCGGTGCAGGATAAGATGAACGTTGAGCCGCCTGAACCAATAAAAAAATATTTGAATAAAAAATGGTATTTGCGCGACGCGAATTGGTCGCCTGATTGGCCGACTTCGGCTAAAATGATAAACGGATTTTATCAGACTGAAAGCAGTTTAAATCCGGAAAATAAAGAAGTTATTAAATTTTCCGGAGTTTTAGCCATTACGCCGAAACTAATTACTGATTTTTTGAAAATAACCGGTCCGATTACGGTCGAAGGCCAAGCTTATAACGAAAATAATTTTCAAGATTTATTGCAATATCGCGTAGAAAAAGGTTATGTAAATTTAGGAGTTTCTTCTTGGCAAAGAAAAGAGGTTATTAGCGAGATATCAAAAGAATTGAAAATTAAAATTTTTGATCTGCCGCCGAGCCAATGGTCGGGAATTATTAATATCGTAATTGATAATTTATCTCAAAAGAATTTATTATTTTATTTAACCGATAGCCAATTAGAAAATATTGCGATTGAAAATGGTTGGGCCGGAGAAGTAAAAAATTATTACGGCGATTATTTTATGGTGGTTGACGCTAATTTAGCCGCTTTAAAAACCGACGCGGTTATGAATCGAAGCATAAATTATCAAACTATAGAAGGCTCTAACGGGTTATTTTCTAAATTAACTATTAATTACGCTCATAATGGTAAAGTTGATTGGAAAACCAGCGCTTATAAAAGTTATACTAGAGTTTATGTTCCTTTAGGCAGCCAATTAATAAAAATTAGCGGTTATGAAAATAAAAATATAGATGTCGGAGATGAGCTAGGTAAAACTTGGTTTGGCTTTTATTTAGTCGTAGAACCAGGAAAAATCAGTAATATTACGCTTGAATATAAGCTGCCGTCATCAGTTATGTCAAATAATAATTATAGCCTTTATATCCAGAAGCAGCCGGGCAAAGAATTAGATAATCTTTCGGTTGACTTAAGCTTTAAAAATGGTATAAAATCATATAGTCCAGCGAGCTTGTCTATGAAAAAAATAAACCCAACCAGAATGAAATGGTCAGGGGATTTAGGCATAGATCGGGATTTTGAAATCAAGTTTTGATTAATTATCAATTTTCAATAACCAATTATCAATAAATGATCAATTATTAAATTTTCAATTGCTTGTCCTGCTTAGGCAGGGAAAATTAATGCATTGAAAATTGTTTGAAAATTGAGAATTGATAATTGAAAATTTCATTATATATTATGTTTATAAAACGGATCGGTATAGATCTTGGTACAGCTTACACTTTAGTGCATTTGCCAAAAAGGGGCATTATTATTAATGAGCCAAGCGTAGTGGCGATTTCTTTAATTGATAAAAAGATTTTAGCCGTGGGCAATGAAGCTAAAGACATGTTAGGCAGAACGCCTGACACTATTGTCGCGATTAAACCTTTAAAAGACGGCGTCATCGCTGATTATCATACAACTGAAGCTATGCTTAGATATTTCATTAATAAAGCTTTAGGCGGTATTAGATTATTTAGGCCGGAAGTTATGGTGGCCGTTCCGGCGGGAATTACCTCGACCGAACGCAGAGCGGTAATTGACGCGACTATAGCGGCCGGAGCCAGAGCCGCTTATATTATTAAAGAACCGATTGCCGCGGCGATTGGCGCCGATATTCCGATCGGTTCGGCTTCCGGACATATGATTATTGATATTGGCGGCGGTACGGCGGAAATGGCGGTAATTTCTTTGGGCGGAGTCGTTACTTCGACCTCGGTTAGAATCGGCGGTAATAAATTCGACGCGGCGATTCAGGAATTTATTAGGCGAAAATATAATTTAGCTATCGGCGAAAGAACGGCCGAAGAAATTAAAATTAAAATAGGCAGCGCTCTGTATTTAGAAGATAAATTAACTATGGAGATAAGGGGCCGCGATATGATTACCGGTTTACCGAGAAATATTACGGTTAATTCGGATGACGTTACCGAAGCGGTGCAAAATGAATTAGAAGCTATTATTAATGCGGCGAAAAGAGTGCTCCAGGATACTCCGCCGGAATTAGCCGCGGATATTATGGATAAAGGCATGGTTTTATCCGGCGGAAGTTCGCTACTTAGAAATATTGATCAATTACTTTCCCGCACAACAGATGTGCCGGCCTACGTTGCCGATGATGCTTTGCTTTGCGTTGCTAAAGGAACCGGCATTGCTTTAGAAAATTTGGACTCATATAAGAGAAGTATTTTTGCGACGAAATAAAAAATAAAAGCCAATAAATATATGGAATTTAAAACTGTTTTTTTTACAGTTCTTTCAGGTGTATTGGTATATATTATCGGTCAAATCATTAATAAATTTTATATTGAACCTATACAAAGGCAAAAAGAAACTATAGGTAAAATATCAGATGCTTTAATTTATTATTCTAATTTATATACCTCACCAAAAATCTCAGCAACCCAAGAGTTTGATAGGCCTGAAAAACGAGAAAAAGCACATGAAGATTTCAGAAATTTAGCTTGCGAGCTAGTGTCCAGAACGCATCAAATACCGCATTATATATATTTATCATATTTAAAAATCGTACCAAAAGAAAAAATTATAATCATATCCAGAGGAAACTTGATTGGTCTGTCAAATGGTATGTGGCCAAGTTATGAAAGCATGCAACATAATATAAAATTTCAAAAAGAGCTTGAAACAAATTTAGATTTGCTTACTGAATAATTTATTGGCTTTTATTTTTTATTTCGTCATTCCGGCCTCCGAGCCGGAATCTAGGGGTAAATAGAAAAATAGGTGTTTTTTCGCGGAGTTTACCCCACTGAATAGCAGGGGTACAAAAATGATTTAATTAATTTTTAAAATACTTATGCCGTATCTAAAATTTATATCCGACAAAAATTTAATTTCTGCCGTTGGAAAAGTAGTCAAAATAATAGAAATGACGGAACGTGAGGCGAGTAGTAATCTTCATAAAAATGTTATTGATCCTTTTTCAGCCTTGTTCCATGGCGTCACTCATTCAATAGCATACAAAGAATGGATAAAACAAGAAAAGGCCAGACAATCACAAAAAACAATGCAAAATGCCATAGGTGATTTTCATCAAGAAATATTAGGTGCAATCCCTGGTTGGAAAAATCTCGGAGTTGGTGGAGGGTTGGATGTTGCAAACGATAAAATGAAAATTATTGCAGAAATAAAAAATAAATTTAATACAACAAAAGGAAATCATAAGGTTGAAATATATAATGCCATAGAGTCAAAACTTAAATCAGAAAAATTTAATGGTTTTATTGGATATTATGTAGAAATAATACCTCAGGCAAAAAGCATATACAACAAACCCTTTACCCCATCGGACAATAAGACCCACAAGAGAAAACCGAGCAAAAAAAATATCAGAGTAATTGATGGTATAAGTTTTTATACTCTTGCAACCGGACGAAAATATGCCCTACAGGAACTATTTGAAGCGTTATCTCATATTTTAGTAGATGAATACAAATTTAAATTAAGCAAAGAAGAAGCTAAAAAATATTTTGAATTATTTAAATTAGCCTTTTTAACTAAATAACCATTGCCTAGGCAATGGTTATTTGATATAATTATGATAGATTATTAATCTATCTTTTTTATGAAAAAAAATCAATTTATAACCGCTGGAGAAGCCGCCCGTCGATTAGGTATTTCAATTGATACTATTAGAAGGTGGGACAAAAAAGGACTAATTAAATCTTTTAGAGATGAAAAAAACGATCGCATATTTAGTTTAGAAGAAATAAAAAGAATACAAAACAAAACTTACGGAGACAAAAAAAGTAAGTTTAAAATTTTAAAGAATAATAGAATGTCAAACTACACAGCGATCGAATTATTCGCTGGTGCGGGGGGCACTGCTTTAGGGATGGAAAATGCAGGTATTGAGCATGTACTATTGAATGAGTATGACAAATATGCCTGCGAAACACTTCGGATTAATAAACCAAATTGGAATGTTGTCGAAAAAGATATAAGAGAACTAAAATTTTTTAATGGGCAAGCCGACATTGTTCAAGGAGGTTTTCCCTGCCAAACTTTTTCGCAAGCTGGTCGAAAAATGGGTTTTGAGGATATACGAGGTACATTGTTTTTTGAGTTTGCGAGATGTGTTAAAGAAGTTAAGCCTAAAATTGCAATTGGAGAAAATGTCAAAGGATTGCTCAACCATGACAATGGTAGAACAATTAAGACGATGGTGTCTGTTTTAGAAGAAATTGGATATCGAGTTAAATATAAAATTTTACGATCACAATATTTGGATGTTCCGCAAAAAAGAGAACGTCTTATAATTATTGGGGTTAGAAAAGATTTAAATATTCCTATTTCATTTCCAAAAGAAAAAGATTATATTATTCCTCTGCGCGAAGCATTCAGCAAATGTCCAAAATCTGAAGGCCAAAAATATCCAGAAAAAAAGAAAAAAATATTAGAATTAATTCCTCCTGGCGGATATTGGAGAGATCTTCCGGAAAATCTTCAAAAAGAATACATGGGGGCAAGTTATTTCATGGGTGGCGGCAAAACTGGTATGGCAAGAAGATTGTCGTGGGACGAACCGTCTTTAACCTTGACTTGTAGCCCGGCTCAAAAACAAACTGAACGTTGTCATCCAAATGAAACACGTCCTTTGTCAGTGCGCGAATATGCACGAATTCAAACATTTCCAGATAGTTGGAAATTTTCAGGATCCGTTTCGCAGCAGTATAAACAAATAGGTAATGCTGTACCGGTAAACCTTGGATATCACATTGGCGACATGATAATTAAAATGCTTAACGGTGAAATTGAAGAAGAAAAAGATGAGGCGCTTATGTTTATTCAGCAAAAATTATTTGCTTTTGCTACGTAATAAAATTTTGACTTTAAGTATTCACCCCTAGATTCCGGGTCAAGCCCGGAATGACAAAAAAGATAATAATAATTTAATTTATGCTCATCGGTATTGACGCCTCGCGCGCCAACAGACAATTTAAAGGCGGAACAGAATGGTATTCTTATTATTTAATAAGAGAACTGGCTAAAATTGATTCTAAAAATCAGTATATTTTATATACGGATAAGCCTTTAACCGGCGGTTTAGCCGATTTAACCGATGAAAATCATTCGGCTACGCCCGGTAAAATAGATAAACATGGCGAGCAGGAAGTTAAAAGTCCGTTCGGAAATTTTCGCGTTAAAATTTTAAGATGGCCGTTTATTTATTTTTGGACACAAATTAGATTATCTTATGAAATGTTCGTTCGTCCGGCGGACATTCTTTTTGTTCCGGCTCATACTCTACCGGTTATTCATCCAAAAAAATCAATCGTTACGATTCATGATATAGGCTTTGAGCGTTTCGCTAAACTTTATAGCTCGGATAAAATCGGTCCGGCTTCTAGATCTATTAATTTTTTAATTAAATTATTTACTTTAGGCAAATTGCATCCTGACGTTATTAGCCATCATAGCTGGTCAACGAGATTCGCGCTTAAGCACGCTAAAATAATTATTTCGGTTTCAGAATTTACTAAAAAAGAAATGGTGGATTTTTATAAAGCTGATGCGGAAAAAATTAAAGTGGTTCATAATGGTTTTAATAACGAACTTTATCGCCCGATAAATGACAAGGAAAAGATAAAACAAGTTTTAGATAAGTATGATATTAAAACTCCTTATATTTTTTATGTCGGCCGTTTAGAAAAAAAGAAAAATACCGCTACCTTAGTTAACGCTTACGCGATTATGAGGCAAAAACATAAGGACATAAAACATAAATTAGTTTTAGTCGGTAAGTCCGGGCTTGGCTTTGATGAAGTTAAATATGTTATTAATGAATTTAATCTTGACGAAGAGGTGATTATAACCGGTTGGGCGCCGGAAGAAGATATGCCCTATATTCATAACGGCGCTGCTTTATTTGTTTTTCCTTCGCTTTACGAAGGCTTTGGCATACCGTTAGTTGAGGCTATGGCTTCGGGCGTACCAATCGCGGCTTCAAATATTGCATCCATCCCGGAAGTTGTTAAAGATTCGGCTTTGCTTTTTGACCCAAACGATAAAGAAGATATGGCGGAAAAAATGGCAAAGATATTATTAGATAAGCGGCTAGCCGATGAATTAATTAATAAGGGATTTGAGCGGGCAAAAGATTTTAGCTTAACTAAATGCGCTCAGGAAATATTAGCGTTAATGGAAAAGATGTGAATTTGAAAAAAACTCATAAGTTGTGTTATAATAAAGATGTTATTTACCCCGTTAAATAGCATCTTTATTCATAAATGGGGTAAGTTTTGCATTTGTATTTTTTTGTAAATTATTTATGATAAATTTTTTGTTTAGATTTAACGGGGCGAGAAAGAAAACGACATCTTTTTTTAATATTTTTTTAATTGGAATAATTACGTTCCTAAGTTTTTTTATTTTTACTAATAGTAAGGCTTTTAGCGATACTAATAATGATTTTGCTTGCCCAGTTAAATCACAATTAGATATTGGGGAGCGTAGTGTATTTAACAGGGTCGCCGATGAAATATTAGTAAAATTTAAAAATTCATCAAATCCGATAACTATAAAAATCGCTCAAGCGGGGGATTTAAATGAGTTTTTAAATTACTATAATAATTTATCGGAAGTAGATTACGCCGAACCAAATTACATTTACAAAGCTTCTATAATTCCGTCTGATACGCTTTTTAATAATCAATGGTATTTACAAAAAATTAAAGCTGTTGAAGCATGGGATAATACAAGAGAAAGTTCTAATATTGTTATTGCTATTTTAGATTCAGGCGTGCAAATAAATCACCCCGATCTCGCTAGTAATATTTGGGTGAATAAAAAAGAGGTCGCTAATAATGGCATTGATGATGATAGAAATGGTTTTATTGATGACGTTAATGGTTGGGATTTTGTTAATAATGTGCCTGACCCGGCGCCAAAATTTAAAACTGGATTTACTGAAGATGGAATTTTACATGGCACTATTATCGCCGGTATTGCGGCGGCTTCTGGCAATAACGCGGCTGGCATCGCTGGTATAACTTGGAAAGCGAAAATTATGCCGCTTAAAGTTTTAGATGATAAAGGCGATGGCAGCGCTTCAAAGGTTATAAAAGCCATTGATTACGCCATTGCTAATGGCGCCAATATTATTAATTTAAGTTTTGTTGGTTTTGGTTATAGTAAAGGTTTAGACGACGCGGTTAAACGCGCTTATGACGCTGGTTTAATCGTAGTAGCCGCCGGAGGCAACGAAGTCGGCCAGGGCGATGGTTATTATCTAGATGAAACTCCAATGTATCCAGCTTGCTTAGACGGCGCTAGTGGCGAAAATAGAGTAATCGGCGTAGCCGCAACCGATACCATGGATCAAAAAGCGACTTTTTCCAGTTTTGGCATTAAATGCATTGATATTGCCGCGCCAGGAGTTAGCGTTTTTAGCACAGTAGTTTATTCGCCGGATAATTATATAGGCGATCAACCATTTAATAAATATTATGATGGTTATTGGTCTGGCACATCCGTCGCCGTGCCTATGGTAAGCGGCGCTTTAGCGTTAATCGAAGGCGCTAATCCAGCTTTAAATCGAGAAGAAATTTTAAAAGCCTTATTAGATAATGCTGATAATATTAGTCGAGTAAATCCAAATTATTTAGGTAAGCTTGGCAAAGGCAGATTAAATGTGGCTTCGTCGATTAATTACGCTAAAAGCATATTAAATAGTAAAATTGAAAAATTATTAATCGGTCCGAAAAGTGGCATGGCGAGTTTAGTAAAAATTACTGATCAAGACGGAAAAAAGGATAACGAATTTTATGCTTATGGCGCTAGCTTTAAGGGCGGGGTTAATTTTTCTTCCGGAGATATAAATGGCGACGGCCAAGATGAAATTATTACTGCGGCTGGTTTAGGCGGCGGACCGCACATTAGAATTTTTGACACTAAAGGAAAATTAGTGAGCCAGTTTTTTGCCTTTAGCAACACTTTCCGCGGCGGCGTGAATATTGCCAGCGCCGATATAAACAATGACGGTAAAGATGAAATTATCGCGGCTCAAGCTTCGGCAGGCAATTCAGAAATAAAAATTTTTAATAATAAAGGGGGATTTTTAGGTTCATTTTACGCCTATGATAAATTTAAAGGCGGTATAAATATAGCTGCCGGCGATATTAATGGCGACGGGGAAGACGAAATTATTACAGGTTTATCTGCTGGAAAAATTCCTGAAATAAAAATTTTTAATTCTAGCGGAGCTTTACGCGGTCAATTTTTGGCTTACGTTAAAACTTTTACTGGCGGCGTAAGGGTAGCCGTAGCTAATGTTAGAAATTCTTCCGGTAGCCATAAATCAGATATTATTACGGCTCCGGAAAAAGGCGGCGGTCCGCATATAAAAGTTTTTGATAGCAAAGGAAATTTATTTTCTCAATTTTTTGCTTTTAGCAGTACTTTTCGCGGTGGAGTTAATTTAGCTAAAGCCGACGTTGATAATGACGGTTTTGACGAAATAATAACCGGCGCCGGTTCGGGAGGCGCGCCGCATGTCCGTGTTTTTAAAGCTAGCGGAAAACTTACTGGTTCATTTTACGCTTATGAAGATAATTTTAGCGGAGGCGTTAGTGTTGGTAGCATAAAAATTAATAAATAACCTTTAAAAACTTTTTTAGAAAAAGTTTTTAATATTTTCAAAAAATATAAAGTATCAAATAAAAATTTTATAGCGAGTAAAACTCTACGGCCATAAAATTTTAATTCGATAAATAATAAACTAATAAAATATTTATAATTATATGAGCAAAAGAGCAATTTTTGACAAAAAAAATGTTTTAGTAATCGGCGGCGCTGGTTTCGTCGGTTCGCATTTATGCGACCGGCTAATTGAAAATAGCAAAGTAATTTGCCTTGATAATTTTTCAACCGGCGACGAAAGAAATATTGATCATTTACTTTCTGATCCTAATTTTGAGTTTATAAAACATGATATGGTTGAGCCGATTAATTTAGAAGCCTTGCCGGAATTGCAAAAATTTAAAATAGAATTTCAGGGTATCCAAGAAATTTATAATTTAGCTTGCCCGACCTCGCCGAAAGATTTTGAAAAAAATAAAATCGCAACGGTTTTAGCTTCTTCTTATGCCGTAAAAAATGCTTTGGATTTAGCGGTTCGTTACCAGGCAAAAATTATGCATTTTTCTTCTTCGGTAGTTTACGGCCCAAGATTAGACGGCCAAACAAAAATTAAGGAAAGCGAAATTGGTAAAGTTGATTTTCTTTCTGAGAGAAGTTGCTACGACGAAGGCAAAAGATTTTCCGAAACTATGGTAGAAAATTATCGCCGCGTTTATAATCTTGACGCGAAAGTGGCTCGCTTATTTAGAATTTATGGACCGAGGCTAAAACTAAACGAAGGCAATTTAATTCCTGATTTTATAAATAGCGCTTTGGAAAATTCTGATTTAACTATTCTTGGCGACGAAAATTTTTCTAGTTCGCTTTGTTATGTCAGCGATTGTGTTGATGCTTGTTTAAAATTAATGGAAAGTTCAGCAAATGGGCCGTTTAATATTGGATCTGATGTTGATATGAATTTAACAAAAATTTGCGAGATGATTATTAAAATTTTAGATTCAAAATCGGCTATAACATATGCGGACAAACATTTATTTATTAGTGAATTATGTTTGCCTGACATAACTAGAGCTAAGGAAGAGCTGGGTTGGATGCCGATTGTTACTTTGGAAAATGGTTTGAAAAAGACAATTGATGATTTACGAGCGAGCAAAGGTTTAAAAACGGTAGTATAGCCTTTAAAAACCTTTTTAAAAAAGGTTTTTAATATTTTCCAAAATATAAGGTATCAAATAAAAATTTTAAAGCGAGCGAAGCTCTACGGCCATAAATTTTTTTATTTGATTATTATAAGTTAATTTATGAAAATTTTTTGCGTCATTCCGGCGTTTAATGAAGAAAAAAATATAGCAACGGTTATAGACCAGGTAAAACCCCTGGTTGATACGGTTGTAGTGGTGGACGATAGTTCAAGCGATCAAACGGCTAGTTCTTCGGCTAAAACCGGCGTGGTTTTACTTAAGCATATAATAAATCGCGGGCAGGGCGCAGCTTTAAGAACGGGTACCGAGTATTGTTTAAAAAATGACGCTGATATAGTCGTTCATTTTGACGCCGACGGCCAATTTTTAAGTAAGGATATAGAAAAAGTTGTCGCGCCAATTAAAAATGGCGAGGCGCAAGTTGTTTTCGGCTCGCGTTTTTTAGATAGCGCTCATAGTTCGGAAATGCCGATATTTAAGAAATATTTTATTATGCCTTTAGCTAAAGCGGTAAATAAAATATTTTTTAATATTAATTTAACCGATCCACAAAGCGGTTTTAGAGCGATGTCGAGCGAGGCGGCGCGTAAAATTAATTGGCGACAAGACCGGATGGCGCATTGCTCGGAAATAATGTTTGAAGTTAAAAAAAATAATTTTAAAGTTAAAGAAATACCTATAAGAGTTATTTACCATAGTTTCGGACAAAGTTTTTCTGGCGGGTTAAAAATTTTAAAAGAATTATTTATTGCCATGCTGGTTAATTAAAATATTATATTAACAATATGTTACAACAAACAATCGCTTTAATTATTATCGCTTTTATACTCGCTCGGCTTTTTCGGCAAAAGCAAAAGAATTATATTAGCATGAATGAATTTTTATTTTGGCTTATTTTTTGGATTTTAGCCGCATGTCTAATAATTTCTTTAAAATTTATTGATGAATTAGTAGCCGGACTCGGTTTTAGCGGTTCAGGTATTGAAGTTTTACTATATTTAAGCGTAGCTATATTATTTTATTTTGTTTTTCGTTTAAGGTTAAAATTAGAAAAAATTGAAAAAGATATTACTAAAGTTGTGCAAAATATAGCTGTAAAAAATGGTAAATAAACCTTTAAAAACTTTTTTAGAAAAAGTTTTCCCCTAAAGGGATAAATAATATTTTCAAAAATATAAGGTATTAAGTAAAAATTTCATAGCGAGCAAAGCTCTACGGCTATAAAATTTTTACTTAATTATGATAATTGATTATTATGAAAATTGCTCAAATAGTCTGTACTTTTCCGCCATACCGAGGCGGTATTGGTAATAGCGTTTATAATATTTCGGAAAGCTTGGCTGATTCAGGCCATGATGTAACAGTTTTTACTCCAAATTATAATTATAAAATTGAAGAAGAGTTTAATTTACATGAAGGCAAATTTAAAGTTGAGCGCCTAAAGCCATTATTTAAATATGGCAATGCCGCTTTTATACCCCAGCTTTTATGGAAATTAAAAAACTTTGATATTATTCATTTGCATTACCCATTTTATGGTGCGCTTCAACCAGTGCTATTAAGAAAATTATTACTGGGGCGTAAAATGAGATTAATTTTGCATTATCATATGGATTCGAGGGCCGCTGGATTTAGGGGTGCTGTTTTTTATTTATATAATATTTTAGTTTTACCAATTTTAGTTAGAGCGGCTACGATTATTACTTGCGCTTCGCTTGATTATGTAAAACATTCTGACTTAAGAGAATATTATTTAACTAAACCGAAAAAATTTAGGCAAATATCATTTGGAGTAAACCTTGAACAATTTGTTACTTATCATGATGATTTAAATAAAAAACGAGAAAATAAAATTATTTTATTTGTTGGCGCTTTAGATAAAGCCCATTATTTTAAAGGTTTAGAAAATTTACTTGAAGCTTTAGCTATAATTATTAAAGACCAGAAATTAAATGCGACTATTTTAAAAGTGGTTGGACGGGGAAATTTATTATCTTATTATCAAAATTGCGTACTTAAATTAGGCTTAGGAAAAAATGTTAAATTTTATGAGCATGTTGATGATAGCAAATTAGTTGATTTTTATAATTATTCTGATTGTTTAGTTTTACCGTCAATAAATAAAGGCGAAGCTTTTGGCTTAGTTTTACTTGAAGCTATGGCTTGCTCAAGGCCAGTTATAACTTCAAATTTGCCTGGCGTTAGAAGCGTTTTTAAAAGCGGCAGAGAAGGTTTGTTGGTTAAACCAAACGATATTAATGATTTAGCCAATAAAATAAAAACTATTTTAAATGATAAAAAATTAGCCGAAAAAATGGGGTTAGCCGGCAGGGCGCTTGTAGAAAAAAAATATACTTGGTTTAAAGTTAGTAAAAGATTAGAATTTATTTATCATTATGTTAAATACACTTTTAAGCCATAAATGATTATGAAAATTTGTTTAATAAATAACTTATATAAACCATTTAACCGAGGCGGCGCGGAAAAGATAACCGAAACCATAGCGAACGGCTTAATAAAAGCCGGGTATGAAGTTTTTATAATTACTACTAAACCATGTGGTAAAAAATTGCCGACCACGAATTCTGGGCTAAAAATTTATTTTTTAGATTCTTGTTATTACAATTTAAATAAACTACCTAAATTTTTTAGATTTTTTTGGCAAATTTGGAACATGTTTAATTTTATAAATTATTTTAAAATAAAAAATATTTTACAAAAAGAAAAATGCCAGGCAGTTATTACTAATAATTTAATGGGCCTAGGATTTTTAACGTCATTAGCGATTAAAAATTTAAAAATTAGACATTTACATATTACGCATGACATTCAATTAATTCATCCGTCTGGTTTAATGTATTACAGCGAGGAGGGGATAATAGAAAGTTTTTTTGCTAAAATTTATTCTGGTTTTTGCCGTCGTCTATTTAATTCGCCATCAGCAGTTATCTTTCCATCAAATTGGTTAAAAGATTTATATATAGAAAGAAATTTTTTCGCTAAGTCAAAGATTAATATTTTGCCTAACCCAGTTGAAGATACGCCGGAGCAGGCGAGAGAACAATCAGATAGTTTTAAATTTTTATTTTTAGGGCAAATTGAAAAACATAAAGGCATATTTTTATTAATAGACGCTTTTAATAAAATTAAAGATAAATATCCGGACGTTAAATTAATTATAGTTGGCGATGGTTCTAAAATTAAGCAGGCGCAAGAAAAAGCGGCAAGCAATAATAATATTAATTTTTTAGGCTGGCCGGGCGATGAAATAGCTAATAAATTGCTATTTTTAGCTAACTGCCTAATTTACCCCTCGTTAGTGTACGAGAACTGTCCTAACGCCATTCAGAGGGCTATAACGGCTAATTTACCGGTCTTAGCCAGCGATTTAGGAGGTATTCCTGAGTTATTAAATAAAAACGCCGGCATATTATTTAAGCCAGCGAATGTTAATGATTTAGCTGAAAAAATGGAGTGGATGATTAAAAATAAAAATAATTTACAAATTTCTAACCAAATTAATTTCAAAATTGAAATTTATATAAAAGAATTAGAAAAATTTATTTCCTCTCATATTTAAACATATAAATTTGCCCATTATCAATCGCTTGCCAGCTATCGGCAGAAAATTTAGCTTCATCTAATATTTTAATAAACGCCCACCAGTATTTATTTAAAACAAAATAACCAACATCTACGCCAGCCAAATCCATGGCCGCAAACATTGTTTCGCGGCTTGGTTTTTTATATACCATATCTAAATAATATTGATAAAGCGGCGAGCTGGTAGGGATTGGGTAATAAAAAATTTGCTCGGCGCCGTAATATTTTTTAAAACCGAATTGGCTTAAAGCCGCGGCGCTAACTTGCTGATTAGCTAAAACAATATAATCCTTTTTAGCGTCTTTATTAATAAAGTCAACGGTTTTAATATCTGAATTTGAAACTGCGTAACCGCGGGTATTAAAATAATTGTCATAGCGCGGATAAGTTATGTATAAAGCAGAGGTAATTAATAAAGATAAAAATACAATAGAACTTATAATAATAAAATTATTTTTCTTAGCTATTTTTTCAAATAAGGCATAAATTAAAATTATAAAAAAAGGCAAAAGGAATAAACAGGCAATTAATAAAATTCTTTGCGGATAATCATCTCTTTCGTAGTTTATTAAAAAAGAAAATGGCAATTTAATAGTAATTAAATATGAAATAAATAAAGCAGATGCGACCCAGAAATAAAGCCATAAAATTTTACATTGTTCGCGGTGTTTCCAGGCGATAAAAATTCCACCTAAGGCGAGTAAAGCAATAATAATTTTTAGATTAAAGCCGTATAAATAAACAAAATTTAAGATAAAATTTTCTTGCCCCGGGATATTAAATTGCAACAGGCTTATATCTTGCGGTAAATTGCTGCTTGAGTTGGTTGGCGCTATTTGCCTATTTAAAAAATAAAATAAAATCGGCAAAACAAAAATAGTAATAATAGTTAAAAGGGGATAAAAATATTTTTTTATTTTAATTTTATCGCTGTGATAAACCGCTAAAAATGCGCTAAACAGCAAAGCTGGGATACCTGCGATCGGCTGGGTTATGGCCGCGGCTAATGATAAAAGCAAGATAGTTAAAAAATCGTAGAAATTTTTGCAACATAAGCCTAATAAAATCGCCAAAATTAAAAAAAGATAAGCTAAATTTTGCGGCGTGGTAACGATTAAAAAGGAGAAACCTAAAGTCAATAAAGCTAAAATTAATATTAAGTTAAGACTTGCTGAATTAAACCAAGATTTTAAAATGCGCCATAAAGTAAGCGGTAAAAATAAAGCGGCTAAAACTGGTAGTAAAAATTTATCAAGCGAAACTATTGGTACAGCAGTTATTTTATGAAAAATCACTACCAAGGCGTATTGCCCTAAATAATAAAGCGGCTTAGGATCAACCGCGCCAGTTTTATCAATTAAATCTTCCGTGGCTTGATGAATAAATGAATCATAACCGTAGCCGAGTTTATAAACTATTAGCGCGACCGAAAAAGACAAAAAATAATAAAGCATTACGAGCGGCAAAGCGAATTTTTTGTTAATTATAGAGTTACCGATTAAAATTATAGTTGTTAGGCAGTAAAGAATAAAAAAGTATTTCGGTACGACTTGCCAAGGAGAAATTATGGCGTTAACGGTTTGGTGGTTAAATAAAACGTAAAAGCAACTAAGTAAAAGTGCAAAACCTAAAACAAAAAGCGCAAAATTTATTAATCTAAATTTATCATTTTTAGGCTGCTCGGTTTTGGCGTATCTTGAAATTTTGCTTGCTAAAAGACTAAAATATTGTATAATAACAAAAGAAATAACCGCTAAAATTAAGCTAATTATTACGCCTAAATTGTTAAGCGAATAGAAACGATAAACCAAGCCGCCCCAGATCGAAATCAGGCAGATTAATATTAAGAGTGAATTAACGATATTCAATAGTTTATTATTCATTATGTTCTTATTTTACCACACTTTATGATAATTTCCATTATCGCTTATGGATTAAGCATGATTTTTTTGTTGTTTATTCTTATTTGTAGTTTTAATTTAATTTTTTCAGTTTTATCATTTGCCCCATGGGTGCCGAGCCGTAGCCGTGATTTTAAAAGAATTTTTAAATTAGCTGATTTAAAGCCTGGACAAATTTTTTATGATTTAGGCTGTGGCGACGGTAGGGTCGTGATTTATGCGGCTAATAATTATAAAGTAAAAGCTATTGGCCTGGAAATTTCTTTGCCGTTATATTTAATTTGTAAATTAAGGCGACTTTTTAATACGAAAAGTAATATTGAGTTTAAATTTAAAAATTTATATAAAGAAAATTTAGCCGAAGCCGACGTAGTTTATTTTTTTGGCATCCCGCATGTTCTTAATGAAAAATTTTGTTTAAAACTTAAGCAAGAGTTAAAATCTGGCGCAAAAATTATTTCTTATTCGTTTAAGCTAAATAGCATGGAGCCGAAAATAATAGATAATCCAGGCGGTAAGGGTTTGCCGATATATTTATATGAGATATAAAATTAAAAATTGGTTTAAAAAATATTGGCGCATAATTATTATAACTATAGCGGCCGCCTGTTTTTTTATTGGTACGGCTAGTTTTAATTATTTTACGCAATCAACCGATTTTGTTAAATGGTTGTCGCCGGACGAATCGGCTAATTATAATTTTACAAAACTTTATACTCAGGAAGGCGAGCTAACGTTTTTTGAAAGATATAATATCTTAGCTCACGACATAATTCATCCCAGGAGTATTAGAAGTGATTTCGGTTATTTAAAACCGGTAAGTTTTCTCGGTATTATTTTAATCTATGGTAAAATCGCTAGTTTAACAACTTATAAAATTATACCTTATTTAACTCCGCTTTTCGCCGCTATCGGAATTATTTTTTATTATTTATTAGTTAAAATGATTTTTGGCAAACGTAACGCTTTAATTTCAGCTTTAATTTTAAGCGTTTTCCCGCCTTTGGTTTATTATAGCGCTCGTAGCATGTTCCATAACGTATTATTCATTGTTTTACTTATAATCAGCCTTTATTTCGCTTGTTTATCGGTTAAAAAGAAAGAAAAAACATCAAATATAAGTAAAGCTAAGGCTGTATTTATAGATATTTTACCGGATTTATTCGCCGGCTTAAGCGGCATTTTTTTAGGCTTAACCATCATAACTCGTTCATCAGAATTAATTTGGTTAGCCCCGGTTTTCTTAATTATTTGGTTGTTTAATATTAAAAAGTTTGGCTTTATTAAGCCGCTAATTTTTATTGCTTGTTTATTTTTTGCTCTTACTCCCGCCATGTATTGGAATAAAATATTATATCAATCGTATTGGCGCGGCGGTTATAACGAAATGAACCAGTCTATTATAAATATTGCTGGTGCTAGTTCAAACATTTTAAAAAGCGGGGTGGTAAATTCCGAAGCGATAAAAAATAGTTTAGTAGAAATAAAAAATAATTTTTTTCATTTTGGTTGGCAACCGTATAAAAGTTTAAAGATGCTTTATTTTTATTTCGTTAAAATGTTTTATTGGATTTTTTGGCCGGCTCTTTTTGGCTTTTTGCTTTTATTTTCAAAAATAAAAAAGTGGCGCGCTAAGCATTATGTTTATTTAATTGCTTTATTTACCGCCGCGGCCATTTTAATATCTTATTATGGCAGTTGGGATTTTCATGACAACCCAGATCCTAAAAGCCGCACTATCGGTAATTCTTATACTCGTTATTGGCTGCCGATTTACCTGGGCGCTATTCCTTTGGCTGTTATTTTTCTAGTTAAACTATCAAATTTATTTAGGAAAAAAATATTAATTTATAGTTTTCGCGTCTTAATGATTTTATTGGTATTTTTTATTTCCATTAGATTTGTTTTAATCGGCTCCGAAGAGGGTTTAATAAAAACGGCTAAAAAACAACTAACGGTTCGCGCTGAATATGAACAAGTATTAAAATTAACCGAGAATAACAGCGTTATCGTTACCCAATATCACGATAAGTTTTTATTTCCAGCCAGAAAAGTTATTGTTGGCTTATTTGATGATCCTAATATGACGAAAGAATATGCGGTTTTAGCTAAAAAATTACCGGTTTATTACTATAATTTTACTTTCCCGGAAAAAGATATTAATTATTTAAATAATAAAAAATTACCTGAGTTTAGTTTAAAGATAGAGGCCGTGGAAAAAGTTACTAAAGATTTTACGCTATATCGCTTATTGCCGGTAATCGCGACAACAACGCAAGCGATAAAATAGATTTTATAAATATTTTTATGGAAAACACAAAAAAAATAAATCGTATTGGCATAGACGCTCGGTTTTACGGCCCAATAGGCAAGGGGTTGGGTAGATATACCCAGGAAGTTGTTGATAACATAATAAAGCTTGATCAAAAAAATAAGTACATTATATTTTTGCGTAAAGAAAATTTTTCTGATTTTAAATGTGATGACGTAAGAATAAAGAAAGTATTGGCTAATATAAAATGGTACGGTTTAAGCGAACAGATAATTTTTCCTTTTTACATTCTTCGCGAGCGGTTAGATCTAATGCATTTTCCGCATTTTAATGTACCGATTTTTTGCCCGGTTAAATTTATTGTCACTATTCACGATTTAATTTTAATAAAATTTCCGACTTTGCGCGCCACTACTTTAGGGCCGGTCGTTTATAAAATAAAAAATTTAGCTTATAAAATTGTGATTTCATTAGCGGTTAAGCGAGCTATGAAAATTTTAGCGGTTTCAGAATATACAAAAAAGGCTGTTGTCGAACAATTTAAAGTTGATTCTAAGAAGGTCGTTGTAACTTATGAAGGCGTAGCCGAATTTTTAAAAACCCCTTTTAGTAAAGACAAAGAAAGTAATTTTAATAATAAACCTTATTTATTATATGTCGGCAATGGTTACCCGCATAAAAACTTAGAAGGTTTAATAAAAGTTTTTTCCGAAATAAATAAAACTAGACCAGAATTAAAATTAGTTTTAGTCGGCAAAGAAGATTATTTTTATAGTCGATTAAAACAATACGCTAAAAATTTTTCTAATAACATTATTTTCCCTGGTTATGTTTCTGATGATAAGTTAAAAGAGTTATACGCTAACGCGGCTCTTTATATTTTCCCATCGTTTTATGAAGGCTTTGGCTTGCCGCCGCTTGAAGCTATGGCGCATGGCTTAACGGTTGTAAGTTCGGATAAAACTTGCTTACCGGAAATACTCGGTGAAGCTGCTTTATATTTTAACCCTGACGATGAAATGGATATGAAAAATAAAATTGAGCAAGCGTTGGCTAATGAAAAATTGCGTGAGAATTTAATAAATAGGGGATATGAGCAGATAAAAAAATATAGTTGGAAAGATTGTGCGGAGAAAACATTAGAGGTTTATAAAAATAGTTTATAATAATTTAAAAAAAGAGAACCGAGTCGTATAGACCTCGGTTCTTTTAATTGTTACCTCCTAATTTTGCCAGCGGGTGATTTCACCCTACGGCCGATAATTTTTCGATTCGGAAGACTTTCTCAACCCCTATTGCCTCCAATTTGAAGGAAGTGGTTTTCTCGCCTTCGTTGAGATGGGGGATGGTCAAGTTTTTATATTTGACGATTTCTCCCTTCTCGAACGTAACCCATTCATGCTGGACGACGAGATTTCTTCTGTGAAATCTGGCGATGCCGGTAGCCGTAGCCAGCGCGCCGATACCGTTTGCCTCGTTCCACCAGATTACCCGACCTTGCTTTGTTACCAAACCTTCAGTCGTAATAGCCGGTTTAGGTTCATAACTTTTCGTCGATGCGAGATAGCTGGGCTTAATCAACCCTTGCAGGATTTTTCTCAGTGATTCCCAAGCCGGCATAGCAGGAACCACAACCTTATTCCCCTTACGAAATGCATATTCGTCCCATACGGGTTGCGTGGAAAGATAAAATACTCCTCCACGCTTGGTAATGGCTATCTCCCAGATCCGGAAATGGCCAGTTACTAAAATCTCCAGCAACTTGAAATGATTATCCGGATACTTCGTGTATGGGCCTTTGGTGCCGCCATCAAACACCGGAATATTGCGGATGTATATTTTGATATTATCTTCTTCTGAGTGGTCACGTTTTAAAGTGACATCCAGCTGCCCGACTCTTTCCAAACCGTAAAATTTGCCGAAAGAACAAGCGGCCTGGTTAATGGTTAGTGTAACAGCGATTGTGCCCGGCGTTAAAACGCCGAGATATCCGTTTTCCAGAACTTTGATTTCTCTTCCTTTCTTATCCCTCAAAATAATTTCCACACCTTTACCAATTTCTTCAATAATCCTTGAGTCAATCATAGAGTTCCTCCGAAAAATAGTTATCCTGCTTGGGTTGGTTATTTGGTTAACGTTTTATTTACTTTGCAAAAGAACAATTGTAACTTTTTATAATAACATATTGTATCAAATATGTCAATAATTGTAAAATAAATAAATATATTTGTCTGAAAATATTTATTTATGTTATAATAATGTTGATAACTGAACCAAAATTTTTTTTGTTTTAAGAAATTAAATGTCTTCAAATAAATTCCAAAATTTAAAAGTTAATTCGGACGTAAAATCGTCTCGTTTTGTTATAGATTTAAAGAAAGATTTAGAGCAAAATAACAACATTAAAGAAGTAAAAAAACGAAGTATAGAAACAAGGGTAGAGGAGAGGCTCGAGAAAATAGCTGAAATTGATTACAAAGGAGCTTTAAAAAAGGGGAAAGATAAAAGTGGGGCTTATTTTTCTAGTATAAAGAAAACCTTAAAATCAGAAATTTTTTCATTGCCAAAAATCTCTCTCAACGTTAAAAAAGATCATGAAAAAAAGAGTAAACTTTCCGCATCGCCAGTCGCGCATAGCAATAGTTATTTAATTTTCTTATCAAATCAACTAACGCTTATTGGTTTAGGAAAATTATTATATATTGTTTTAAAAAAAGTCTTTATTCTATTTTATAAAATTTGTTACGCGGCTGGTTGGGTAATAATGTTTATTTTAAGATTAGTTTACTTTTTTGTTTTAGCTATAATTAAACCGATTATTAAAATCGTAAAACCTTTATTTTTTAAATCCCAAGTCGCTCTTTCCGGAACTTTACATGCTTTACCAACCGGCTACCATTTAACGCAATCCGTTACTTTAGCCGCATCTGCAAAATTATTACATGGATTTAAAACGCGAGCAAAAGAAAAAAGAGAGAATACCGAATCATTCAGAACAGAACCGATATATAACACTAAGTTTGCTTTATTAAAGCCAGTTTTAGTCTTCGCCGGCATATTATTAATTATAATTTTACCGGTTAAAGCGTTTACTTATTATAAAGTTATTGATGATGCTAAGGGTAAAGTTTTAGGCGCTAGCGAAAGCGCTATAGATGATTTAATTTCTGCAGGACAATCGGCGTTAGGTTTAAATTTTAATCAAGCCGGGCAAGGCTTTGAAAACGCCAGCAATAATTTTTTAAACGCGCAAAATGAACTCGAAAAAATTAATGGTTTAATATTTTCTATAGCTTCAATTTTACCTGACAAAAATATGCAGCTAGCCGCCGCCAGTAAAAATATTTTGCGCGCCGGCGAAGCGAGCGCTAATGCGGGTAAAAATTTAAGCTTAGCCATGGAAAGTATTTTTAGTTATAAAGAAAATAGCACTAATAGTATTTTAGAAAATTTAAGTTTACATGGACATAACGCCATAAATAATTTAACTGAGTTAGACGAGGCATTAAATCAAATAGATAGCGAAGTCATTCCGGAAGATTACCAAAACCAATTTATTTTATTAAAACAAAAAACCGGCGAACTTAAACGCGGCTTAGCGGAATTTATTAACTTAACTGATAGCTTGGGCGATTTTTTAGGCGCCAGCATGGATAAGCGTTATTTATTAGTCTTCCAAAATAATTCTGAACTGCGCGCTTCGGGCGGCTTTATCGGCAGTTTTGCTTTAATAGATTTTTCTAAAGGCGAGATTAAAAATATAGAAGTGCCGGGCGGCGGCAGTTATGATACCGAAGCGGGTTTCTTAAAAAAAATAAAAGCGCCAGAACCTTTAGGATTAGTTAGAGCTGATTGGCATTTCTGGGACGCTAACTGGTGGCCTGATTGGCCGACTTCGGCGTCTAAATTGGCTTGGTTTTATGAAAATTCCGACGGCTCAACGGTTGATGGCGTGATTAGCTTTACACCTACAGTAATTGAAAATTTATTAAAAATAATTGGCCCGATAGATTTAAAAGATAAATATGGTTTAGTTATTGATGCAGATAATTTTTGGCTAGAAACGCAAAAATTAGCCGAGCAAAAACCAGACATAACTAAAGAGCCTAAAAAGATAATCGGCGATTTAATGAATAAAATTATTGAGGAGTTGCCTAAACGATTAAATAAAGATAATCTAGTGCCTTTATTTAAAACGATTGAAAAATCGTTAGCTAGTAAAAACATTTTATTTTATTTTACGGACGAAAGCTTAGAGGCTAAAGTTGATGATTTAGGTTGGAGCGGTAGAATCAAAAACACAACCGGTGATTATTTAAATGTGATTAATTCTAATATTGCTGGCGGTAAGAGCGATCGAAAAGTTAAACAACAAATTATTCATCAAGCCGAGGTTCAGCTGGATGGCTCAATTATAGATAATTTAATTATTAGACGCGCTCATGAAGCAGTAAATCGCGAGCTATTTTCTGGCGTTAGAAACGTTGATTGGTTAAGAATTTATGTGCCGCTCGGATCCGAGTTACTAGAAGTTAGCGGTTTTAAACCGGTAGATAAAATATTTTTTGATAAAGAAATCGCTGGCCTAACCGACGACCCGGAAGTTTTAGCTAGCGAAGGCCAGGCGCAAACCGACGAATCGAGCGGTACAAAAATTTACAACGAGTTTAATAAAACCGTTTTTGCTAATTGGTCGCAACTAGACCCAGGAGAAACTATTGAAATTAAAATAAAATATAAATTACCTTTTAAATTAACCGATAAAAAACAACCAGCCAGTCAAGAATTTGCAAATCAGTTACTTGAAAAATTTGGTTCAATTTTAAATCCAAGGGAGAAAAATTTATATTCATATTCTTTGCTAGTGCAAAAACAACCAGGCATGAATTCGTCGACTATAGAGAGCGAGCTAAGATTAGGCGATAACTTTAAATCAATCTGGAAATACCCGAATAATTTAAATTCTAATTTAAATGGCTGGTCAATAACCGAAGATTTAAACCAAGACGAAATAATGGCTATAATGGCAGAGGAAAAATAAAGCCTTTGAAAACTTTTTCAAAAAAAGTTTTCAATACTTTCCCCGCCTAAGCGGGATAAACAAAAAATATAACGTATCAAATTAAAATTTAATGGCCGTAGAGTTCTACTCGCTATTAAATTTTAATTTGATTATAATAAATATTATATGAAAAACAACGAAATAAAAATAAAACAAGGTTCATCGAGTTTATCAGAATTTGTGCAACGACCAATTGCTTCTGATGAAGAAGTTGAAGCTTTTGATGAATATGCCGAAAACGAAGCGAAAGAAGAGGAAATAAAAGAAAGCCTAACGAAAATTTACCAAGATGATGACGGTAATAGAGTTGATGTTAAAAAGATGATAATTAAGCAAAAGCGCGGTTTACTCTTTAACTTATTTACCTTTTTAGTTGTTTTATTTGTTTTCGCCGGCGCAATTTACGGCGCTTATAACTATATTTATTTAAAAATTATTAACAGCAAATTATCGGCCACACTTGAGTTTGAAGCTAAAAAAGAAGTAGTTGCTGGCGAAGAATTTTATTATAACCTTAACTATAAAAATGAAGATAAGGTTAGCTTTGGGAAAATTGAAATAAAAGTTCAATACCCGGATAATTTTATATTTTTAAGTAGCGAACCAGCGCCGACAAAAAATAATAATATTTGGGAAATAGCTAATCTTGATCCGCATCGCAGCGATGTCATACGCATAAAAGGCAAATTGGCCGGACCGCTAGACTCAACTAATATTATTTTAGCTGATATGACCTATACGCCGCAAAATTTTTCTAGCGAATTTAAAAAATCAACTAGTTTTGAAACTAAAATAAATGACACTGGGCTTGATTTTTCATTTACTAATTCTTCAAGCGCCGTAGTTAACGAAACTAATGAAATTATAGTAAAATTTAAACCTAAAACTGAAAATTATATTGATAATTTCCGTTTAAACATTGAATACCAGGAAGAAGTGGAAATAATTAATACTGAATCAACTAGCCAGGCCAGCGCTCAAACAGCTTCAAGTTCACCCGCCGGCCAAGTAAATCCTCCGGTTGGTTTAATAATAGCTTCAAGTAGCCCAAACACTTGGCTTTTAAGCAACTTTAATAAGGACAGTAATGAATTTAAAATTAAGTTTAAAATTAAAGAAAAAAAACAGCCGAGCCTTAATATTAAGCTAAAATTTGAATTACCGGAACAAACTTCTAATTCATTAGGCGAGCAGGCAAACTTACCAATAAAATATCATTCTTTTTTTGAAAAAGATTTTATTTATGACGTGATAAAAGGGGATTTAAATATAAATTTAATAATTAATGGTTCGCCGCTTGACCAGGGCACAGATTTCGGCAAAACTTTAAATTACTCTATTAATTATGCTAATAAGGGAGACACCGCCATGAAAGATGTTTTATTAATGGTGATTTTAGAAAGTGATTTTCTTGATTGGCAAACTTTAAGCGATCAAAGTAAAGGAACATTAAGCGGCAATACTATTAGTTGGAGCAAGCAAGAGATCCCAGTTTTAGCTGAATTGGCCAGCGGCGCTGAAGGCGTGATTGATTTCTCAATAAAATTAAAAAACCAATCAGAAATTGATTTAAGCAAAGCCTACCAAGTTAAAAGTTATGTGCAATATAGTATCGGAGGTAAAAGCGTTTCAGCCGATAGCCAAAGCAATACTATAATTAATAAAATCAACAGCGATTTAAATTTATCGGAACAAGTAAGATATTTTAATGATGATAATATTGCGGTTGGCTCAGGACCTTTACCGCCTAAAGTTGGGCAAAGCACTAGTTTAAAAGTTTATTGGTCAATTAATAATAATTTACATGAATTAAATGATTTGCAAGTTAGAGTAACCTTGCCAGCCAATGTAAGATGGGATAATAAAAATAGAACGTCCTATGGATTATTAAATTATGATAGCCAAGCCAATCAAGTTGTTTGGCAATTAGGCCGTCTGCCGACTACGGTTTATAAAGCTGACGCCGAATTTAATATAAGCGTTAACCCGATTGAATCTGACAGAAATAAAATTATGATAATTTTACCCGGCACTAATATAACTGCTATAGATACTGAAACCGGCGTGCAAATTAATAAAACCTTAAAAGCTAAAACTACTAAGCTAGAAGATGATAACATGGCCAGTAGCGACGGCATTATAGAATAAAGATGATTTTAGTATGTTTAAAATAGTAAAAAAATCTAAAATTTCTAAAGCTAGACTCGGCATCATACAAACTCCACACGGTAAAATTGAAACACCTATTTTTATGCCAGACGCCACTAGGGGAGTAATAAAGCATTTAAGCATTCAGGATTTAAATAATTTAGGTTTAGAATGTTTAGTGGCTAATACTTTCCATTTATTTTTACGCCCCGGCACTAAGTTAATTAAAAAAACTAAAGGCTTACATAATTTTATAAATTGGCAAAAACCGATTTTAACCGACAGCGGCGGCTATCAAGTTTTTTCTTTAATTCATAAAAACGGCTCGCAAGGTTTAATTAATGATAATGGAGCGATTTTTAAATCTCCGCTTGATGGCGCTAAATTAAAAATGACGCCAGAACTATCCATCAAAACGCAGTTTGAATTAGGCGTTGATATGATAGTTTGCTTTGATGATTGTCCGCCTAATAATTATAGCGATAAAATGATAACTATTGCCGTTGAACGAACGATAAAATGGGCAAAACGATGCAAGCATGAATACGATAAGCAAATTAAATTATTAAAAAATAAAAAAAACAAACCATTATTATTCGCGGTTATTCAAGGCGGAAATAATTTAAAACTAAGAAAATATTGTGCTGATGAACTTAATAAAATTGGTTTTGATGGTTTTGGTTTCGGCGCAAGACATATTGATGAATCAGGAAACTTTTTAACCGAAGCTTTAGAATATACCGCCGAACAAATTCCAGAAAATAAATTACGTTTTGGTTTAGGTATTGGCACGCCAGAAGATATTTTAAAATCCATTAAGCTAGGTTGGGATATGTTTGATTGCGTCATTCCGACAAGAGAAGGCAGGCACGGTAAACTTTTTTTAAAAAAAGGATTAATAAGTAAAAATAATAATAAGTTTTATAGCACCATAAATATCACCAATGCTAAATTCATTAAAGATTTTTCGCCAATTAATAAAAATAGTAAATTAGTTGAATTACGACAATATTCTAAGGCTTACCTCAATTACTTATTTAAAATTAACGAACCGCTGGCTTTAAGATTGGCCAGCTTGAATAATCTTGAATTTTATCTTAATATTATAAATGAAGTTAAGGGTTTAATAAAACAAAATAAAATTTAATATAAAATAATTTAATTTACAAATTAAACTAATTAAATTAAAAAGAGGATTTAATTAGGCGCAAACATCTATGGAAGAAAAAAAGATTATCCCCAAACATCAAGTGGTAACCACTAAAAGTTTGGACTTTATTATTGTCGGCACGATTTTTTTAGTATTTTTTCTCTGCCCATTATTTTTTACCGGCATGGTAGCTCAAAATATCGGCTTTGAAAAAATAATGTTATTTTATTTCCTAGTCTTATTAGGCGCGGTTGCCTGGGTGACTAAGGCCGTTGTCGTTGGCGAACTTAACATTAAAAGAACGCCGCTTGATTGGCCAATCGCCGGTCTTTTAATTATTTTTATCACTTCCACCGTTTTATCAATTAGCCAAAAAGATAGTTTATTAGGGACTTACGGTAATCAATCAAGAAGTCTAGCCGCTATTTTAATCTTCGTGCTCTTTTATTATTTAGTAATAAATAATATTGACCAAAAAAGAATTAAATTATTATTTTGGGGAATAATCGGCTCTACTTCTTTAATAACAATTTTT
This sequence comes from uncultured Gammaproteobacteria bacterium, assembly GCA_964431805.1. GTDB lineage: Bacteria > Patescibacteriota > Patescibacteriia > Patescibacteriales > GWC2-42-12 > JACPHD01. Next base: position 87,608 of record CAYSKV010000001.1, read on the forward strand.
TCCCTTTTACAGCTTTTCGGAAAATTTATTCTACCGATCGCTTCTACTAAGGGCGCTAGTTTTAATCCTCTAGGATCTTTATCTGGCTTAACTATGTATTTAGTTATGACTTTGCCGATATTAGTAATTGGTATGGCGCAACTAGCGGAAATTCATCCCGGCTTAACAAATAAAGTCGTTAAGATAGCTACAAAAGTATTTTTAGGCGTAATGATTTTATTGTCGTTATTAGTTTTAACACTTCTTAATGGTTTTACGTTTTGGCCGGCGGCTATTGTTGGCATAGTCATTGTTCTAATGTTTTTACTTTCAAAAATTATTAAAATTTCCAACTCAAACATTGTAATACCTATTGCCACCTTTTTACTTTTAATCATTCTTCTGGTTTTAGGAAATTTTAATATAATGAGTTTAAATTTGCCGGTTGAAGTAAGTTTGTCTAGACAAATTTCTTTTAATATTGCTAAAGCCAGTTTAAAAGATAATCCGTTATTAGGCTCAGGCCCGTCAACTTTTTATTATAGTTTTGATAAATACAAAAGCGCTGACTTTAATGCTTCACCTTTATGGAGCACAAAATTTAATAACGCTTCAGGTTATTTATTCGAAACAGCGGCCACGGTTGGCAGTTTAGGCGTTCTAGCAATTATAATTATAGCTTTAGTCGCTTTATCAATTTGCTTTTTAACTTTAATTAAAGTGCAAAAAAATGATACTCAATCAATCCTCTTGTCGTTATTTTCAAGTTTCATCATGGTTATCATTTTTGGTTTATTATTCTCAATTGATAATTCGCTAGTTTTAATTTCAACTTTAATTTCGATTTTAGCTGTGTCAATGGCGATCGTTAATTACCCGGAGAAATTTAAAACTTTAAATTTGTCTTTTAGAGCCTCTCCTAAATATGCCTTAGCGCTAGCCGCTATTTTCTTAAGCTTAAGCGCCGGCGTAGTTATTTTATTTACTATGGGTTTAAAAATGTATTTAGCGGATTTTTATGTCATGCAATCAGTTAACGCTTCCGATATTAATCAAAAAATAGAAAAAATTAATAAAGCTATTACTTTAGCGCCTTATCAAGATATTTATTATATTAATCTAGCTAACTACTATATGGCTTTAGCCAATCAGGAAGCTACCGGCGCTAAAAATCAAACTATAATAGAAAATAGCTTGGCCTCAGCGATTGATATGGGTAAAAAAGCTTTAGCTTTATCACCTAATAGCACTAGCAATACTGAATCTATGGCTTTAATTTATGAAAATGCTTCTTTTTATGTTCAAGGAGCGCTAGAATGGGCGGAAAATTTATATAATAAATCCATAGAATTATCACCAGATAGTCCAATGCCTTATCTTAGAATGGCTTTAATAAATATGGCTCGAGCCAATGCGGAAAAGGATAAAACTCAACAAGAATATTATATAAATGAAGCCATTAAAAAATATGATTTAGCTTTAGCTAAAAAATCAGATTTAAGCGCGGCTAACTATGGCAAGGGTATAGCTTATGAAAAGTTAAATAATATAGAGGGCGCGATAGAAGAATTAAAAAAAGCGGTTATTTCGACCAATGACAATATTGACTATCGATTTGAATTAGGTAGGCTTTATTTTAATCGTGGCGCCGCTAATCCTGGCATAGCTCAAACTGCGCCAGAAAATATAACCGAAGGCAGTGAAGCTAATCAAGACTTAAGCGTTTCTGGTCAAACCGGCGGCACAATTAAGAAAAATGATGATATAGCGACTGCTGAACAGCTATTTTTAAGTATTCTACAAGCTAATCCGAATCATGCTAACGCGCTTTATAGTCTAGCTATGATTTATCAGAAAACCGGAGAAACTGATAATGCTAAAGCAGTTGTTAAACAATTATTAACAGTAGTGGCCTCAGATCAGGCGTCGGTTGATATTGTTAAAAAACAATTTTCTGGATTATATTAATTAGATAATAAATTATAAAAAAGCTGGACTTCGCGGTTCAGCTTTTTTGTTTTTTTAAATTTGCTTTTTTGTTTTTTTTATACTATAAATTAAATTATGGTTAAAATAAAAACTAAAAAAATTGTCGTAGCTATGTCTGGGGGCGTTGATTCGTCAGTCGCGGCAAAATTATTAAAAGACCAAGGACATGAAGTCGTCGGTATTTTTTTACATTTTTGGAAAGAACTAGGGGATAATGGCAATTTTGAGAATAAATGTTGTTCGGCTGAAGCTTTATTAGACGCTCGTAGGGTAGCGACTAAAATTGGCATACCGCTTTATACTTTAAATTTTGCAAAAATATTTAAAAAGCAAATAGTCAATAATTTTTTAGATGAATATAAAAAAGGTAAAACGCCAAATCCTTGCGTTAGATGCAATAAATTAGTTAAACTAGGCTTTTTAATAAAACAAGCTAAAAAATTAGGTTTTGATTTTGTGGCGAGCGGTCATTATGTTAATTTAAAAGAAAAAAATAAAAAATTTATTATGCGGGCGGCTAAAGATAAAACTAAAGATCAGTCATATTTTTTATATACTTTTAATCAAAAAGAATTGGCTCATTTATTATTTCCTTTAGGCGGCTACACTAAAAAACAAGTTAGACAATTAGCAAAAAAATTTAAGTTGCCAGTGGCTGAAAAAAAGGAAAGCCAGGAAATTTGTTTTATCCCTGATAAAAATCACAATGAATTTTTAAAACGACATATAAAGCTAACTCCTGGAAAAATAAAAACCATAAATGGAAAAATTGTCGGTTCACATTTTGGTTTACCGCTTTATACAATCGGACAAAGAAAGGGGATAGAAATTGGCGGCACCGGCCCTTATTACGCGGCTAAAATGGATTATAAAAAAAATATTTTGTATGTTGTTAACGACGGTAATGATAAAATTTTGTATAGCAATAAATTAATTGCTAAAAATGTGAATTGGCTTTTAGGTGATGAGCCAAAATTTCCACTAAAATGCCAGTCAGTAATACGTTATCGACATAAACCAGCAGAATGCGTAATTACCAAAAGTAAAACTAATTATCAGGTTAAATTTAAAGAACCGCAAAGGGCTGTCACGCCCGGGCAAAGCGTGGTATTCTATAAGAAAGACGAGGTGTTGGGTGGTGGCATTATAATTTAGTTTGACGAAAACTAAAATTAATAATATATTTATTAGTTCCTTGTAGTGTGATAAAAAATAAAAATAAATTATTTTTTCTGGAGGAGGGGTAGAATGAAAAAAATTATTTTAGCTGTTGATGATAACGGAAACGATCAAGAATTGCTAGAGTTGCATTTGGAATATTCTTTTAGAAAATGCTCATTCTCGAAAAAAAATATGCCGTTGGTTATAATAGCAAAAGACGGTGAGGAGGCGTGGAATATTCTCACCGAAGAAAAAGTTACACCGCACGTAATGATAGTTGACTATAAAATGCCAAAAATTGACGGGATTGAACTGATAAAAAAAATCACGAAAGAACTTGTAATTCATCCAATGTTCGTGATTCACAGTGACCACGGTTTGGCAGAGGATGAAGCCAAAAAAATAAATTGCAGATTTATACCAAAAGGAGAGAGAAATAAATTTTTTCAACTAACCGAAGAAATTGGTCTTTTTAGCCCTCTTTAACGGTTAATAACTGTACTATTTTAAGCGCTTAAATTATTAAGCGCTTTTTTTATTTGCCAAAATTAAACATTTTTTATATACTAAAAACATTATGACTTCTAACGAACTACGACAAAAATATTTAGATTTTTTTAAAGAGCGTGGGCATGCAATTATCCCGAGCGCTTCTTTAATTCCTGATAATGACCCAACAGTTTTATTTACTACGGCCGGTATGCACCCCTTAGTACCTTATTTAATGGGCGAAAAGCATCCGTCTGGAGCTCGTTTAACTGACGCGCAAAAATGTATTCGTACTAGCGATATTGATGAAGTTGGCGATTCAACGCACCATACTTTTTTTGAAATGCTTGGTAATTGGTCGCTAGGCGATTATTTTAAAGAAGAAGCTATAAAGATGAGCTGGGAATTTTTAACTTCGCCTAAGTGGTTAAATCTTGATAAAAATCGTTTGGCGGTTTCGGTTTTTGCCGGAGATGATGATGCGCCGTTTGATCAAGAAGCTTTTGATATCTGGAAAAAATTAGGTATGCCAGAAGAACGCATTGCAAAATTACCTAAAAAAAATAATTGGTGGGGGCCGGCCGGAATAACTGGGCCATGCGGACCAGACACAGAAATGTTTTATTGGGTAGGCGATCCTGAAAAAGTGCCAACCAGTTTTAATGATGATAATTCGCTTTGGGTAGAAATTTGGAATGATGTTTTTATGCAATACAACAAAACAACGGACGGAACCTACGAGCCATTAAAGCAAAAAAATGTTGACACTGGCATGGGGCTAGAAAGAGTTTTAACTGTTATAAACGGTTTTGATGATAATTATAAAACTGAATTATTTAAAAATTTAATTTTCAGAATAGAAAATTTATCAGGCAAAAATTATGACGATTCGCCGGAAATAAAAAAGGCTATGCGCATTATTGCCGACCATCTAAAAGCCGCGACTTTTATTATGGGTGACGATAAGGGAATTGGACCGTCTAACACTGATCGAGGCTACATTGTCCGCCGTTTAATTAGACGCGCCATAAGATATGGTCGCCAATTAGGCATCGCTGAATCGCCATGGACTAAAGAAATCGCTAAAATTGTTGCCCATGATTACGCGAATGTTTATCCAGAATTACAAAAAAATATAAATAGAATAATTGATCAATTTAAAGAAGAAGAAATAAAATTTGGAAAAACATTAGAGCAAGGTTTAAAAGAATTTGAAAAATTAAGTGGCCAAAAACAAATCACGGGCAAACAAGCTTTTGATTTATATCAAACCTATGGTTTTCCACTTGAAATTACAGAAGAATTGGCTTCAGAAAAAAAACAGGCTGTTGATAAGTTTGAATTTAAAAATGAGTTAAAAAAACACCAAAACCTTTCCCGCACGGCTTCAGCCGGAATGTTTAAGGGCGGATTAGCCGACGCGAGCGAAGCTACGATTAAATATCATACAACCGCCCATTTATTACTCGCGGCTTTAAGAAAAGTTTTGGGCGATCATGTTATTCAAAAGGGAAGTAATATTACAGCCGAACGCTTACGCTTTGATTTCGCGCATCAAGAAAAAATGACTGATGAGGAAAAGCAAAAAGTTGAAGATATGGTAAACCAGGCAATAAAAGATAAATTAAATGTCAGATGCGAAGAAATGACTCTTGATGAAGCTAGAGAGAAAGGTGCTCATGGAATTTTTGACGCTAAATATGGAGAAAAAGTAAGTATTTATACAATCGGCGATGAAAAATTATATTTCAGTAAAGAAATTTGTGGTGGTCCACATGTTAAAAATACTGCAGAGTTAGGACAATTTAAAATACAAAAGGAAGAAAGCTCAAGCTCAGGAGTAAGAAGAGTTAAGGCGATTTTACAATAAAATTTAGCTAATATTAAATTAAATATTGAAAAAAATCACTAAATTTAATTTTAAGATAGATAACTCTTGACAGCTACATAAATAAACTATATAATTATTTTACAGTAAATAAACAGTAAATAAAGTTTTGGCATCTCGCCTAGGGCGAGTAATTTTTTGCCAAAGCTATTTTTGTTTTAAAACGTATTTAATGCAAGAACAAAGCAACAAAACAATTAGTTCCAAAGATTTTATTGAAATGCAGGGCGAGGTAGTAGAATTAATGCCGGCCGCCAGTTTTAAAGTTATGCTGGAAAACGGCCATGAGATTTTAACGCATCTTTCCGGTAAAATGAGAATGAATAAAATTAGACTTTTGCCAGGAGATAAAGTTAAAGTTCAAATCAGCCCTTACGATTTAACTAAAGGCAGAATAACTTACAGGCTCTAAAAAGCTTTAAAGACTTTTTCAAAAAAAGTTTTTAATATTTTCAAAAATATAACGTATCAATTTAAAATTTAATAGCGAGTAGAACTCTACGGCCATTAAATTTTAAATTGATACAATAAAGATAATTATGAAAGTAAGAAGCAGCGTAAAAAAAATTTGTAAAGATTGTAAAATAATTAGACGCAACGGTCGAGTATGCGTTATTTGTAAAACCCCAAAACATAAACAGAGACAAGGTTAATTTTAATAATTTCATTTTATGTCTATAAGAATTGCAGGCGTAACTATACCAAACGAAAAAAGAGTTGAAATCGCTTTAACTTATATTTATGGCATTGGTAATTCAAAATCCAAAGCCATTTTAAAATTGGCAAAAATTGACCCTAATATTAGAGTTAAGGATTTAGATGATGAGCAGGCAAATAAATTAAGAAGTTTAATTGAAAAATATAATAAAGTTGAAGGTGATTTAAAACGGGACGTTTTTGCTAATATAAAAAGATTAAAAGAAATAAATAGTTATCGCGGTTCTAGACATGCTAAAGGTTTACCATGCAGAGGCCAACGCACTAAAACTAATAATCGCACAGTTCGCGGCAATGTTAGAAAAACCGCTACTTCCGGCAAAAAACCAGCCGCGCAAAAAACTTAAAATTAAAGTAAAAGAACGATATTATATATGACAGAAGAAAAAAAACAACAAGATAACGAAATAAAAGAGGAAGAAAAAATACAATCCATAACTGAAATGGATGAGCCGATTGTTAACACCGGCAATCCTTTAAATATGGCCGAGGAATTACCAGAAGAAATTAGAAAAAAATTAGAAAAAAGCAAAGAAGATAGAAAAACTAACAAGAAAAAAGGGCGAAAAAAGAAAGTTGATAAAAAGGTCCCGGTAGGCGTTGCTCACGTTAAAGCGACTTATAATAATACAATCGTTGCTTTATCAGATCTAAGCGGCAATATTATATCATGGGCTTCAGCTGGTATGGCTGGTTTCAAGGGGCCAAAAAAATCAACTCCTTATGCCGCTCAGATAATTACTAGAATCGCCGTGGAAAAAGCTAAAGAATTTGGCTTAAATGAAGTAAGCGTTATGGTAAAAGGCGTGGGTACTGGCCGCGAGTCAGCGATCAGGGCTTTAAATGCTAACGGTTTAATTATTACTTCAATTAAAGATATTACACCTATACCTCATAATGGTTGTAGGCCTAAAAAACCAAGAAGAGTATAAAATAAATAAATATGGCAAAATACATAGGAGCAAAATGCAAATTGTGCCGCAGAGAAGGTGATAAATTAATGTTAAAAGGGGAAAGATGCAGTACGGCTAAATGCGCGATAGTTAAAAGAAACTATCCGCCTGGTCTTCATGGTCCAAAAGGACGAGCCAGACAAAGCGGCTACAACATGCAATTAAGGGAAAAGCAAAAAGCTAAGAGAATTTATAATTTAATGGAAAAGCAATTTGCTTTAAGTTTTTCCAAAGCGATTAAGCAAAAAGGCGAAGCTGGAGAAAATTTAATGAAAATATTGGAAACCAGACTAGATAATGTTATTTATCGTTTAGGTTTTGCCACTTCAAGAGCAGAGGCTAGAGTTTTAACTAATCATGGTCATTTTACGGTTAATGATGTTAAAGTAAATATTCCTTCATTCAACGTAAAAACTGGCGATATTATAAAAATTAAGAAAGCGAGCCGCACTAGCAAAAAGTTTGCTAATTTGCCGGAAAAACTTAAAAAAGTAGAAATTCCTGGCTGGCTTAACCTTGATGTTAAAGATTTAAGCGCTAAAGTTTTAGGTCAACCGACTAAAGAAAATTTTGAATCAAAAATTAACAGCCAAATGATTGTTGAATTCTATTCTAAATAATAATATTTTAAAATAAACAATATGGAAAAAATAGCCTTGCCTCAAAAAATAGAATTTGTTAAAGGTTCGGGAGCGAACAATAAACAAATTATTATTGAGCCATGTTATCCAGGTTATGGCGCGACTATCGGCAACGCTTTAAGGAGGGTATTGTTATCTTCTTTGCCCGGAGCCGCTGTTGTTGGCGTAAAAATTAAAGACGCTAACCACGAGTTTATGACTTTGCCACATGTTAAGGAAGATATTTTAGAACTTGTTTTAAATTTAAAAAAATTGCGCTTAAAAGTTTTTAGCGATGAAATCGTAAGAATTGAACTTGATGCTAGGGGAGAAAAAGAAGTTAAAGCTTCTGATATAAAGAAAAATAGTTTAGTTGAAATAGCTAATCCTGATTTAGTCTTAGGCCATATTACCGATATGGCCGGTAGCCTAAGTATGGAAATTTTCGTTTCTCAAGGTTCAGGCTATGTAACTGTTGAAAGTAGAGAAGGCGCTAAAAATGAAATCGGCTACATTGAAATGGATTCAATTTTTTCTCCGATTTTAGCGGTTGGCGTAAATATTGAAAATGTTCGTATCGGAAAAATGACAAACTGGGATAAATTAGTTTTAGATTTAACCACTGACGGCACCATAACTCCCGAAGAAGCTTTTTATAAATCAGTTGATATTTTGATAGGCCAATTTAATGCTTTAGTTAAAAAAACTGACAAAAAAGAAGTGGTGGAAGAAAAAGAAGAAAAAACCGAAGTTGAAGAGGTTGAGGAAGAGACAGAAGAAGCTGAAGAAGACAAAAAATCTAAAAAAAGAGGTAGACCAAAGAAAAATTAATTAGATTCAATATATGAGACATAGAGTAAAAGGAAAAAAATTAGATAGAAAAAAAGCGCCGAGAGAAGCCATGTTAAAAAATCTAGCTTCAAGTATTATTATTTATGAAAAAGTTAAAACTACCGAAGCTAAAGCCAAGGCGGTAAAACCGCTGCTTGAAAAAGTTATTACTACGGCGATAAAGGGTGATTTAGCCAGCCGACGCGAATTAATAAAAATTCTACCCCAAAAAATGGCAATAAAAAAGGTTATGGAAATTTTAGCTGTTAGATATAAGGCAAGGCATGGCGGTTATTCAAGAATTGTAAAATTAGGCAAAAGAATTGGCGATAACGCGAGTGTGGTACAAATTGAATTAGTCTAAAGTCCTTAAAAACTTTTAAAAATACTATGATAAAAATAGAAAGAAAACTTCATAAAATTGACGCCAAAGATAAATCTATTGGTAGATTAGCTACGCAAATAGCTTTAATTTTACGAGGCAAAAATAAAGCTGAGTATTTACCTCATTTAGATATGGGCGATATGGTTCAAGTAGTAAATATAGATAAAATTAAATTCACCGGTAAAAAAATTGAACAAAAAAAGTATTATAAATATTCTGGTTACCCGGGCGGTTTAAAAACTAAAAAAATAATTGATTTAAAACCGGCTGATGTTTTAAAAAGAGCGGTTAGAGATATGCTACCGCCAACTAAACATAGAGTAAACATGCTAAAAAGATTAATCATAAATTAATATGACAGCAACAGAAGCTACAAAATTTAAAGGAAAATTTACTAACACAATCGGCCGAAGAAAAACTTCAACCGCTCGAGTTAGGCTTTATAAAAACGGCGAGGGTTTAATTATTGTTAATGGGATGGAAGCTAATAAATATTTTTCAGAAGAAGACTTATTTTCGATCATTAACCAACCGTTAAAATTAGCTGGCTTAACTAAAGATTTTAATATATCAATTAATATCGCTGGCGGCGGTAAAAAAGGCCAAGCCGAAGCTGTACGACATGGTATTGCTCGCGCTTTGCTTGAATTTAACCCTGAATTAAGGGCCTCGTTTAAAGTAAAAGGCTGGATTATGAGAGACGCCAGAAAAAAAGAGAGAAAGAAACCGGGCCTGAAGAAAGCTCGCCGAGCGCCGCAATGGGCAAAGAGATAAAATTATTATAGATATCACATTAATAAAACTCCGAAAATCATCGGAGTTTTATTTTTTATTAAAAATAAGCTATAATATACACATAATTTACCCGCACACTTACGATAATTATTGATTTTATTGTGCGGAAGATTTATTAATAAGTGCGCCGGTTTATGACTGAAAAAATTACTAACATTGCTAAAAATACTTCTTATTTTACTTTAGCTTTGGTGCTACAAAAAATAATATCTTTTACTTATTTTGTTTTAATCGCTCGCGCTATCGGCCCGGCTGATTTAGGCAAATACTATTTTGCGATTTCTTTTACTTCTATCTTCGGAATTTTTATTGATATCGGCCAATCTAATGTTTTAACTAGGGAAGTGGCTAAACATCCGGATGACACCGGGAAACTCCTTAGCTCAGTTTTTTTAATTAAACTGCCCTTAGCCTTAGTTTCAATTTTGGCAGTTTTTGGCATTATTCATTTTTCTTCTTATCCCGAAATAACTCGCCAATTGGTTTATCTCTCAATGTTTTGCATGGCGTTAGACTCTTTTACTTTAACTTTTTTTGCAGTCAGCCGAGGTTTTCATAATTTAAAATATGAAAGCATTTCTTCCATTATTTTTCAATCAATCGTTTTTATTGTAGTTTTAGCTGTTTTAAAATTTGACTTAGGGTTAGTTTGGTTAATGATGTCTTTAGTTTTAGCAAGCCTGTACAATTTTGTCTTTTCATTTTACATTTTAAAAAAGAAATGGGGGCTTAAAATTAATTGGCGACCAGACAAGATATTAATAAAAAATATATTGCTACTATCTTTGCCTTTCGCCGTTTATGCGATTTTCCAAAGAGTTTATATGTACCTTGATTCGGTTTTATTGTCATTTTTGGCCGGCGATCATCAAGTCGGCGTTTATCAAATCCCTTTTAAAATTATTTTTGCTTTGCAATTTTTACCCTTAGCTTTTGTAGCTTCGCTTTTCCCAGCCTTAAGTTCTTATTGGCATAATAACCGCGAGCAGCTTTCTATAACTTTTGAACGCGCCATGAATTATTTAATTATTATTTCATTGCCGGTTTCGGTCGGCGGTATAATTTTAGCTGATAAAATAATTATCATTTTTAAAAGCGGTTTTTCTGACGCGATTTTACCTTTGCAAATAACTATGGCGGCGGCTATTTTTATGTTTTTAAATTTTCCGGTCGGCTCTTTATTGAATGCCTGTGATCGTCAAAATAGAAATACTATAAATATGGGCTTGACTCTAGTCGCGAGCGTTATCCTAAACTTAATTTTAATACCCCGCTATCAGGCGGTCGGCGCCAGTCTAACCGCGCTATTAACTAATTTATTTATGTTTATTTTAGGTATGATAGTAGTGCCGCAAATTTCTAAATATGACTATAAAAAAATAATAATCATGTTATTTAAATCTTTCTTGGCGGTAGTGGTTATGGGTTTAGTTGGTTATTATTTAAAAAATCAAATAAATCTTATTTTAACAATTTTATTAGCCGGCATTAGTTATTTTATCGCTTTATATATTTTTAAAGGTTTTAATAAATCTGATATTTTAAGTATTTATCAATCTTTTAGTAAAAACAAGGCATGAAAACTCTACTTTTTACATTAGAATATCCGCCTTTCCATGGCGGCGTTGCTAATTACTACGGTAATTTAGTTAAATATTGGCCTAAGCCTAATGAAATTTTTGTGCTTAATAATAGCGACGGTCGTTTAGTTAATGAAAAGTTCCCGTTACTTAAATGGTCGCCGGCATGTTTTTCTTTGCGCAAAAAAATAAGACAAGAAAAAATTGACCATGTTTTAATCGGTCAAATTTTACCTTTAGGGACGGCTGCATTAATTTACTCAAAATTTTATAAAATAAAATATTCTATTTTTCTTCATGGCATGGATTTATCTTGCGCCGTTAAAAGCCCAAGAAAAAAATGGCTAACCGGAAAAATTCTAAAAAACGCTAACAAAATAATTTGCGTTAATAGTTATGTGGCCGATTTAGCTAGACAAATTTTTCCCGATATAAAATATAAAATTATCGTAGTTAACCCAGGCATAAATACCGACGCCAAAGATAACGCGCAACAAACTATACAACTAAAAGAAAAATATCATTTAGAAAATAAAATGGTTTTATTATCCGTCGGCAGATTAGTTAAACGCAAAGGTTTTGATATGGTGGTTGATTGTTTGCCAAAAATATTAGAAAAAATTCCTAATTTAATTTATGTGATGATTGGCGATGGGCCTGAATTAAAAAATTATCAATCAAAAAATAATGTTTTAATTATTAATAATGCATCCGACCAAGAAAGAGATTCATGGTATAATTTATGTGACATTTTCATTATGCCATCAAGAAATATCAACGGAGATTTTGAAGGCTTTGGCATTGTTTATTTAGAGGCTAACTTAGCCGGTAAACCGGTAATCGCTGGTAAAAGCGGAGGAATTAGCGATGCTGTAATAGATGGTTTAAATGGTTTATTAGTTGATCCTTTAAGTTCTGACCAAATTGTCTCAGCTATTATTAAGCTAGCCCAAGACCAAGCTTTAAGGCAAAAATTGGGCGGGCAAGGCAAAGCGCGCGCAATCGATGATTTTAATTGGCCTAAGCAAACTAACAAAATATATAATTTTCTTATTTTATGATAAGCATTATCATACCTACCTACAATCAAGCCGAACATTTAGCTAATTGTTTAGCTAGTATTAAAAAACAAACCCACGATAATTATGAAATTATTATAATTAACGACGGCTCAACAGATAATATTATAAAAATAATTGAAAAATTTAAAAAGATTTTCGGCTTAAAATTATCTTATTTTGAGCAAGAAAACAGGGGAGCTAATGCGGCCAGAAATAGGGGCGCTAAACTAGCTAAAGGAGAGTACATAATTTTTTGCGATGCTGATGTTGTTATGGAATCGACTATGCTTGAGTTAATGTTAAAAACTTTAAAAGATAATCCGAACGCTAGTTTTTGCTATTCATCATTTTTTTGGGGTCATAAAAAATTTAAACTCTGGCCTTATGATACATCACGACTTAAACAAATGCCATGCATTAACATTAACTCTTTAATAAAAAAGGGGCATTTCCCCGGCTTTGATGAAACTTTAAAAAAATTTCAAGAGTGGGATCTTTGGCTTACCATGCTTAGAGAAAATCATACTGGCGTTTGGGTTGACAAAACATTATATAGAGTTGCCGTCGGCGGCACGCAGACTATGAGCAACTGGCTGCCATCTTTCGCTTATAGATTATTTCCCTTTTTGCCAGCAGTAAAAAAATATAATCAAGCCATGGGCATAATTAAAAAAAAGCATAACTTATAAATCATGCTTAACCAATTAATAAATAATAAAATTATTAGAAATACATTTTTATTTATAATTTTAGCCGAAGCGCTATCGTTTTTAGGTTACTATTATCAAATAATTAATTCTATCGCATTTTTTGCTATAGCAATTTTAGTTCTAGTTTTATCATTATACCGCTTGGAATATGGCCTGTTTGTTCTTTTAACCGAACTTTTAATCGGCTCTTTTGGTTATTTACTTTATTTTGAAACCGGCGGTTTAAAAATTTCTATTCGCATCGCGCTTTGGCTAATTATTATGTCGGTTTGGTTAGCTAAAGAAACTATTAAATTTATAAAAACTAAAAAGATAGAATTAGATTTTTTCCGTTCGTCTTATTTATTTTATTTTTTAGCTTTATTTATTTTTATCGTTTTTGGCATGATAAACGGATTTTTAAAAAATAACTCCCTAAATAACATCTTCTTTGATTCTAACAACTGGCTTTATTTTTCGCTGATTTTTCCAGTTTTCTCTGTTTTAAAAAACGACGATAATATAAAAACCGTTAAACAAATATTTTTAGTATCTATAAGTTGGCTTAGCATAAAAACGATTATTTTAGCCTATATTTTTTCACATAGCTTTAATTTCTTTATTTTAGATCTTTATCTCTGGGTGCGCCGTAGCGGAGTAGGGGAAATAACTCAAGTTATCCCGGGGTTTAGCCGAATATTTATGCAATCTCATATTTTTATTTTAATGGGATTTTTTATTTTACTGTTTTATTTATTAAAAAATTTAAAAGAAAAGCCAGCTACTTTAAATAAGGAAAATTTTGCCTTAATTGGATTTAGCACTTTACTTTTGTCAACTATTATAATTAGTTTTTCCAGAAGTTTTTGGCTAGGGCTGGTGACTGGAGCAATATTTATCTTACTGATAGTTATTACAAAATTAAAAATCGGTTTTAAAAAATTTATTGTTTTTAATTCGATAATCGCGCTGACTATTATTTTAAGTTTGATTTTAACTCTATTAATTATAAAATTTCCTTACCCAAAACCGGCAGGTAATTTTGACGCCGCTAATTTACTAAGTGAAAGAGCCACTCAAATTACTAATGAAGCTGGCGCTTCTTCAAGGTGGCAACTACTGCCTGAGCTATGGCAAAAAATTAAACTTGGGCCGATTTTAGGACGAGGCTTCGGCGCTACCGTAACTTACAAAAGTAATGACCCCAGAGTTTTAGCGACGAATTATGGAGGCGAATATACGACTTATGCCTTTGAATGGGGTTGGTTTGATATTTGGCTAAAACTTGGAATTTTAGGTTTATTAGGATATCTAATTTTACTTACTAAAATTATTTTTGATAGTTTAAAAATTAATTCTTATCTTTCTTTATCGCTCGCCACAGGTTTAATTTTAATATTGTCAGTTAACATGTTTAGTCCATATGCCAATCATCCTTTAGGCATAGGCTATTTAATAATCGCGGCAGTAATGATGGAAAATTTAAAAACACCCTTGCGCTAATTTTAAATATCCTGTATATTATAGATTATGTAAATTTAATAAATCTTCGCGACTTTTTAAAAACGCGACGATAAATAAAAAATTATGCCTGATCAAATTATCTCCCAAGAAGGCTATGATAAATTAAAAAAAGAACTTGACGATAGAATTAATATCAAAAGATTAGAAATTGCCAGCCGCATTGAAACGGCCAAAGAACTCGGCGATTTAAGCGAAAACGCCGAATATGCCGAAGCTAAAGATGAACAAGCTTTTAACGACGGGAGAATAGGCGAGCTAACGGCTTTATTAAAAAATGTTACAGTAGTACAAAATAATGGCGATAAGCATAAAATCGGCATGGGTTCAAAAGTAACCGCTGTGGCCGAAGGCAAAACCAAAGAATTCACAATTGTAAGTTTTAATGAAGCTAACCCGACCGAAGGTAAAATCTCTAATGAATCGCCTCTAGGCGTAGCTTTTATCGGAAAAAAGAAAGGCGAAAAAATAACGGTTACTACCCCTCGCGGTAACATAATTTACGAGATTTTAAGCGTTAAATAAAAATATAGTGCTCTAAAATAAGCTTTAAAATAAGCTTATTTTTTTATTCCCATATTTAACTTCTAAGTATGGGATAAATTTTGACTTTTAGCTTAAATTGGGGTAAAATATTATCATTAATCAAAAAATAAATTAAAGCATAATATGACTGAAAAAATAAATGAACGTGAAGATCGACTTAAAAAATTAGCGGAATTAAAAAAAATAAATATTAATCCTTATCCGGCAAAAACAGAAAAAAGCGATTCTATAAATAAAACGCTAACTGACTTTGAAAAATTACAGAAAAATAATACTGAATTAAAAATAGCTGGCAGGTTAAGAAGTTTAAGAGCCCATGGCAACCTAACTTTTTCTAACCTAGAAGATGGCAGCGGTAAAATTCAACTAGCGTTTTCTAAAAAGGAGATTGGCGCCGATAGTTATAAACTTTTTTCTAAATATATTGATATCGGGGATTTTATCCAAATTTCCGGTACAGTTTTTTTAACCCACAACGGCGAAAAAAGTATTATGGTTAAAAATTGGAAAATACTAACTAAAGCCATTAGGCCTTTGCCGGAAAAATGGCACGGCTTAGCCGACGAAGAAGAATCGTTAAGAAAACGCTATTTAGATATTTTATTTAATGACGAAGTAAGGGAAACGTTTATAAAACGCGCTAAATTTTGGCAAGCCACGCGCGATTTTTTAATTAAACATAATTTTTTAGAAGTTGAAACGCCGGTCTTAGAAAATACTACCGGCGGAGCTGACGCTAAACCTTTTACAACTCATCATAACGCGCTTAACCTAGATGTTTATTTAAGAATTTCTATGGGTGAACTATGGCAAAAAAGATTAATGGTCGCTGGCTTCGAAAAAACTTTTGAAATCGGTCGACAATTTAGAAACGAAGGTATGGACGCTGAGCATTTACAAGATTACACACAAATGGAATTTTATTGGGCTTACGCCGATTATGAGGCTGGCATGAAATTAGTAGAAGAATTATTTAAATATATTGCAGAAAAAACCTTCGGCACGCTTAAATTTAAAATTAAGAAATTTGAAGTTGATTTAAGCAAAAAATGGGAACGTTATGATTATCGAGAGACTGTAAAAAAATATACGAATATTGATATTTTAGATACTGATATAAAAAAAATTGAAGCAAAACTTAAAGAGTTAAAAGTGGAATATGATAAAAAGGGCTTTAATAAAACTCGCGCTATAGATAATTTATGGAAATATTGCCGAAAGCAAATTTGCGGTCCAGGCTTTTTAGTCGGCGTACCGGTTGAGGTTTCTCCGCTAGCTAAAAGAGATGAAGCGCATCCTGAATTAAGCCAAAGATTTCAAGTAATTATCGCCGGTTCGGAATTAGGTAATGGTTATAGCGAATTAAACGATCCGCTTGATCAAGCTGAAAGATTTAAAGAACAGGTTAAATTAAGAGAAGCCGGCGATGAAGAAGCGCAAATGTTTGATCAAGAATTCGTTGAAGCTTTAGAATATGGCATGCCGCCGACCTGTGGCTTTGGTTTTAGCGAACGCGTATTTTCTTATTTAATGGATAAACCAGCGCGCGAATGCCAAATTTTCCCATTAATGAAACCAAAAAATTAATAACATAAAAAATTTATGGACTTAGAAAGATTAGAGCCAGACTATACCCTGGAACCAATAGATCAAAAAACACCTGCACAAAAAAAATTAGACAAAATCAAAGGGTTAATGCCGTCCGGCGATATTGCCTATGATGTAAACAATTTTTTTGAAATAACGAACAGGAAAGATTTATATAGAAAAATTCACGCCGACAAAAACCCTCGCACAGTTTTAGATACACTGAATATGATTAAGAAAGCTTGCCAAGAAATAATTA
This sequence comes from uncultured Gammaproteobacteria bacterium, assembly GCA_964431805.1. GTDB lineage: Bacteria > Patescibacteriota > Patescibacteriia > Patescibacteriales > GWC2-42-12 > JACPHD01. Next base: position 104,658 of record CAYSKV010000001.1, read on the forward strand.
AAGATCCAGAAAATTTAACTTTTGTCAGCGAGGAAAAAAAACAAGCGGAAATTGAAGCCATTGAAAGATTGATAGATTTTTATTCAAAAGAGTCTCCAGAAGAACAGAAAAAATAACAATATAAAAATATGAAAACCGTCATGGCTTTTGGAACTTTTGATATTTTACATCCCGGACATATTAATTTTTTAAAACAAGCAAATAAATACGGTAGCCTGATTGCAGTTATAGCGCGCGATAAGACGGCTAGAGAGGTTAAGGGTAAATTACCCAAATATAGAGAGAAAGAGCGCCTAAAAGCCATTTTAAGCCTAAATTTAACCAACAAAACGATATTAGGGAGCTTAAAAGACAAATATGCAGCTATAAAGAAATATAAACCAGACGTAATTGCTTTAGGTTATGACCAAACGCATTTTACTGAACAACTAGGAATTAAACTAAAGGAATTAAATTTAAAAACAAAAATCGTTAGATTAAAACCCTACAAACCGGAAATTTACAAATCTTCTAAATTATGAAAATAACTATTTGCGGCAGTATTTCCAACGCGAAAAAAATTTACGAAATTATTAATGATCTTAAAAATAGGGGACATGAATTTTTTTCCCATGAATTAATGAAGCAATACGCCGAAGGCGACGAAAAAGTTATAGATAAAGTAAAAGCGGAGCATGCCAAACTTAAAATAGAAAACGATACTTTTAAATGGTATTATAATGCCATAAAAAATTCCGATGCCATATTAGTTTGCAATTTTGAAAAAAATAACATACCTGGCTATATCGGCGGCTCGGCTTTAATGGAAATAGGCTATGCTCATGTTTTAGATAAAAAAATATTTTTTCTTTACCCAGTCCCAGAAATTTCTTATAAAGAAGAATTAATTGCGGCTCAGCCGATTATTTTAAACGGTGATTTAAATAAAATAATTTAAATACAAAATAAATATGTTAGACATTAAATTTATCCGTGAGAACAAAGAACTTATTAAGCAAAACAGCAAAAATCGATTATCAGGGATTGATGCTGATAATTTTTTTGAGTTGGATGAAAAACGAAGAAAATTAGAAGCTGAAATTGATGAACTGCGGGCTAAACGCAATCGCGTTTCAAAAACAAAACCCGGACCAGAAGAAATCGCGGAAATGAAAAAATTAGGAGAAAGTTTAAAAAGTTTAGAAGAAAAACATAATTCTGTTTATGTTAAATTTGACGAGATACTTCATCAAATTCCTAATTTAACTCATCCCGATGTGGTGGTGTGTGATGATGAGGATAATAATCCAGTTTTAGAAACTTTTGGCAAAAAAACAAAATTTAATTTTACTCCGCTTGATCATGCTGAGTTAGCTGAAAAATTAGACTTAATTGATTTTGATAGAGCTACTAAAATTAGCGGCGCTAAATTTTATTATTTAAAAAATGAGGCTGTTTTATTAGAATTGGCTTTAATCCAATACGCGCTAGACACTGCCATGAAACATGGCTATACGCCATTTACTACGCCCGACTTAGCTAAACAAGAGGTTTTATCAGGCTTAGGCTTTAACCCCAGAGGAGAATCTACCCAAATTTATAATATAGAAAATACTGATTTAAGTTTAATCGGTACAGCCGAAATTACTATGGGTGGCTATCATATGAATGAAACTTTAGAGGAGAGTGAATTGCCTAAAAAATATGTGGCTGTATCGCATTGTTTCCGCACTGAAGCCGGTAGTTATTCAAAATTTTCTAAAGGCATTTTTCGCGTGCACCAATTTACTAAAATAGAAATGTTCCAATATGTTTTACCTGAACAAAGCGAAACCGCTCATCAAGAACTTCTAAAAATTGAAAAGGAAATATTTAAAGGTTTAGAAATTCCTTTTAGGGTAATTGACCATTGCACGGCTGATTTAGGCGCGCCATCTTATCGAACGTTTGATCTTGAAGCTTGGCTACCCGGTAAACCGAATAAGCAAGGTGAAATGGGGGATTGGGCGGAAATTACCTCAACGTCAAACTGTACTGATTATCAAGCCAGGGGACTTAGCATTAAATACAAAGATAAAAATGGCGAAAAAAATTATGTCCATACTTTAAACGGTACAGCCATCGCCATTAGCCGCGCCATAATCGCCATTATGGAAAATTTTCAACAAGCCGACGGCTCAATTAAAATTCCAAAAGTTTTACGAAAGTATTTGCCGGGGAAATTAAAAATAATTAAAAAGAAAAAATAATATCATGTTAAAACCGCAACTTGTTATTTTGCCTGGTTGGGATGGCACTAAAAAAACTTGGGAAAATTTTATAAATTTAGCGCAAAAAGATTTTGAAGTATATTGCCTTGAATTACCATGTTTCGGCGACGAGCCTTGCCCGAATGAAATTTGGGGCGTAGAAAATTACGCTGAGTTTGTTAAACAAAAAATAAAAGAATTAAATTTAAATAAACCTATACTTTTAGGCCATTCGTTTGGCGGACAAGTTGCCGTTTATTTAGCCGCGACTTCGCCAGAATTAATAAGCCAACTAATTTTAAGTGGCGCTGCGGCCATTAGACCAAAATTAAGTTTAAAAAGATTTATTTTTGGTTCATTAGCTAAAATTGGAAAAATATTTTTTAGCTTACCATTAATTAAAAATTTAGGCGCGCCGGCAAGAAAATTATTATATAAATTAGCTGATTCACCTGACTTTGGACAAATTTCTGGTATAAAAAGAGAAATATGCAAAAAAGTTGTCCGCCAAGACTTAACGAAAAATCTAAAAAAAATTAAAACCCCGACTTTAGTTGTCTGGGGCAATTTAGATAGTTATGTGCCGCTTTCGTCAGGTAAAAAAATAGCTGCTCTAATCCCAGGTTCTCGCCTAGAGATTGTCTCTGGCGGTAAGCATGGTTTACATTTACAAATTCCGGAAAAATTATACGATATCGTGAAAAATTTTATTGATTAAAATGCCTATCTTATATCTTAACATTACAATTGCTATTCTCTGGTTTTTAAGCGCTTTGGCCGACTTCGGCCAATTTTGCTATGTTTGGCAATTTAAAGAATATCGTTTTGACCGGCTCGGCGATTATATTTCAACTTTAAGCGGAAAAAAATTTTTTCATGGCTGGCGCGTTTTTAAACGACCGTCAGTTTATCTTATTTTATTTTTAATACTGCCAATTAATTTTAAATCATTAAATTACGCCATAATCACGATTTTATTTATTGATTTAATTTATAACTTTTGGGCGATTGCTAGGCATAATTTACTGCGTCCTAAATTAACAGCTAAATCAGCAATATTAATTATTTTGGCATTACTAATTGAGGGCATATTATTTTTTAGTTTTTTTAACTCTCATATAATTTTTATAATTTTAGCTTTGCGCTGGTTTACTTTTTCCGCCTTAGCCATATTAGCTAAACTTCCAACCGCCTTAGCCAAAATAATTTATTTAAAAATTGCTAAAAATAAACTTTTAAAATTTAATAAACTAATTATTATCGGCGTAACCGGCAGTTATGGTAAAACCACAGTAAAAAATTTCTTAGCGCAAATGTTAGGCGAAAAATATAAAGTTATCATGACGCCAGCTAACATTAATACTGAAATCGGCATAGCTAAATTTATTATTAAAAATAATTTTTTAGATTACGATATATTTGTAGTTGAAATGGGCACATATAAAATAGGAGAAATCGCCACTATCTGCAAAATGGTTAAGCCTAAAATCGGTATTTTAACCGTAATTAACGAACAACATTTATCATTACTAAAAACCATAAAAAATACACAAACCGCTAAGTATGAACTTTTACGCAGCCTGCCGACCGACGGTTTAGCTATAACTAATTCTGATAATGAATACTGCCGAGAATTTTTAAATGAACTTAAATGCAAAGTCGAAACCTTCGGCTTAAAAAATGAATATAATCCAGATTGTTTAATTAAAAATGTTTCAGCCGATGAAAAGGGAATAAATTTTATTGCGGAAATTAAAAATAACACTGAATTAAAAATTTCTGCGCCGATTTTAGGCGGGCATAACGCTTTAAATATTGCGCCAATAATACTAACGAGCTTATTTTTAAATTTAAACGCTGATGAAATTATTAAACGTTCAAGCCAATTACAGCTGCCGCCTAAAGTACTGCAAACTTATAATTATGGTAAAAGTTTAATTTTAGATGATAGTTATAACGCTAACCCCGACGGTTTTTTAGCCGCCTTAAATGTTTTAGCTAACTATAAAGAACGCAAAAAAATAGTAGTAACACGCGGCATGCTAGAGCTCGGATCAGTTAGTAAAAATTTGCATGAAACAATAGGCAGAGAAATTGGAAGAATCGCCGATGAATTAATAATTATTTCCGAAGATTCAGCCGTTGATTTAAAAAACGGCGCCGGCAATATAAAAACAACGATTGAAACTAACTCAGATAAATTACTGGAAATTTTTAAAAATTTAAAAAACCAAGATTGCGTTATTTTAATAGAAAATCGTCTTTCGGGAAAAATTTATCAAGAAATAAAACATTAGAAGTATACCTGTCATTGCGAGGAGCGTCAGCGACGAAGCAATCTAACGGACAACAATTTTTTATCCAAACTTGCCATTAGTGAGATTGCTTCGCTCCCGCTGTTCGCTCGCAATGACAAATATAATTATGTCAATATTCAAAAAAACAATTTTTACCGGCTTTGCGCCTAACTTAACCGGCCGCGATACAGGGCTAGCGTTAAGTTATTTATTATTGCCTTGGCGTTGGTTAAAAATTTCTTCAGGTGAGTATACTGTAATGGCCGAAAAAAAATTACGAGAATATTTTAATATAAAACATGCTTATGTTTTTGATAGCGGTCGCTCGGCTCTTTATTATGCTTTAAAAGCTTTAGGAGCAGGGGAAGGCGATGAAGTTTTAGTGCAAGCCTATACTTGCGTGGTAGTAGTTAATGCTATTAAATTTACTGGAGCTAAACCGATTTTTATTGACATCAATAATACTTTTAATATTGACCAGGCCGGTTTAGAAAAACTAATCACGCCTAAAACAAAAATTTTAATTATCCAACACACTTTCGGGCTACCAGCAAATTTAGATCTTCTTTTAGTCATCGCCGCCAAGCATAATATAAAAATCATTGAAGATTGCGCTCACTCATTAGGTATAAAATATAATAACCAACTAGTTGGCACCTTCGGTCATATCGGCATGCTAAGCTTTGGTTCGGATAAAATTATTTCTTGCGCACGCGGCGGAGCATTAATTACGAACGATAATGAGATAGGGGATAAAATTAAACAACTATCTTCAGAATTACCTAAACCAAAATTAGAAAAAACACTACAACATTTAATGCATTATCCAATTTTTTACATTTCTAAACCGATTTATCACTTATTTATTGGTAAATTTATATTAATATTAGCTAAAAAACTCAATATTTTTAATAAAATAATCTATAAAAAAGAAAAAACAGGGGATAAAGTAAGCTTTTATCCAGCTAAATTAGCCAATAGTTTAGCGAATATTTTATGCAATCAGATAAACGAAATAGATATAATCGTTAAACATCAACAAAAAATTTCTGAAATATACAACCAAAAAATAAATAATTCTAAAATAAATTTACCTTGGCGCGAAGCTGAACTTAATGGTGGAGCTTGTCTAAGATACCCACTGCTAACTAAAAATCCAAAAAAACTTTTAGCCTACGCTAAAAAACAGGGGGTAATTTTAGGTGATTGGTATAGTTGCGTAATCGCACCGTGCGATAGTGATATAAATAAAACCGGTTATCATGACGGCGATTGCCCGAACGCTGAACGCTTAGCCACCGAGTCAGTTAATTTACCAACTGATAGGCATATTACGAAAAAACAAGCTGACAAAATTATAAAAATTATTAATTCATATGTCGATAGAAATTAAAACAATTGAATCCATAATTGAGTGGCGCGAAGCCGAAGTTTTATTTAAACCACATACATTTTTACAATCGTGGGAATGGGGCGCATCACAAGAAGCTTTAGGCCAAAAAATTTTTCGCCTAGGAATATTTAAAGACGATAAAATAATCGGTTTAGCTTTTTTCTATTTTATAAAAGCTAGGCGCGGTTCATTTCTTTTTTGTCCGCATGGTCCGATTATTGACTGGAATAAAGCTAACGAAATAATGCCGGCGTTATTAGATTATTTAATTAAGCTTGGTAAAGGAATAAAAACTGATTTTATTAGAATTAGTCCTTTAACCGAAAATTCAACCGCTAATCAAAAAATTGTTAAAAATTTAGGCTTTAAACCGGCTCCAGTTCATATGATGCACCCGGAATTATCATGGATGATTGATTTAACGCCAGGAGAAGATACTATTTTAAGCAACATGGAAAAACGCACGCGTTATTCAATCCGCAAAGCCGAAAAAGATGGCGTTGAAGTAATTTCTTCTACTGACCAAAACGATCTTGATAAATTTTATGAAATTTATAAACAAACCGCTGACCGCCAAGGTTTCGTGCCTTATACTAAAGAATATTTAAAAAAAGAGCTGCAATCATTTTTACAAAATAACAAAATAAAAATTTACTTCGCTTATTATCAAAAAGAATTAATAGCTACCGCCATGATTGTTTATGCTAATAATTCAGCCTTTTATCATCACGGCGCTTCTATCAGAAAATATTCTAATATTACGGCTTCAGAGTTATTGCAATGGACCGCCATTAAAGAAGCAAAACAAAACGGCCTGTCTTATTATAATTTTTGGGGAATTGTTAACGAAAAAGAAAAAAAGCATCCATGGGCTGGATTAAGTAAATTTAAGAAAGGTTTTGGCGGATTCGAAGAAGAATATCTGCATGCCCAAGACTATGTTTTATCAACAAAATATTGGTTAAATTATTTAATTGAAAAAATAAGAAAAATAAAACGCGGATATTAAATATGATGATGTTTAATAATAGAAACAACTTTAATAAAATAACCAGAGTCGGTAGAAACCGCAAGAAATTTATCTATACAAAAAAAACCTATGCTAATCCGTTTTTCCGCCATAAAAATACACGAAAGGTTGAAACCGGACTGCTTTCTAATAAAATTAAACTTTCTATTTTCGCCGCCATTGTAACGATTGCGATTTTAGTTTGGCTTTTATTTTTTTCTACGCTTTTCAAAATAAATAATATTCTAGTTTCTGGCGTAAATGATAATATGGCTAAAGATGTTGAAAACATAGCCCGCGACCTAGCGGAGAATAGAATAGTCGGAAAAAATAATTTGCTACTTTATAATAAAGATGACTTAAATAAGACTTTAAATGAAAAATATTATCTAAGCAATCTAACTATTAAAAGAAAATTTTTGCATACTTTGGCTATAAATTTAAGCGAAAAACAGCAATCAGCGGTTTGGCGCGAAGATGATCTATACTATTATATAGACGGGGAGGGGAATATTATAAATCAAGTTGACGCCCTAAACATAAATGGCAACGACTACCCAATAATAGAAAATTTAACTGATATAAAAATAGTTGAACGAAAAGCTAATATAAATAAAGAGGTGATAGATTATATTTTAAATTTATTTAATGAATTTAAGGAAAAAAAACATAATTTTGAAATCGAAAAATTTATTGTTGATAAAGACGCCAACACGGTAAAAATGGCGGTTATATCAGGACCAAAAATTTATTTTAACATTAAAACGTCAGTGGCTGAGCAAGCAGCTAAACTTGACTTAATAATAAAGGACAAGCTAAAAAACGACTTTACTGGCGTAAAAGAATATATTGATCTAAGATACGCTAATAATGTTTATATGAAATAATTTGTCTATTAATATTTTGCGACACATAGACTTATACAACATCCATAATTATAAAAAAGGCGTTTATGTGCTATAATGTAAAATAGAGTTAAGAGAGGTAGTAAATATCTAAAATTTTTAGACTAGCAACAAGAAAATAAATTTATTTTGAATAAACCCACTAAAATTTAAATCAAAAAAGGTATATACATACCAATGAACGGTTTAAATTTTAGTCCGTAAATAACCTTATGCAAGGAATTTTTAAAACATTGTTTGTTTTGGGAGTAATAGTATTTTGTATAGTAGTTATTGCTTTATTTTTGCTTTTATTAAAACTTATACTATTATTTAATCCAGAAATAAACATCTTCGGCATGTTAATCCAACCAATGCAATAAAGTTTTACTTCAAAATACTACCCAAGCGTCGCATAAGTTATATTGTGCGACGCTATTATATTTAAAAAGTATAGTGTTAGCTATACTTCTCTATCAACTTATAACGTTACTAAACTTTATTTCTCATTTAATATATCTAAAGCTTTCTTATAAAATGGTTTAGATATTTTTTGCGCCTTAGATGATGAGATTCTGTTAAAATAATATTTTAATCTTTTTATCATTTCTTTGCTTCTCCCCTCTTTTACCTTCTTAACTCCCTTGCGCCTTGATTATGTAATTCGCGCATATCTTTATCTAAAATATTTGCATTAGTTAATATTCCATAAATTTCATCTCTCTCGGTATCGGAAAAAATGACATTACTAAAACTTTCGATTTTGTTTACGACTTCGAATGTATGTCCAACCGAATCGGTTCCAGATATTTTTAATTTATCAGCATCCGGAAAAGCTACTAATGAAAAAATGCGCACATTAGAATATTTTAATTTTAATAGTTCTTCAACTGCTTTTATGTGGGCATAATTTTGTCGTAAGGGGTTATAAAATCTTTCTTTGTGATGATATATAACCTGCGTCCAATATTCTTGATTAGCATCTCCAAAAATCCACCCTTGATATGACTTGGTTTCAATACAAAAAATACCATAATTTGAAACAACAATGTGATCAATCTGAGTTGTGTTAAGCCTACCATTGGACGGCAATAAAAGATCGTTCAAAACTTTATAATGAGCTACATCAAGTTGGAGTAATTTTTTAGCAACAAATTTTTCTCCTCTTTGCCCTATCAAATACGGCGACTTCTCAATAACGGAAATTACTAGAGCTACTACAATAATTAAGAAAATAATAAAATAAATCATAAAATTTTATGTTATTCAAAATACTCCCCCAATATTTTATCTTTTTTAAATTTATTTATATTTCTCGTTACCTGTTTATAAAAAATCGGGTAATGAATTCTTGTTATAATTCTACCCTTAAACCGCGAACGATAAGGCATCTTCTGATGATGCGCGGCTTCATGAGCTAAAGTTCTTAAAATAGAAGAAATTTTTTTAGGCTTTCTAAATTTTGGAGTAAAAATATCAATCGTAATAAGTCCGGTCTTTAAATTTGTCCTACCAATTATAAAACCGCGCCTGGTATTAACCTGATCGTCTTTTCGTCGCATCGGCCTAAATTTTAACCTACTAAAGTCAAGTAAATTTAAAGCGTGGTTGCAAAGATCTTGCACTTTTTGTTCAAAAAAAATTTCCATTATTTTATTTTACCATTTATTTTTCAATATCGTCAAAATAAAAAACCCGAGGTAAATTGTACCTCGGGGCTATTATAAATTTCTCATTAAAAATAATTTTTAATATCTTCTGCCGTAATTTCTCTGCAGAATCTTCTCCATTCTTCGTCGCCGAGCTTCAGTAAAGCATTAATAATAAAGTTTCCCAAACTTGACCTGAGCATCTTGCTGCCCTTCATAAGCAATAAAGCTTCAAGTAAATTACCGGGCAAGCTTAGCACACCTTCATGATCTTTATAAAGATTGCGCTTACGACGGCAAGATTTTAGGCGCAGTTTTTCTTTAATGCCCGCTAACCCAGCAGCCAGCATAGCGGCGAACGCTAAATAAGGATTGCAGGTCGGATCAGGCGCTCGATACTCAACCCTTATCTTATTTGTTCCTTCCGAATGGCCCCTGGCTAAAGCAGTCCTATTAAGCCAATCGAAATACACATAAGTAGGCGCTTCTGCATCCGGCACAAGCCGCTTATAAGATATGGGTAAACGATTGGTTATAGCAGTAATATCCCTGGCATATTTTAACAGCCCGGCAATATAGCTCTCGCCCAACATCGACAGACAGTTCTTCCTTCTTTTGTCAAAGAAAATGTTCTTTGTTTCTTCGATTAACTCACCTTTTACTACCCGGCTGATAACTGCAGCGAGATTCTGATGCACATGCATACCGCTGCCATTTACATCTGCTTTAAATTTAGGTATAAAAGAAACTCGAAAACCATACTTTTTGGCAATGGCTTCGACAACATACTTTATAGTCATCACACCATCAGCAATAGCCATAATATCCCCATGGCCAAAACCAATCTCATGCTGAAAGTCGGTCACTTCAGTATGGTATTTTTCTTTCTTCAAACCCATTACGCCCAGAAATTCAAGCATTTCCTTTAAAGCTTTATCTTCTCTTTCTTTAGGAGAAATGAAATAATGATTATTCTTTATTAGTGGGTCAAGATAAATTTTTAAATAATCATATTCTTCAGGCACAAGCAAAAATTCAACTTCCGGCGCAAAATGAGCTTTTATTTTCTTGACGGTGGCTTTAGGATAGCGCCGCTGAACTTCTTTTTTCAGCGTTTTATTCATCTTTTTTGTCAGGCTTCTTAATACACCCCTAGGACATGCCTCAAAAGGTTCTAGAGGTGCTCCTTGTTTCTTCGGGGGGTAATAAATGTCGCATATTACCCTAGCAGTATCGGGAAGCCAAGGGATAGGGCAAAATGTAGAAAGATCTGGTACCAAAACCATATCGCTTTCGGTCGGCGGTATGATCTTACCAAAAACTGATGATCCATCGACGCTGGTTGTTCCTGTACCCAACAATTGTTCCGCCGTTACTGTAACTTCCCTAATATTACCCTGGATATCCGTAAATTGACATTTAATAAATCTAATTTGCGGATATTTTATTAAAATCTCTGCCAAATTAATTTTTTGTGCCATAATCCCCCTTTTCCTCCTTATCCGGAATCTAATATTTTTATTAATATTTATTGTTTTAAAAGATCACTCATCCTCCAAAGCACGACCCTTAATCTTACTATATATTTTAAAAAAGTAAAGCTTACGGCAAATACTCTAATGGATTAACCGGAATGCCGTTTAAACGAACTTCAAAGTGCAAATGAGGCCCGGTTGTGAGAGAACCAGCTCCGTTTGTGCCCGGCATACCACCTGAAAGGCCGATAGTTTGCCCTTGGACGACATATTCGTCTGGTTGTACATATATTTTAGATACATGGCCGTAAACCGTGGCCAAACCGTCGCCGTGGACTATCATAATATAGCTATAACCTTTACCAGCATTTTTAGCTATAGCGACATAGCCCGAAGCCGCGGCTCTTAAAGTACTGCCTTGAGCCGCTCTAATATCAATGGCCGGATGTTCAAAAATATAACGATAAGGATAGTCGGGATCATGAAAAGTCGCCATGACCATATTTTTTGTTACCGGCCAAATAAAACCAGCGTCATTAAATTCTAACTTTTCTCCAGAAAGTTTTGATAATTTAGCTCTCATGGCCCTCTCTAAGCTTACAATATTAGACTCGGCTTGCTGTTGTTCTTGTTTAGCTAATTTTAATAATCTTTGATACTCTCTTTCCGAAGATCTCGTCTGATCTAAAAGATATGATTTATTTTCCTGCTCTGAAGCTAAACCAACTTTTTTATTTTCAAGATCTACTTTTAGCCCGGATAACTCCCTTTTCTTTTCAGTTAAACTTTTTTGCTGATCTTCTAAATCTTTTTTATATTGTTTTATAGTTTCAAGGCTAGAAGCTATTTCTTTATTTATATCTTCTAAATATTTAACTTGGCTGACAAAATCATTTAGGGTGCCATTAATCAGTAATATTTCTAAAGTAGATTTATTGTCTTGCTCTTGCATTAATCTAAGGACTGAGGAAATATGCTCTTTTTGTTTTAAAATTTGCTCATCCTTAGTTTTTATTTCAAGATTGACTTTATCTATTTCTAAATTAGTTCGATCAATTTCAATTTGCGCGCTTTCAATATCTAAAGCGGCTTTAGCTAAACGATTTTCCAAAATAGCTAATTGATTATTTAAACTGGCTTTTTCACTCTGCTTTTGCTTAATCAAACCCTCATAAACAGCTTGCTGTTCTTGTATCTTCTTTATTCTGTCTTGCTGAGCTTGAATATCTTGATTTATCTGCTTAATCTCATCATTATTATCAATCACAACCTGCCCATAAGAAAAATTAGACGCATTTAAAAATAGGCCTAAAAATAATATAGGTATGATTAACTTAATAATTTTCTTTACCCCATTAAATTTTATATTTTCCATAATTTTAAACCCGCTAAATAACATATGTGGACTATTACTATTTTAACTAATTAAATTAGTAATTATTTAACGGGGTGAATAATATTATTATAACATTTTTTATACAATTTAAAAAGCGGTGTAAAAAACCCGCTTTTAAAAACTACTGTATAATAAACTATAACTTTTTTATGGCCTGATTAATTCTTTTTAAGCTTTCTGGCTTGCCTAAAACTTCGGCGACTTCAAACGGCCCGGGGCTAGCCTGAAGCCCGGTTAAAGCTACGCGCGTCGGCCAAAGATAATCACCTACTTTTAATTCTTTTTCTTTTAAATAATCTATAATATCTTTTTCAATATTTTCTTTAAGCCAATCGCTATCCGAAATTTTTTCTAATAAATCATAAACAACTTGTAAATTTTCTTTAACCTGTTTTTCGTCTAACTTTTTCCAAATTAACAATTTTTTTTCATAATCCAATTCGTCCACAAAGAAAAATTTGGTTGACTCCCCTATTTCTGATAATTTTTTTAATCTTTCCTGTTCTAGTCCTATAGCTTTTTCTATAAAATCAATGGATTGTTTTTTATTATTTTTTGCTAACTTTAAATTTTCGCCCATAAACGGCAAACATAATTTAGCTAATTTTTCTATCGATATTTGCCTAATATAATAACCGTTAAAATAATCTAATTTTTCTATGTCGAAAATCGCTGGGCTAATCCCCATGTCTTTATAATCAAAATATTCAACCATTTGTTCAAGGCTTAATATTTCATCTTTTTTATCTTTCGGAGCTTTAGCTGAAGCCGACGGATGCCAACCTTGCAAAACGCAAAAATTTAATAAAGCTTCTGGTAAGTAACCTTTGGCGCGATAATCTTCAACTGCCACATCGCCCTGACGCTTGCTTAATTTACCACCTTCTTTGTTTAGAGTAAGCGGTAAATGAATAAATTTAGGCGCTTCCCAACCAAAAGCCTGATATAATAAAATATTTTTAGGAAAACTAGACAACCATTCATCGCCGCGTAAAACATGGCTTATTTTCATTAAATGATCATCAACTACGTTAGCGAACTGATAAGTCGGCATGCCGTCTGATTTTATTAAAACTTGATCTTCTAAATCGGCTACTGCGAATTTAATATCACCGCGTAGTTCATCGTGAACTATAACTTCACCATCTAGCGGCATTTTTTGCCTAATAACAAATTTTTCTCCAGCCTTAATTCTCTTTTCAACTTCTTCTCTACTGAGCTCACGACAAGCGCGATCGTAGCGCGGAGGTCTCTTTTCGGCCTGTTGCGCTTCTCTCATCTTAGTTAATCTTTCCGGGGTGCAAAAACAATGATAAGCTTCGCCTTTTTTTAGAAGAATTTCCGTATATTCTTTATAAATTTCAATTCTTTCTGATTGAGTATATGGCCCGAATTCTCCGCCAATATGGGGCCCTTCGTCAAATTTTATGCCTATCCAATCTAAAATATTTATTAAACCCTCAACCGCGCCTTCCACTTCTCTTTTTTGATCAGTATCTTCAATTCTTAAAATTAATTTTCCACACAAAGTTTTAGCTATTAAATAATCAAACAAAACAGTTCTTAAACTACCGATATGCAAAAAACCGGTTGGTGATGGCGCAAAACGTAAACGAATATTTGTTGACATATGTATTTATCTTATCATTTCCGCAAAAATGCTTTTAATTTTTTGATCATGCGACCAGCCAATTACTCTTTTTAAAAGCACTTCGCGACCATTACGGTAATTTTTATTAAGTTCTTTACCGACCCTAATAATAGACTTTTCTAAATTTTTATCTTTTATCTTAGCTTGATTATATAAGTTTGACAGAAAATAGCAACGGTTAGCGCTAATAAGCGGCCTACCTTTAGAATTAATTTTATAGCCTACCCAAGCTTTAATACTTTTCTGATTTTTCGTTAAAGATAATAAAGTGCGTCTCATGCCGTCAAAAACTCTAAAATTATCGCCTACTTTATAAACTAAAATCGGAAAATTGTCCCTTTCTTTGTGCGCGCCAAAACCGGTTTTAATAAAATCCTCTCGCATGGCTTTATTAATTTTCCAAGCCTTAGCGAAAGCTAACGGATTACGGTTAAATTTTTTTATAATATACTTATCAATTACCGGCGACATACCGGTTAAGTAAATTTTTTCTAATGGGATATTTTTTAGTTTCCATTGATATTTATCATCAGACAAAACAGCAAAAACCTGCTTTAATTTCCAACCTTCGGAAATCGCGGCCAGTAAATTCCAAAACGACGTCTCCCCTTCCCTTATATTTAAATTATCAATTGACTTATCAATTTTTTTATAAAATTTTTCATCTTTAATATCGGAAAAAATTTTTCTAAATTCATTCTTTAAGTATTGCTTAGCGATTATTAAAGAATTTTTTGAAGGGGTATATTTTAACATATGATTAAAATTTATTTTTAAATTTTAACTACTTTATGAATAGCCCACAATAACATCTACCGTCTTTTTTAATTTCTTCTTTATGATAAGCGCAAGGGCAAACTTTTTTTAAATCTTCTTCTTCGTCTCCGCTTAACCTTCTGCAAGGGCAATATTTTTTGCCATTTTTCTTTTCGTTAGCTAATAATCCATTTATTACTCTTTCGACGGTCTTTCTATCCGGGTTTAGCTGAAAACCATTTTGTTTAGCATATTCTGAATAATTTTTTATCATTTCTTCCATCATATTAATTCAAATTTTTTTCTAGCCATTCCTTAATGCTAGCTTCGGGCATAAAACCAGTAAAATTACTTACCGGTTTGCCATCTTTAAATAAAACTACCATCGGAATGCGATCAACTTGAAACTTTCCGGCGTTTATTTGATTATCATCAACGTTAGCTTTTAATAGAACAATTTTTTCTTTAAATTCTTTTTCTAATTTTTCTAAAATCGGAGCGAGCATTAAACAGGGCTCGCACCAAGTCGCATAAAAATCAACTAAAGCCATTTTATCCGTTATTTGAATTTCTTTTTCAAAATTTTCATCAGTTAAAATAATAGGCATATTTATTTTTTAATTATTTCGTTAAATTTTTCTATAAATATTTTAGTCGCCGGCCGGCGGACAGGATGCACTGATTCAACTAATTTTTCCGCATTAACCCAACGCCAAGCGCTATGTTCGTAAGAATTAATTTTAATATCATTGTCAGAACCTAAAAATTCAGCAATAAATAAACCCTGTTTTTGCCCTTTATAACCCAAGGCCTTTTTAGATAAAACACCAAATTTTGATAATTTATCGCCAAATTCATAAATATGCAATTTGGAGAAAATTGCAATCGGTTTAAATTTATTATTATTCAATTCTTCACTTAATTCGCGCTGCCCGGCTTTCATTAAATCCTCTCCATCCGTACCGCCTTGAGGCAATTGCCAGTGGCCAGGTTGATGAGACCTTTCAACAATTAGTATTTTATATTCGCCGGTTGCCTGATCTTTTTTATAAAGCAAGCAAACTACGTTAGGGCGATAACAGAATGGCAAAATAAATCGCCAAACTAAAAATTTATAAGGAAAAACGATAACCGCATGATAAATTCTTTTCCAACGGTTTAATCGATCAGCTTTATTCTTGCCTTTATGAAAAATTAAACGCCACAACCATTCTAGGCCGATCACTCTAAATATTTTTGGCGCTCGATTAATTCGACCGGTTAAAAAATCAAAGGATCCGCCAATACCCATACCGATTTTTACTGACGGCATTTTAGCTAAATTATGAAAAATAAATTTTTCTTGATAAGGCGCGCCTAAGGTGCAAAAAATTATTTCTGGCTGAAATTCTTTAATCTTTAATAATTTTTCTTCTAATAAAGATACTTGCCTTTCAATATCAATTGTTAAAATTTGCAAATTAGGATATTTATCATTTAAGGCTTTATTTATATCTTTAGCGCTTGATAATCCGCTTTGCCAATTTAAAATAGCTATTCGCCTATTTCCGGATTCAGCTATTTTTAGAACATCTTTTATAAAATCAGCGCCGGTGATTCTCGAAAAATTTACGCCCATTAGCCAAGCCGATATTTTTAAACCCACGCCGTCAGGTAAAGACAAATCAGCTTTATTTAATAAACAAAAAAATTCTTCGTCTGGCTTAATAGCTGCTAAAATAATTTCCGGGTTAGGCGTAACTACAAAATGCTGTTTGCCATCAACTAAAAAATCCTGGATTTTATCCAGAGTTTGTTTTTTAGTAAAAGTATCAACATTAATTCCTAATATATTTATTTTTTTGTTTGTCATTCTGAATTGGCGTTTATATAAACCCCGTTAAATAGTGTTTAGCGCTAATTTTGTTAAAAACAAAATTATTTAACAGGGGCAAACATGATAATATCTTTTTATTCGGTGGAAGTACTCTCGCCCGCCCCATCCCCCGCTGTAGCCTCTTGATTGGTTGTGTCTGGCAATTCAATTATATCAACACTGGTTGGTTCGGTGATGGTTGGAGTTTCTGGGGTGGCTGGAGTTTCTGGTTCGGTGATGGTTGGTTCTGGTTCGGTTTGGGTTGTAGGATTAGGGGTTTCGGTTGTCTCGGTTGAAGTTGAGGTTTCGAATATCTCTGGATGGGTAGCTACATAATCATTATAGATTTGGGTTAAATTGTCTACCCCGTTAGTTGTTGATGGATTAGTTGTGGTTTCCGGTAGGTTAAAATTATCTGGTGTGGGAAGTTCTTTTTTTACTACTGGTTCATAGCCGGGAAAAACCGTGGAAGCTAAGTCTAGAGTTAAACCGACTAAACCGCTGTATTCAGTAACTTCAACTCTGGTGGTTTGACCTTGGGCTTGAGCTAATTTTTGTTCTTCGGTTAGTTCTCTGATTCTAGCTTCATGATGTTTGACTAGAAATTTAGCCATATATTCGCCAATGTCTTGTTTGATCCTTTTACTGACTTTCTGGGTGTTTTGGTTTAATTGATATTGCCAGGCATTATCAATGATTACAATATCTAGATAGCTATAGGTGACATAATAGTATTTTTCGTCTTGTTCAATAGTTTCAATTTTAAAATCCATGTTGAAGGTAGCTAAATCAACTGAGAGTAGCAGTGTATTATCTATACCCTCTATACTAGTTTGTTTCTGGCCGATATTTTCCGGACCGGCGGCTAATGCTCCCCCGCCCACGACAAGAATAACCGCCAAAATAATTACAGCCGCATTATTATATTTTACAAAATTAATTATTTTTTGAAACATAGGTTTAGTTCAAAGTTAAAAGTATAAAGTTATAAAGTTTTTATTAACCCAGAAATCAATCTTGAAATTTCTACCGTTAAATTATAATCTATTTTAAAATTGTCTTCCGAAATATATTTTAATTTAACTGCTAAATATAATATTGATCTTACTTCCCCGCACGAACCTTTAGCGATATAAAGAAAATTTACAAATTCTTTATTAGTTCTTCTTTCAAACCCTTCAGCAATATTATTCATTATAGAAACAGTAGCTCTTTGAATTTGATCTCTAAAACCAAAATCTCTGCAATCTTTAAATTCTTTATAAATATTTATTGTTAATTCTCCTGCCTTCTTCCAAGCTATTATATCTTCAAATTTTTCTATTTTCATATAACTTTCAACTTTATGAACTTTTTAACTTTCAACTATTTATTATTTCGCGCACCTAAAACCAATATTAGTTGATTGTTCGCTTGGCGAATGAGATAAATCAAGACCGTAAATTCCGGTCGAGCCGCGAACAAAAGCTTTTAAACCCGATGTTGAGCCAACATAAATTTTTCCTATATTATTATCTACGTCAGTTAAATAATAATCCGGCGCTATATCTAAACCTTTATAATCGGATACATCGCTATATTCAAACCAATTATCTGCTAGCGGCGTTACCGGCAACCCAGCCACGGTTACATTTTTATTAGTCCACTCACCTACCTCACCCACTAAATTGTTAATTAAGTTATCATTGTTTAATTTGTAAGATATGGAAGTGGTGGCGAGTTGCATGCCAGCAATATTGGTATCGCTATCATTGTCAGGATTTTGCAAAATATTTTCAGCGATAGTTAACCATTCATTTTCACCAATTAAGTGATAACCCGTGCCTAGAGTTTGGCAAGCGATTTGAGCTTCGCCCTGAGAGATATTAGTTTTGATTTGGTCTAATTCATCTTTCATTAAATCTGCTTGGACGCAGAAACCAGGCAAGGTGCCATATTTAGCTGAGCCAGGCACCCAGACAAAACCGTCTTCGCAATAACCCTCGAAAGCTCCGGCCACAACTTTGCCTTCAACGCCTAAATCAGCCATGGTTTCATCAACCGCTGAGTCTAGGGCGTTAGAGCAATAACCGCCGGCGCAGAGCATAATACGACCGTCAACTAACATTGAGCCTGCGACTTTAACTTCACCGCTTTGAGCTATATTCATAATAGAGACGCCGTTAGCTTGAAAATCTGCGATATCGCCTGAACCTGATTGATTAACTATGAATGCGGTTTTAGTTGAGGAAGCGGTTATTTCGGTTAGTTCAACAATCTTAACTTCTGGCTCTTGGCCTGGTTCTGAGACTGAATCTTTACCGATTATGATGCTGCCGTTTTCATCAAACGACATTATATTCTCACCATTCTGGTTTTGTAAAAATAGAGCTTGTGGAGTAATACCGCTGGCGGCTTCGGTAAAGCGGAAATTGTTGGCAAAAATTAAATCACCGACGTAGGAGTTAGTGGCGTGCAGAGTGCCTAAAACATCTAAATTACTGGCGATGGTTGAAGTACCGGTTCCGCCGACTTCGAGGAGGCCTGAGATATAGGCTGAATTATATTTATCGCCAGCGAGTAGATAGACCGGGGTGCTTGAACCAACCGTCAGAAGAGCTTGAGGAGAAGTTGTGCCGATGCCGACGTTGCCGCCTGCTTGAAAGGTGGTAACAACATCAGTAATATCAACATTATTATTATCATCCGCATTATCATTAAGAATATACATATCGCCTCGACCCCGAGTATTATCAGTTCGTTTAAATGCAATTCCAGCCTTTGAATAATTAGCGCCTCCTCCCGTACCAAGATAACCCAACATTAAACCAGTCCATTGATTTTGCGTAATGTCTCCACCAATATGAGCCGCAAAAGAGTTGCCTGAAGTTGCCACAGTCAATTTATTTAATGGGGTCGTAATTCCGATGCCGACGTTAGTATTTTTTACTGTCAAAGTATCAGTAAAAGTGTTAGTCCCGGTTGGCGTAGCCAATGTTATTCTGGCTGATTGATAATTATTACTATCAAAAGTAGAATAGATGCGACCGCTATTATAAATTGTTCCTGGCCCGTTTGAAAGTTCACCCATAAAAACTATATCTTCTTGGGTAGATGCAGATCCTGATTTTTGCAAAGTTAAAAGGTTTTGCGCATTTGCCGTTCCAATGCCTACATTACCATTTGCCAACACAGTCATTAAAGTTGAAGTTGATGTACCAGCCGTTGTTGAAGCTATAGTGAATAGAGGCGTGTTAACTGCTGTTGATACAGAATTAGAAATAGATAACATAGAATAAGGCGAAGTCGTACCAACGCCCAATCTACCAGCTATAGCTGTATTAGGAATTGCCGAGTCATCAATAGTCAAAGCTGTACCCATTGTAGTTCTTAAATTTATTCCGGTCCAACCAAATAAATTTAAACCCGTCCCATTAGGACTGCTATTATTTATTTCTGCAAATGTCCCCATATCTATTTTATTGGCTGTAATAGTGCTTATAGATAATCCGCCTGTCATATGAACAGTGCCATCCCAAGTCATATACATAGATGCATTATTGCCAAATGAATTGTCAAATCTAAAAATATCTTGACCGGCATTACCTGTTGGCGTGGTAACATAAAATTTAGCCGTAGGATTGGCAGCTCCAATTCCCACATTCCCATTATTCGTTACCATTAAATATGTTGATGTCGCCACGCCGGCGGTTGAAGAAGCAATTATAAATAATGGAGTAGACCCGCCCAAAGTATTTTCTATTGATAATTTTGCGTAAGGAGAAGAGGTGCCAAT
Organism: uncultured Gammaproteobacteria bacterium; assembly: GCA_964431805.1. Taxonomy (GTDB): domain Bacteria; phylum Patescibacteriota; class Patescibacteriia; order Patescibacteriales; family GWC2-42-12; genus JACPHD01. The sequence continues at coordinate 125,026 of CAYSKV010000001.1, forward strand.
ACCGACGTTGCCGTTAGTTAAAATAGAAATTCTTTCATTACCAGCGCCAGAAGCAGAGTCAAAGATGGATAATCTTCCGTCATCAGAATTTTTGATAGACCAGGTTGAAGTGCCGATGTTTAGCGTACCGAACCAACCTTCGTTCCAACGATAAGTAGAAGTGCCGATGTTATAGGTTAAATTAGCGCTTGGTAGAATATCTCCAGAAACTAATAATCCAGAACTAGTAATTGTTCCGGTAGCGGTTAGATTACCGGCAATATAGGCATCGCCGATTACAGATAGTTTAGTAAATGGTGAAGTTGTGCCGATGCCGACGTTGCCGCCTGCTTGAAAGGTGGTAACAACATCAGTAATATCAACATTATTATTATCATCCGCATTATCATTAAGAATATACATATCGCCTCGACCCCGAGTATTATCAGTTCGTTTAAATGCAATTCCAGCCTTTGAATAATTAGCGCCTCCTCCCGTACCAAGATAACCCAACATTAAACCAGTCCATTGATTTTGCGTAATGTCTCCACCAATATGAGCCGCAAAAGAGTTGCCTGAAGTTGCCACAGTCAATTTATTTAATGGGGTCGTAATTCCGATGCCGACGTTAGTATTTTTTACTGTCAAAGTATCAGTAAAAGTGTTAGTCCCGGTTGGCGTAGCCAATGTTATTCTGGCTGATTGATAATTATTACTATCAAAAGTAGAATAGATGCGACCGCTATTATAAATTGTTCCTGGCCCGTTTGAAAGTTCACCCATAAAAACTATATCTTCTTGGGTAGATGCAGATCCTGATTTTTGCAAAGTTAAAAGGTTTTGCGCATTTGCCGTTCCAATGCCTACATTACCATTTGCCAACACAGTCATTAAAGTTGAAGTTGATGTACCAGCCGTTGTTGAAGCTATAGTGAATAGAGGCGTGTTAACTGCTGTTGATACAGAATTAGAAATAGATAACATAGAATAAGGCGAAGTCGTACCAACGCCCAATCTACCAGCTATAGCTGTATTAGGAATTGCCGAGTCATCAATAGTCAAAGCTGTACCCATTGTAGTTCTTAAATTTATTCCGGTCCAACCAAATAAATTTAAACCCGTCCCATTAGGACTGCTATTATTTATTTCTGCAAATGTCCCCATATCTATTTTATTGGCTGTAATAGTGCTTATAGATAATCCGCCTGTCATATGAACAGTGCCATCCCAAGTCATATACATAGATGCATTATTGCCAAATGAATTGTCAAATCTAAAAATATCTTGACCGGCATTACCTGTTGGCGTGGTAACATAAAATTTAGCCGTAGGATTGGCAGCTCCAATTCCCACATTCCCATTATTCGTTACCATTAAATATGTTGATGTCGCCACGCCGGCGGTTGAAGAAGCAATTATAAATAATGGAGTAGACCCGCCCAAAGTATTTTCTATTGATAATTTTGCGTAAGGAGAAGAGGTGCCAATACCGACGTTGCCGTTAGTTAAAATAGAAATTCTTTCATTACCAGCGCCAGAAGCAGAGTCAAAGATGGATAATCTTCCGTCATCAGAATTTTTGATAGACCAGGTTGAAGTGCCGATGTTTAGCGTACCGAACCAACCTTCGTTCCAACGATAAGTAGAAGTGCCGATGTTATAGGTTAAATTAGCGCTTGGTAGAATATCTCCAGAAACTAATAATCCAGAACTAGTAATTGTTCCGGTAGCGGTTAGATTACCGGCAATATAGGCATCGCCGATTACAGATAGTTTAGTAAATGGTGAAGTTGTGCCGATGCCGACGTTGCCAGCCGCATTAATATACATCAAAGAAGTACCAGTTGAAGAAGCAATATTGAGAATGTCCGAACCAGCCGTAGCTTGAACAGATAATTTAGTTAAAGGAGAGGAAGTGCCTATGCCGATATTTCCAGTACTTAGAGTTGTGTTAGAGCCATCCAGACCGGTTCCGAAAAGAAGATTGCCAATATTTAATGTATTAGCTGAATCTACTGCTGGAGTATCAATATTATAACCAATCACTATATTATTAGATCCGGTGGTTAAAGATTCTCCTGCTTGAAAGCCCAGCAAAACATTATTTGCTCCAGTCGTTACATTATAACCAGAACGATAGCCGAGAGCTGTATTATAATCTGCTCCTGTCCCAATGTTATATAAAGAATAAGTCCCGACAGCAGTTAACGCGCTTGCGTTATATGATGATGCGCCTTGGCCAGCAAAAGCCCCAATCAAAGTTAAACTTCCGCCGGTTGTGTTATAGTATCCCGAATAATATCCTAACGCAGAATTACCAGGACCTCTAGAAGTATTATGAAGAGCGCTATGACCAACAGCCGAGTTATAACTACTATTACTATTGGTAAGCGCTTGATACCCAAGGGCAGAATTATTATTACCGCTAGTGTTGGTGTACAAAGTTTGGTTTCCTACTGCGATATTTCCGTTGCCACTAGTATTTTGCATAAGAACTTCATAACCAAAAGCAGCGTTAGAGAAAGAAAGATTATCTTCGAGTGCTCTAGTACCTACGGCGGTATTGCCTGTATTTTCTTTATTTGCATACAAAGCTCTATACCCAATAGCTAAATTTCCATTTCCTATAGTATTAGACCTAAGAGCTTCTGACCCTATTGCTAAATTGTCATAACCAGTAGTATTAGAATAAAGAGATTGATAGCCAACGGCAGTATTGTAATCTGCTACATTAGTACTGGCAGTGGAACTAGCATAACCGGCTTGGTAACCAATGAAAGTATTATATTGAGCGCCAACAACTTGATACAATCCAGCTTGATAACCTAAAGAAGTATTATAATCAGTATTATCAAAATTAATTAAATTAGCGACTTGAATTAAGTTGTTAGGATTCGTCGTACCGATGCCGATGAAGCCATTAGCCAGCACTGTCATCAAAGTTGAAGTTGATGTCCCGGCAGTTGTTGAAGCAATAGTAAACAAAGGCGTATTAACAGCAGTCGAAGCAGAATTAGAAATTGAAAATAAAGAATATGGAGTAGTCGTCCCAATCCCGACATTCCCATTAGAATCAATTCTCATTCTTTCTGAACCAGCAGTAGAAAATTTAAGTTGGTCGTTATCGGCTCCGGCAGAATCTTCAGCAGTTATTTTAGTATCTTGATCTACATCAATTACTCCTCCGAGTGATCCCCAGGAGATATTACCATAACCTTCAAATTGAGAAGTTTCAGAATTATATCTGATAGTGCCGGTAGTTGGGGTCGGACGCTGAGCAGTTGTGCCAACTGGTATAACTAAACCATCAGTACCAGCGATATGAAAAATAGTTCTAGGAGTAGTTGTGCCTATACCGATGTTACCAGTTGAATTAATATACATTAAACTAGCGCCGGTTGAGGAAGCGATATTTAGAATATCTGAACCGGTTGTGCCTTGAATAGAGAGTTTAGATAATGGGGAGGAAGTGCCAATGCCGATGTTGCCATTTTTTAAAACCGTTAGAGCATTGGCACGGCTACCAGCGCTTGACCCAATTCCAATTTCAAATAAAGAATCAGTAGATACCCAACTATTAGCTGTTCCTCCCCCGATATTATATCTGCCGATCGCTACAGAATCATAACTTTGAGCCGCAGTTGCTTCTCCTAAAGATGCTGAATTATATCCAGAGGCAGTTGTTAAAAGCCCCGTGGCTAAAGCATTCGGCCCAGAAGCAGTATTATAATCTCCTAAAGCTACAGAATAATTTCCAGAAGCAGTGTTGCCTCCGCCTAATGCTATACTATAACCGCCAGAAGCTATATTACCGTAACCTAAGGCTATAGATCCTTCGCCAATTGATGCATCTGAAATCGCAGAATCCCATGTTCCTGCTCTAAAAGCGCCTTTTTTAGGATACCAAAAGAAAAGTGATTCATAAGAAGCGTCGGAATTAATAGTAGGAGTTGAGGCTCCACTACCATATTCTTGTTCTGAAAAAATATCTCCATTAACTGTTAATTTATATCCTGGGCTCGTCGTGCCAATGCCAACATTTCCCCCATCTAAAACAGTAAATACTTCGTTAGAACCATCAAATAGATTAATAATATCACCACTACCATCTTGTACAACAGATAAGGCTGTATTTGAACTAGCTGAATTTAGAGCAAGTTGTTTAGCATTAAAATTAATTTGGTCAGTGGTTGAACTATTGCCAAAGTTTAAAATATCATTAATTGTGTCTATGGTTAAATTGTTAATCGTTCCGTCGCCTATTGTTAGAGCTGAAGTTGAGGCTACGTCTAAATCCAGAGCGCCATTTAAATCCATATCGCCGTTAAATTGAGAGATGCCGGAATGGTTTAAACTTCCGGTAATAGTCACTATGTCATCACTGGTGTTAACCGAGAAAGTGTCATTAGAGCCGTCGCCCACGGTTAGAGCCGTGCCATTTTGGTCTATGTCTAATAGATTGTTTAAATCAACTATGCCAGCGATTAAAACATGTTCGCCGTTTAGAGATGTGTCACCAGCGACAGTTAGGCCGCCTTCACCAGCCGATAGACTTTGCGTACCAACCGGGCCGGTAGAGCCTAGGCTTGGGACTTCAGTATGGCCGGCTGCAAAAGTACCGGTGACATAGGTGTTGTTGTTGATTATTTGAGTGCCGGTGATTAATGAACCGTCGGTAATAGTAACTCCATTTAGTTTAATCGAGCCGGTCACTATTAGATCTTTAACTGTTAGAGCAGAATTAAATACTGCGTCGCCCAGAAATTCGCTAGCGCCCGAAACAGTTAGTTTATCTTTTAGTTTAGTCTGACCTGAAACATTCAGAGAACCGCCGACAGTGGTGTCGCCGATGATAGAGAGATTTTTAGGGGTGGGGGCGGAGACAACTTTAGTAGAGTTTTGTTGAATGATTTGGGGTTGGGTAATAATTCTTTCAACGACTTGCGGTGGTTGCGGATTGGTTTGATTATTATCGATAGTATTATTAGCTTGATTTACAGTATCATTAACTTGAGGCTGATTATCGGTTTGATCGTTAGATAAATATTTAACATATTTATTCTTTAAACTGTCGGGTATAATAAAATCCATCAAACGCGAATATATATCTTTTAGCGAACGCCAAGAATCATCTGCATATTGTATAATCGGCGAAGTTTCAGAATAGGTTTCCGAAACCCCAGCCACACGACCATTTCTAATTTTTTCTTGATTAAAATTAGAATATAGAGAACCGGCAAGAAAAATAATTACTAACACCGTTAAACAAATAGTAAGGTTAATGGCTGTATTTTTCGAAAAATTAAAAAAGTTGTATGTTTTTTTATTAAAAGAAATAAAAAAATCTTTACAACTTTTTGATATTTTGAGAATTTTTTCCTTTAATAGCATGGGGATATATTATGAGAAAAAAAATTTATTTAATATTAGACCAATAGAAAATCTAATTAGACAATTTATGTGTCATGACTAGTTATCAACAATTATAACAAAAAAAATAAATTACCACAATATTTTTTGCCCATTAAAGTCAAGGGGTTATAAAATAATATTGGGTCTTTATTTTTTAGACAATTTCTGCTAAAATATAGGCGCAAGAAATATATATGCAAGAAGCCAAATTTTACAAAAAATTAGACGATAAAATCGTGGCTTGCGAACTTTGCCATCAGGCTTGCTTTATAAAAAATAAGTCAGTCGGGACTTGCCGAGTTAGAAAAAATATCAACGGTGAATTGTTTTCTTTAGTCTACGGTTACCCGATAGCTATTAATGTTGATCCGATTGAGAAAAAACCCTTATTTCATTTTCAACCAGGCAGTTTAAGTTATTCTCTCGGTACTCTGGGCTGTAATTTTAGATGCGCTAATTGCCAAAATTGGGATATCAGCCAAGCTTTAGCTATTGAAAAAAAAGTTAAAAATATAAATTTTATTGAACCGGAAAAAATTGTGAGCGATGCTATAGCTAATAATTGCTCATCAATCTCTTTCACATACAACGAGCCAACAATTTTTACTGAATACGCTTTATCAATTATGGAATTGGCGCATAAAGTAAACTTAAAAAATGTCTGGGTCTCTAACGGCTATATGAGCGAACGATGCTTAAGAGCGATTATCCCCCATCTTGACGCTATTAACGTTGATCTAAAATCCATGGACGAAAATTTTTATTTAAAAAATTGCGGCGCTAAATTACAACCGGTTTTAGAGAATCTTAAAACCATAAAAAAATCCGCCGTTGATCTTGAAATTACTACTTTAATTATACCCGGCCTATCAGACGATTACGCGATGCTTAAATCTTTAGCGGAATTTATAGCTAACGAACTCGGCACTGACGTGCCTTGGCATGTTACAAAATTCTCTCCGGCTATTTCCTGGAAATTAAAAAGAACTCCGCCGACTTCCGAAGAAACTATTTTTGAAATTTGCGACATCGGAAAAAATGCCGGACTAAAATATGTTTATGCCGGCAATACTTTAAGCGAAGAAAAAGAAAATACTTATTGTCCGGCTTGCGGCGAATTAGCTATCCGCCGTTTTGGCTATGAAATAGAAAGGCTTGATAAGCATGGCCGCTGCCCTAATTGCGATAAAAACCTAGACATTTTCTAATAATATTGACAAGCTTTCTAAGCTGTATTATATTGAAATTAGCACTCTAAAGCTTTGAGTGCTAATAATTAATAATAAATCATTTTTTCGTTATTAATCGATAATTGATAATTGAAAATTGATAATTAGCTTAATATGTTTGATAAATTTACTCATAAATCTCAGGAAGCCATTATTAACGCGCAAATTATCGCGCAAGATAACGGCCAACAACAAATTGAAGCTTTGCATTTACTCGCTTCCCTGCTCGCTCAAAACGAGAGTTTAATAAAACCGATTCTAGAAAAATTGGGTATTAATTTTCTCCAAATAGAAAAACAAACCAAAGAGATTATAGAAAAACTGCCGAAAATTTTAGTTTCCGCAAACGTCGGTACGGTTCAAGGCACGGCCGAAGTGGCTATGATTTTAGAGCGCGCTAAAAAAGAAGCGGACAAAATCGGCGACGAATATATTTCTACCGAACATTTATTTTTATCTTTAATCGGCGTAAAATCAAGAGCTCAAGAAATATTAATTAGCGCCGGAGTTGAATATGCCGAAGTTTTAAAAATATTAGCGAAGTTAAGAGGCTCGCAAGTTATAACCGATCCGGAACCAGAATCAAAATTCAGAGTTTTAGAAAAATACGCTATTAACTTAACCGAATTAGCGCGAAATGAAAAACTTGATCCGGTGATTGGCCGCGATGAAGAAATTAGGCGCATTATGCAAGTCTTATCAAGGCGCACTAAAAATAATCCGGTTTTAATCGGCGAAGCTGGCACGGGTAAAACCGCCATCATAGAAGGCTTAGCGCAACGCATTGTCGCCGGAGACGTACCAGAAACTTTAAAAGGCAAAGAATTAATTTCGCTTGACCTCGGCGCTTTAGTCGCCGGCTCAAAATTCAGAGGTGAATTTGAAGACCGCCTAAAAGCCGTTTTAAAAGAGATAAAAGCACAAGGCGGCAATATAATACTATTTATTGATGAATTACACACCTTAGTAGGCGCAGGAGCTTCTGAGGGCTCAATGGACGCTTCTAATATGTTAAAACCGGCCTTAGCCCGCGGAGAATTAAAAGCCGTTGGCGCTACGACTACACGTGAATATCAAAAATATATTGAAAAAGACGCGGCCTTAGAAAGACGCTTTCAGCCGATTTATGTTTCCGAACCTTCAATCGAAGATACGATCGCAATTCTTCGCGGCATTAAAGAAAAATATGAAGTGCACCACGGCGTAAGAATTACGGATGATGCTTTAATCGCCGCGGCTAAACTATCTTCCCGTTATATTACCGATAGATTTCTCCCGGATAAAGCCGTGGATTTAGTTGATGAAGCGACTTCGGCTTTACGCATGGAAATAG
>CAYSKV010000002.1:0-74743 GCA_964431805.1 uncultured Gammaproteobacteria bacterium
CCATTAACCGTAAAAGATAAATTTAAAATATGAGTTTTTCCTTCTAAAATATGTTCAGAGAATTTTCCCGGGAAATCCATTATTCTGTCATAAGCTAAGGCGCCGCAAACTATAATATTTTTTTTATTATTCTTCATGATTCAAATTTCTTTATTTCTTCTTCTATGGCCTTACGTTCGAAAGATCCGATAGGATAACTAGCGACCATTTTTTTTAGTTCATCTAGGCTTGTTGTTGCTTCTTTTTTTTCTTTAAAAAATCCTCTAGCCTTTAAATCCTCTACTACCTTTATTACTTCGGGGTCTATATCCTCTAATTGCCCTTCACTCCAAATTTGTAATTTGCCATTGAATTCCATGGGCACTTTTTCTTCAAAGCCCTTTGGGCTATTGGATGATAATTTTAATCTTTCATAAAATTTTAAAATTGACTTAACTCTATTTTTTTCTTCTGATTTAAGCCTTCTAATATTTATGGCATTAGTAAAATATTGTTCGAATTTTAAAGAATCGGCCGGTTCCACGCCAACTTCAGAGCGATAATCTTTAAGCCAATTAGTTAAAGTTCCTGGTATTTCTTTTTTATCAGAAATTATATTTGTTTCTGTGATTACCGCCTGACTTTTTATTAAAATATTTTTTATATCATTTTTTATTCTATCCCTCTCTTTATAGTCAGCAAAAACAACTAAATATTTTTTAAAATTATCCCATAAATTATAATCTGCTAATTCTAACATTACTGAAAAATGATTTTCTAATAATTCTAAAATTTCTTTTTCCGACAAAGAGGCTAAACAGGTAAAACCGTACTTAGCTTTAAGGTGTTGATATTTTTTATAAAGCCCTGGGTTTTGTTTTTCTTTTTCTTTAGTTAATAGCTTATCTAGACTATTATAAAATTCTGCGGCCAATTTTAAATCGCTAAATTCATAAATTTCTTGAAATTTTTCTTCTAATTTTTTCGATTCTTCTATGTTATATTCTAATTTCATATTGCTTATTTATTTTTAAAATCCGCCTTGTTTTTTTATACTGTCAACAGCTTGACCGGCCGTGGGCACATGACTCTTAGCCATACCTTTAACGTCTTTACCTTGTAAAGCGGCAATAAATTCTGGCGCGACATTAGCTTTTATCATTAATTCAATATTTTCTTTAGTGGAAAGCCTAGCCGCTGCGTTAGGATTTAAACGATTTATTTGTTCAGCAAGTTTAGGCCCTATGGTTTTTATAAGCGCTAATCCGTAATCATTCAACACAAATTTTCCATCAGGAGTTTCACCACCATAACCTAAACGATTTAACTGTCTAGCGATACCTTGCGGATCCATTTTAGCTACTTCTGATACTGCAGCTAAAGCTTGATATTCCGCGCTTGAAGCTTCGTAGCGACCATTTTCCATTTTAAATGCCCTAGCAGTGCCCCAATGGTTAACCCCTTCCTCGGTGTAAGATAATTTCATACCCAAAGCCATGGCTTCCTGCTTACTGTAGCCCATATAATTTGGACTGCCTTTAGTGGAAATTTCACTAATAAGATCTTGCAGACCCTTAGCATTACTCTCGTGTCCTGTAGCATTAAGCAACCCATCATTTCCATTACCATCTTTAGATAACTTTAAAGCAACAGCATTAAAACGACTTCTATCTTTATTTTTAACAGCGTCTTTCAATATTGAAGTTAATTCATCTCTATCCTTTATATGATCAATTTTTTTCATTTCTTCAGATTCTAAAGCGCCTTGGGCTGCCATAGCATCAAAATCCATAATTGGTTTGTATTTTAATATCTCTTGATCCTTCTCATTGATATTTTTTTGGTGACCAGCTATCTCTGCATCTTTTTGCGCCACAAATTGTTTGGCATTATAAATTTCATCACCGGTTAATCCTGGTTTGCTAAGAATTTTTTCATTTTCAGCCATATTATTAACAGTTGATTTTTTCTTTTCTTGTAAATTACTTAGTTCATCTTCTGCTATTTTTTGAGAAACTTCATCTTTACTAGTTTTGGCTAAAGAAATTTCTCTATTAGCTTTTTCAATTGCTTTATTTAAATCATCTAATTCTTTTACTAACTTCGATTGTTCATCTGCTAAGTCATGCCTTTGTTGAGGGGTTATAGCGTTAGATGTTTCTAAGGCTTTTTGATATTCATCACTATTTTTTATTTTATTTATAGCATCTAAACTTTGCGTTTTATCTTTATTTATTGTATCTATTTCTTCTTTCCCCGCGATACCTCCCTTAATTCTTCTGGCCCAACCAGCTCTCGTAGTTAATTGTTCCCAAGCCGAACCCGGCGTGCCGGTCATAGCCAAAGCGCCATGTATCCTACCTCCGTCTCTCATAGCTTCAGAAGCTTTTACCATGCCCCTGTTATATCTTTTTCTTTTAATTTCCTCTCTTTTTTCTTGAATGCCAGACCAAACTCTGCCAACATTTAAATCTACGCCGGTTTTTTCATGCAATTTATCAATAGTATAACTTCCTAATGTTTTCGCGCCGAGTACAGGTAATAAACCAGTCTTCCCCGCCTTTTTCGCCCAATCCATACCCTTACCCGCAATACTCGCGGCTATTCCACCCATTTGCTGAGTTACCATTAAACCACCAGCCAAAAATCCGATAGCTAAAATAAATTTAGTAAAATCAGCATCGCAGAAAAAAGCGCTAGCACCTGCACACAATGAATTGTCTTTGCCGCCCATTAAAGTTTCGCCCGAAGTATGCGCAGTAGTTAGAGCTAACCAAATAAAAAATGCTAAAACTGGACCTACTATAACCTGTTTAGAAAATTCACTCCACCATTGAGAAGAATATTTTTGCCCAGCCGGAAATGCAGCCGCTAAAAAAGCAATTGGCGATAAAACAACGTAAATCCAAAGCATTATTATGCGCATAACTAAAACTGCCACCATTACTATAAGTACAATTAAAGTAATCATCGCCGCTATTACTCCCGCTATACTACCGACGGCCGCATCCCAATTACTAAAAACTTTATCTTTACTTACTGTAATATCAATTTTACCAAGAAAGTTTGTATTAAACATTTGTATAAAATAACCTTGTCCCTCAGAAAAACCATTAACAAAAGTTAACATTATAACTTGGGCAAAATCTACAATTAAACCGCAAATAGTTCTTGAAAAATTTATCAAAACCGCCATTATTAATAATTTAGGTAGAGTTTTTTTGTAATTATAGCTTTCTATTCTTAAAATAGTGGCGAAGGCGATTACCAATAGAATCAAAATAAAAAACATATTACATAAATCTCTAACTATTACCCAACCATTCGTTACAGCGCTAACTCCTATAATATTATTAAATTTAGCTACACTTATTAAAATTTGTACCATTACAGTTATTAAAAGGCCTAAAACAGTAGTAATTAAAAGGGCTATAAAACCAACCACAGCGGCTACGGCCGCGCCAATGCCTTGCGAGAACAAAGAACCAAATGTTTTAGCGGATTCAGCGGCGGTAGCCGCTAAAACTGAATTAGCTAAAAATAAAAACAAACCTAATACAATCAATACTGAAAATAGGCTAATAATTATTTTTTTCTTCTTAAAATTTTTATTAATAATATTTTTCATTTTATTTTTATTACGACAATAACCCTTTAAATAAATTTACCAACGCCGAGATGCCGCTCCAACCTAAATCCATAATTGCTTTAACTGCGGCTAATGGATTAGTCGCAAATGTTACAATTAAAGCTATTAAAGCTAAAACTCCTAAAACCATAAAACAAGCATTCAAATTAGAAAAAAGCATTATTATAATATCAACTAAATTAAACTTACTTTTTTGTCCTGAAATAAACTGCTTAAAAGCAACATAAGGACCATAGCCAGGAATAAAATTTAATAATTTAGTTTTTAACATACCGACCACCGGCGCCGCAACCTTTTCCTCTATTTTCTTTTTAGCCTGTTCTTTAATATTTAATACCTGCCGCGCTTGCATAGCTCTTTCTCTAAGCGACTCTGATCCGCTCGTATCTTCCGTCTCATTACTAACCCCGCTTCTCTGACTTTTTAACTCCTGCGCTGCCTCTCGCTCTTCTTCCTGATTTCTTAGTAGTCTAGCGTCTAAATTTTCCATAAAATATGAATTATAAATAACGAATTATGAATTATGGTTTTTAGAACCCTTAATTAACCCATTGGTCAATTTATGTGCGATAATTGTTTGCTCGGCTATTTTTTGAAACTCGTTATTATTAATATATTTTACATCCTTAGCAATTAAAAGTTGATTCTGTATTTCCGTAATAGACCCTAATGACATGGAATAAAATTGCGTTTTTTCTTTATACGACCGCCGGCTAAATCCTTCCGCGATATTAGAAGTTATAGAAACAACCGCTCTTCTTAATTGGTTAGTTAAACCAAATATTTCATCTCTGGGAAATTTTTTAACGATCTCATAAATCATTAGTACTAACTTATGCCCCTCTTTCCAAGCGTTCAAATCTGTAAAAGATCTTATTTTATTACCATTATTCATAATTCTTTATTCTTTATTCATTTACTATTTTTCACTTACCGTTACCGAAACTCCTGAAGTCCAAGAACTAAACCATCCCCAATTATCTCTAATTATAACTCTTGGTGTAACGTTGCAAGAATTTGTGCCACATGAAATAGGTTGCCCTTGAGCAGCTTTGGCTTTTAAATCCCAATAGCTATACAAATGATACATAGAGTGCGGCTCTGTCGGGTTCGGACGATGCGCCATCTCTACTCCGGTTACCGTTGTAGTTTCTCCGTCGCCCCAATCTATTTGGTACATAACTAAAGGCAATTGATTAGAATCAACTTTTGAATTAAAAGTAAAGTTAACAAAACCATTTTTAACTATATTAACGCTAGAAGAATTATTTACTTTTAAATTAAAAACTCTTGGCGCAATACCGCAATAAAGATTATTAGGACGCGTAGTCCCCGGGCAAACTTGCGCTGGACCTTCTGCTGTCGCGTACTGTCGCGGCGGAACCCATTTCCAAGCAACATTACCAGGAGTATAACCGGCAGTATTAGCATAATTCGGATCAACTATATAACTTGAAGGCGGACAAAAACCGGAACAAACTGCAGAGCCTCCACTAAGACATTTTGTCCCTCTCTTTGAAGCATTTAAGCCATCGGCGCAAACGCTTGGTACGCATTGATAACAATTTTGGTTTGCTTCGCAAATAGTATCATCCGTGCATGTTGTACCGGCATTGCATCCGCCAGCACATTGTTTATATTTAACGCAGGTAGCGGTAGTAGCGGTAGTAGAACAAGTATTACATTGAACTGGACTAGTACAAGTTGTGCCCGCGGCAACATTACCTCCAACACATTTACCAGAAGAACAGGTTCCATAAGTATACCCCGGACAACCAAGACAATCTGAATTAGGAGAATTAGGAGAACAAGCAGAACCTGCTTTAGCTCCATTTACACAATGATAAAAAGTATTGCAAGTACCATTATTTAAATCAGCGCAAGGAGCATCTTCTGAGGCATCGCAGACTGTATTAGTAACGCCCGAATCTGTCATATTAGAAGAGTTCACGCATCTATATTGAGAACAAGCAAATTGACATTGATTGGTTCCAAGACAAGCATATCCTTCACTTTGCCCACCGGGGCTAAGTTGCCCATTCTTGTTACTACAAACTTGTGGTCGCCAAATCCAACCGCCATAACTTTTAGCAAATAAATAATTCAGTTTTCCATTAATAGGATCTCCTGTAAAATTGCCTTGTACACAATCTCCGTCATTTGGACCGCAATCGGCTTTATTTTTTTCATAAGGAATAATACCGCCAGAGGCAACTATGCGCAAACATAATTTACTAGAGCCTGAACAAAAACCATAATAAGACCCGGCCACAGGGAAACTCGCAAGATTGTAAGGGCTAGAAGCTCTTACTTGTCCGCTACTTTTACCTTGAACTATTAATGGTTGTTTCCCGTCTACTGAACTTCCATCCCAATCTAAAACATTAGAAGAAGGGGCCACAATTGAACCAAACGGAGGATCATCGTTAGCATACCTATAATTTAAACCACTAACATACCAATCTGATCCTTTATAAACCCTGGACGACCAATACTTATTATCGCCCGTAGAAGTTACGGTTTGCGCGACTTTAGTGCAATAAGCGAAAGTGTCATCATAAACTTTACCAGTAGAAGGATCGTAATATTTTATACCTTTTGTAGATTCATTTGTTGCTGGCCAATCATGCGTTCCTCCTAGACAACTTTTTTGTCCGTCAGTCAAAGGATTATTATCAAAACCATTATATAAATACCAACCGCTTGTGTATTTCGGCATTCCTGATTTTACTTTATGTTTAAACACGCTAGCATCTAATTTACAATCATCAATACATGTATCTGAATCGCTAGGAGCACATTGAGAATAACCACAACCAGGATTACCGGTAGAAAGTTTCACTCTTTGATAACCCGTAGAGCAAGAGCCATTATTAGTATTATCACCCTCGCCTGTACTATCAAATATTCCTGAAGTCCATCTATATTCCAACGGAACCAACGCTTTTGCTTCAAGACAATAATATGCCGGAATTTTACCTTGATAACCAGCGCCCTCTTCTATACCATCTCCCTTAACTTTATCAACCGGATACCATAATAAACAAGTATTAGGATCACCTGGCGGACGATCATATTCTAAGCAATAGCCATACCAACCTTTTTGCCTAACCCCGGAATCTTCATAATAATCGCAAGACAAAGAATCTGACTTTGGATAAAGCCGGCAAGATTGAATAGTATGAAAATTTTCTTTTGATTTTAATGCCGGTCGAATTTTTATATCATCAAAATAAAAATTACCTTCTGGTTTGCTACCGCTAGCATAAAGCTTTAGATTAATACTATAATTACTGCCTGTTCTAAAGGTAGCGACTTTAAATTGCCAATCTTTTCCCACTGCTTGTTGTATTTTTCCTCCGCTTGCAGCGCCGACAACATCTATAGTGGTTGTACCGTTTTTTAAATTTTTTGTATTAACATAAGCGGTAACAATATAATCGGTGTTAGGCATAACGTCTAAGTCTTCGCTAGTAGCATCATAAGTAGAACCTAATTTTAAGAAAGATTGACCTTCTTTAGCGCGGCCGATACCTTCCACTTGAGCCGAAACCGGATTATTAACTACTGAAAAAATACTACTGTCCCAAGTCCTGTCTACCGGCTGACCGGCCCAGTTCCAACCTATAGGATAAAGACTAGAAGTATAATATTCAAAACCGCCGTTAGCCAAATTAACTAAATCGCCAACTTGTGTCATAGCGCCTAAAGGATAATAATCATTAATTAAGGTTAAATTAGTACCGTTCACTCCAACCTTAGAATAACCGGATAAATTGCTAATTTTATCTGCGCTTAAATTTTCTACAATCTGGTTTTGTTGTTTTGATTGTATAAAATTAGAACAATCGCCATTTTCATTAACCGCGTCGCAAAGACCAATACCGAAACAAACATTGCTGCCGTCTGTGTCTTTTACATAACTTTTACAAGCCAACCATTTATCGCAAGTTCTGTCTGGCGTAACTTTAACTATAATATTTGAATCTAAATTACCGCTGGTTGAAGGAGTCGTTCCTGAACCAGTCGCATTAGCATTAAACACTAATTTATTTATATTTCTTCCTTCCTGGCTTCTTTTATTAAATAAAACGCAGCCTTTATCAACATTAACTATGCCATTACAGGTAGCGGTATCAATATTCTGATTTAATTGATAATTAATTATTGCTCGCTTTAATTCAACCGGAGTAATAGCTGTATATCTTGCGCTACAACTAACAGCTGTACTTCCTTTATAATAGAAAATAGCTGGCCCATAAATTTGCCCCCCTGCGCTAGATAGATTATTGTTTGCATCTATTTTATAAAGCGCGCCACCAGCAGCTAGAGAACATTGTTCTAATACTAATGGGCCACCTATACGGTAAACTGTATTTGGTTCTAAAACTACATTTTGAGAATTGCCATTCCAACCATCTGTCGGGCCATTAGCTAATGTTTGAAAATTACCATTAAAAATTATGTTGGTGCTGAATTTTGAAATCGGATCAATATATTCAGTACAACCGGAATTATCAGCTGAGCAAATACCAACCCAATTACCATAATCGTCTGGTATAGGCTGATTTACTAAACCTCCTTTACCGCCTAAACCTAAAGTTTTAGTATCGCTAAACGCGCAAGGATTATCCGCGGTTTCTAATTGGCAAGTAACTCCAGATGTACAATCTTTATCGCTCAAACAAACTTCACCAGTATTGCCGCCACATCGTTTTACTTTTTTCTTATACCAATTATAAGTTTGACCTGATTCAGTGGCTTTACGCCATTCACAAACTTGATCACCGGGGTCTTTAAAATATTTTTCTCCTTCATTATAAGTAAAAGCCTCGCAGCCGACCGCATCAATACCGCATAAAATTGTATTATATTTGTCTGGATTATCTTTTATATATGTATCGCCATAAAGAATAGTATCCTCATATTCATAAGCTTGGCCTAAAAGCGAACAACCTTTGTCTTGGCTACTGCATAATTTGTCTTTATCATAAACTACATAAGTAAAACTATCGGCTAACACGGTTTTCGTCGTACCAGAATTAACAAAAGTTTCCGTACTAGTAGCAGTTGAATTTTTTGTGTCAATCATTAATTCGCAACCAACAGCCGATTCAGAACAAAGTTCGGTAAAACTTTTTAAATAATGAGTTTTATTATTTCTGTCCGCATATTTACCGCAGCCTAACATGTATAAAGCGTATGGCGCGCCTGATTGATCGGAGTCGCAGGAAGCCGGCGTTCGCCAAGAATCTTTAATTAAATAATAACGATCAACGATTTCGGTTAAAGTTATATTATCTATATAAAAATTTTGCCCGGCGGCTAAAAGCAATATTTCATCAGCCGTTATTGCGTGATCTAAATCAGCTAAATTAGTCTGGAAAATTTGCCAATCAATCGTTAAAGAAACCGGGGCGAAATTAGCTTTAGCGCCGCTTGAATTAGTTAAACTTAAATTTAAAAAAGTCGGAGTGCTAGCCTTAGCGACAAAACTTAAAACATAAGATTTTCCCGTAATTACCGAGTTACCGGCTAAACGGCTAGCGCTAAATTGGCCGCCGCTTATATATAATGAATTGCCTTTATTATTAGAATCTAAATTAATCGCTTCGTTAGATGGCGCGACGGTTGTGCCATTAACGCCTGTCCAATTAGCCGTAGTACCTCCGGAAAAATCATCAGTAAAAATATTTCTTATATCATTACCCATATTGCCCGTATATTCTCGGCAACCATTTTGCCCGGCTGAACATTTTGCGCCTTGACCGGGTATAGCCATATAAACACAGGATTTTTCCGTACTATCCCAAACTCCGCCTTTACATGCTAAAGCCGTGTCATCAACTGCGAGAGTTTTTCGGTAAGGATGGCAATCGTCCGAGCAAGAAACAGTATTTCTGTATAAATGATAAGAGAGGCCGCCCTGTCGATTATAGAATTGGCGGCAATCAACATTATAAGCTGGATTAGACGGCGATAAATTATAAATTGCTTCATTACATAATGAAGCATCATCTTCAGTAACAAACGGTTCAGCGCCGCTAGCTTTTAAACTTTCAACTTTTAATTGATAACCTGATTCGTCCGATCCTTCCCAACTATAAAATTCTCCGCAGCTTGATTCGTTGCCGGTTTTTTTCAAACATTGTCTTAAATAAGTATAATATTCAATGCCTTCACCGCCCCGAGAAACTTCATCTAAATTAGTAAACTGACTACAGCCAACCGCTTCAGCCGAACATTTTTTAGCGGTTTTAGGAATAAAATAAGCGTCTCGGCTTAAATCAAAAGCTGTTTCTTTTTGTACATAAGTATCATAACTAACGCACTCAGCCGGACAATAATCTTCCGGGCTCACCTTGGCCGGAACTTCGCTATCATCTGCCGCGCTAGTATATAATTCGCAACCTGCTTCTTCGGCTTTACAATTGCGGACGAATTTAGAGCAAGCCGCCGGCGCATCATTTTTTAATGTACCATCTAAAATACCGCCTGACCCATAACTATAACAAGCACCTTTTAAATAATCAGGTAATAATTTCTCATAAATTAAACCGGTTGAAGCAAATCTATTATATGCGGCATTAACGCCGGCGTTTCTAATATCAGCATAAGTTTCACCTTTATCAGGGGTTAATCTAATAAAAGCATGACAACCCTGGTCTTCGGCCTGGCAAGTTTCCGCATTTTTATTAAAATAAATCTGGTTAGTTTGATCCCAATTAACAGATTTACTGGAAGAATCATAACTTCCGCTAGTAGCATATTTTTTGCAGCCAGCATTAGAGATATTACAAAGACTATAATCTAAAGTGTTTTGTAAATATGAAAAGCTATTCTCGCCTAATTTAAAAGTTTGGCAAGTATTTTCTCGCGGTTCGCACGATTTGGAATTAAAATCCCAAGTTCTTTTTTCTTCGGTGCAGTAGCCGTAAAGCTGGCAAGCGCCGTCACTTCTTTCTTTAACGCAGGACTGTTCGTCGGCGCAATAAGCGTCATTTCGTAAAACATTTAAGCTTGAGCCCGCGCCTTCGCCAGAAAATTCTTCTGATAAAATTTGCGCGCCAGCGCCTTCTTTTTTACAATAATTCTGGGGCGCCTTTAAAACCCAACCGGGATCAACCAAACCATAACACCATGTGCCGGCACTAGAAAAACAATCAACTAAATCTTGTAAATTTTTTGTTCCATTTACTAAACCTTGCTGATCTTTTATTTTTTGCGCGGCCACTTCCCAACCAACCGGCAAAATCCTAAACTTTCTTAAAATTATCATTGAGCGATACGGATAACCTTCTTTATAGCTAGGCTCTAGCCCGTCCGAAGTAAAACCAAATATTCCATTGCGATTTAAATAACCTTGTTCTATGGCTTGCTTAACCGTTAATTTTTTTTCTATGGCTTCTCTAAACTTTTGATCAATTACACAATTAGTCGGTCCGGCTTTACTAGGGTCAGGACACATAGTTAATTCATTTAAAATATCATAATCTCCTCTAACTTTAAAACTAGCTTCAACTAACTTTTTGAATCTTTCTTCGGCTTCAGAAATACCTCCGCTTTCATTTTGCGCACTTGGATCGGTTAAATTGCTCGTTACTCTATTTGGGAAATTTGTAACTAAACCTTTTTTCATCCATTGGTCTACTAATTTGCCAATCAAAGTATTAACAAAAACATCAATAGCATCAGCCACGGCATTCCCAGTATAAGTAGAATAAGCTTGTTTTGAACTTCTTAAAGTATCAGTGCCATACTCTTTAATTAGTACAGCTGGTGTTTTTATATTGCCGGTAATAGGATCTGTTAAATTTTTATACCCTTCATTTTGCAATCTTTCCTTGGCTGCATTATCAACATCTACATTTATTGATTGAGTCATGCCGGTTTGTAAAGTTAAGGCTATACCTAAGTCGTTTGACCAAGGATTAAACATATCCTGAAACTTAGGTAAAAAATCTTTATCTTTTAAAGCTGTGTCCCAATTATCTACTAATTTACTAAAAGTACAAGCCGGTGCTTTAGGTTTATACGTTCTTTGTAAACCCAAATTTATTTTTAACATAACCGAAGGATTGGGAGTACAAAGATTAAATTTAACAATACCATTTTGTTTGCCTAAAGTTTCTAAAAATGTCCCGGCCGCATTATCGGCAGTATTTTTTAAATATTCTCCCCAACTCTCGGTGATAAACATAGGTTGTTGTCCTTTATCTCCGGTAGCTAAATAAGTAGCAGTATCATAAGCCAAAGTATTTAAAAAGTTTTTTAACATTGCTTTATAAGCTATAGCAGTTGAACTTTTGAGTTCTTCTAAGGCCTTATCTATAGCCCAAGTTTTAATTTGATCTAATGTTCTATCTACTCCGTTCATTTCTGTTATACATACTTCCTTCATGCCTGCGCCTAGAGTGGCGCTATCTATTACTTCAATTTTTAACGATCCAGAAGTTTCAGATTGTATACCACCTGCAATTATATCTTCAGTCGACATTACTTGACAAGTTTTGTTGCTTCCAAAAAGAGTAGTGGATTGAGCAAGATCTCCAATAGCAGCTTTAACATATACTAATGGTATTAATATTAGAAATAAAATTATTATAAATAAAATAAATTTTTTAAATTGACAAATTTTCATAAATATGATATATTTATATTTAATACTTGTTCTATAAAATTTTTAGGAGGTGTACAGATGAAAAAAATAACACAAATGTTAATCTTAATGATTATATTCTGTTTGGGATGTGCTGGACCTGCTGTTCAAATAGGTGCTAGTTTAGCTGGTGACTTTGCTGCTCATACTTTAAAATCAGTAAATTTTTCTTCTAAACCTAACATCGCTCTTGGTAAAGAAATTGAAAAATACTATTTTGGTAATCATGTAGTAGTAATGAGAAATGGCCTTTACAAAAGTGCCCCAGCGACTATTTTTACAGCTTACAAAAATGGACAAGAAATTCGGAGTGTATGTTATGAAGAAAAAAATTCGGAAGACCGGATAGATATGAATAACTACAACAATTAATTACTGCCCACTTAATGTTTCCTGAAAACTTTTTAAAAGATCTTCATCGCTAATTTTATCTAAAGTCGTTTTATCCATGCCTTGCTCTAAAAGTAGTTGCCGTAAACTCGCCGCGTCTAAATTTTTTAAAGCGCTTAATTGATCGCTGGTTAAACTAGCCGTTGTGCCTGACGAACTTGATGTAGCCGATGAACTAGCGCCGCCTAATTGGTTTAATAAAGTATTGGCCGTACTATCCGTAGCCGCGGTTTGGTCAACCGCAGTATTATCTAATAATCCGCTAGTGCAAGTTTTACCTTGCGGACAATTAGGATCATAATCTTTAGCTATTTCATCTCCATCTTTAAATCCGTCGCCGTCAGTATCTTCTAAATAAGGTGATGTTGCATAAATATTTAATTCATCATAATCGTTTAAACCATCCGCGTCAGTATCTTTAGCTTTTAAAGCCGCATCGCTATTTTCTTCTTCGGTAGCGACTTGATTTTGACTAGTCGTACTATTAAACGGACCATAAATATTATTTTTTAACTGCACCATCCATAAAATTACAACCAAAATAGCAAAAAGCGCCAAACCCGCAACCGCGATTTTTTGGTTTTTATCAATTGGGGAAGGCGTTGGTTTTTCATTAAATGATTCGTTTTCAGGCATAGGAACTATAATTAATTCTCAATTTCTAATTTCTAATTTCTAAACAATGCTTTAATGTATTAATTTTTAAACATTAAAAAATTGAAAATTGTTTGAAAATTGAAAATTGAAAATTGAAAATTATACTAGAAGTCTCTTATTTTTGCCTCAAACTCTTTTTCTAAATGTTTTATTAATTTTTTCTGCACTTCATCAACTTCTTCTGAAGTTAATGTCTTATCGGCTTGATATATAATATGAAAAGCTAAGCTCTTTTTCTCCGCGCCTAGCTTATCGCCTTGATAAACATCAAATAGTTCAACTTCTTTAATTAAATCATTAAAGTTTACAATCTGTTTCTTGATATTATTATACAATATTTTTTTATTTACCACAAATGCTAAATCCCGGCTAACAAGAGGATATTTAGACGGCTCTTTAAACTGCTTAATCGGGCCGTTTTTTACTTGATTTAATAGCTCGGGTAAACTTATTTCCGCTATAACCGCGGATTTTTTAATACCAAAAGACTGTTTAATATTTTTTTCAAGTTCAGCTACGAATCCAATATTAGAGCCACCTACCATAATTTTTGCCGAAGCAAATTTATTATATTTTGATACTTCAAATTCAAAAGCCGCTTCTAAATTTAAAGATTTTAATAAAAATTCTATCACGCCTTTTAATTTTCTGAATAAATCTTCATTCCCATCGCTAGCTAAAGCTATGGCTAAACGCTTTTCTTGAAAAGGCAATTTTTCGCGGCCGCTATCATCTTTTTTCATTTCTCCTACTTTATTTAAAAACACGCCGCCAATTTCATAAATAGCTATTTCAGCTTCTTGCGCTTGATTTGTTTTTATATTTTCTAAAATACCCGGAATTAAACTCGGCCTTAAAATTACTAAATCTTCGGATAACGGATTAGCTAATTTAATTACTGAATCAAATTTTAATTTTTCAGCTTGCTGCCGACTAAGAAAAGAATAATTATAGGTTTCAATAAATCCAGCGCCTAGCGACAAAATATTTTTAATTTTTCTAACCAATAATTTTTCTTCAATCATTAATGGTGGTATTAAATCTATTTTTGGTAGTTCGGCTTTTAAATTATTATAACCATAAATTCTTACTACTTCCTCGGCCAAATCTTCCGGTAAACTTACGTCATGTACCGCGCGCCAACTCGGCACAGTTACTTTAAAATGATTACTGCTTACCTTTATTAAAAAACCTAGCTTTTCTAAAATTTGTTTAACTTGTTTATTGGTAAACTCATAACCAATAAATTTATTTAGCCAATTTAAATCCAATTCAATCGGTCGTTGATCCACCCTGTTAAATAATTTTGCCTTAGGCAAAATTCCGGCTTCGCCGGATTTAACAGGGTAAACTTTATATTTTTTTTCATCAACTAAATTTGTAGCTACACTAGCCCCGGGACAAATTTGCAAAATTAATTCTACAGCGCGAGAAATTCCTAACTCACATAAATTCGGATCCAAACCTTTTTCAAAGCGCATAGAAGATTCTGTTCTAAGACTAAGTTTTTGCGCCGTTTTTCTTACCGAATTAAAATCAAAATTAGCCGCTTCTATTATTATAGAATTCGTCTGATCATTTATTTCGCTTGTTAGCCCGCCCATAACTCCGGCTACGGCCACAGGTTTTGTTTGATTGGCAATAACTAACATACCCGATTCTAACTTTCTTTTTACGCCATCAAGCGTTTCAATAATTTCGCCAGTTTTAGAGGTTCTAACTATAATTTTATCAATAAAATTTTTATCAAAAGCGTGTAAAGGCTGGCCTAATTCAAGCATCACATAATTAGTTACATCCACTATATTATTAATCGGACGCATGCCAGCGGCCGCTAAACGATCTTGCATCCATTTCGGTGAAGGCGCAATTTTTATGCCTTCAATACCAATTCCCATATAGCGCGGACATAAAGAAAAATTTTCAATCTTAACATCAAATTTAAAAAATATTTTTTTAGCTTTTAGAATTCCTGCTTTAGGTTGATAATTTTTAAACTTAGTATTTAAAAATGCCGAGATATCGCGCGCCATGCCGTAGTGCGACCATAAATCAGCGCGATGGGTAATGCTTTTATTATCAACTTCAAAAACAACATCATTCAAATTTAAATAATCGCTAAAATTCTGTCCGACTTTAGCTTTGTCTAAAATTAAAATGCCGTTATGATCAGAGCCTAAGCCCAATTCATCTTCAGCGCAAAGCATGCCATTTGATTTTACTCCTCTAATTTCTGCTGGCTTTATTTCTAAGCCATTCGGTAAAATCGCTCCGACTAAAGCTACCGGAACTAATTGATTAGGTTTTATATTCGGCGCGCCGCAAACGATTTCTAATTTTTCTTTTCCGATATCCACTAAAGCCAACCTTAATCTATCCGCATTCGGATGAGGTTTAACTTCTAAAATTTTTCCTACGATTACATTTTTATATTTCTCGGCCTGCGCTTCAACTTTTTCTACTTCTACCGTATGTAAAGTTAAACGTTTGCCCAATTCTAAAGCCGACACTTCTTTAGGAATATCAACAAAATCACGTAACCAATTTAAGGATAGATACATATATTAATTTTCAATTTCTAATTTTTAATTTTTAAACAATAATTTAATTACTTAATTTTTTAAACTAGAACTTATTTTATTAAAAATAAGCGTTAATTCATGTGCTTCTTTCCATAAAAGTCTTAACTTTTCAACTTCTTCTTTATTGGTTTGGGCTATAAGTTCAAGCCAATATTTAGTTTCCTGAATTTCTTTTCTACAAATATATATTTTATTTTTAAAATCTTTTCTTGAAGCAGCTCCATTAGCTTCACAATAATTTGCACCTACGCTAGTTGCCGACCTGATTAATTGTTTGACTATACTTTCGTTTATTATATTCTTATTTAATCTTATTAATAATTCGATTATTTCTTTACTAAACTTTTTTGTCCTCTCCTCTAAATCATACTGCATAATTAGGAATTAATTCATTGAAAATTGTTTGAAAATTAGAAATTGAAAATTTTAAATTATTCTAGAATTGTTTTAAAAATTTTAAATCACCGCTATGAAATAACCTAATATCATTAATGCCATATTTTAACATAGCTAATCTATCTAAACCGTAACCAAAAGCAAAACCTTGATATTTTTTCGGATCAATACCGCCAGCGCGTAAAACGTTAGGATGTACCATGCCGCAACCAACAATCTCTAACCAACCCGTTCCTTTACATAAACGACAACCCTTGCCACCGCATAAAAAACAGGAATATTCGCCATTAGATCCAGGTTCAACAAAAGGATAAAATTTCGGACGCATTCTAAATTCAGTATCAGGGCCGAATAATTTTTTACCTAAAACTTCTAAAATAGCCTTTAAATTACTAAAATTTATATTTTTATCTATCATTAAACCTTCTAACTGATAAAAAGTATGTTCGTGGCGAACGTCGGTCGCTTCATTTCTAAAACAACGGCCGGGCACAATGCATTTTATTGGCGCGCCATATTTTTGCATGGCCCTTATCTGCATAGGCGAAGTTTGCGTGCGCATTAACATATCATACTCGCCTTTAGCATTTTTCTTGTCCTCCGTAGCTTTAGCGTAGGAGGGATGATCAATATAGAAAGTATCTTGCATGTCGCGAGCTGGATGAAAGGGAGGGATATTTAAAGCCGTAAAATTATAATAATCGCTCTCTAATTCCGGTCCATCAAGCACCATAAAACCAAGCGAAGAAAATAAATCTTCTATTTCGTTTTGTAAAATCGTTATAGGATGCAAATGTCCTTGCTTAATTTCTACGCCAGGTAAAGTCGCATCAACATAATCAGTCTTAGTATTTTCCCCTAAACTAATTTTAACTTCTTCAAATCTATTTATTAATTCAATTTTTATTTCATTAGCTAATCTACCTAAAGTCTTTTTTTCTTCCGCGCTTAAATCAGCCACGCTTCTTAAAATTTTTGTCAGCTCGCCTTTTCTACCAAGATATTTTATTTCTAAATCACGCAAAATCTCTAGCTTTTTAACTTCAGCTAGTTGATTTAAAATTTCTTGCTTTAGTTTTTGTAATTTAGATTCCATTTTGATTAATATTATTTTCTTCTTGAATATCATTAGTGATTTTAGTCTTACTATAACTTAAAAGAAAAAATTCTAAGGCGGATAAGCCAATTATTAAAATAGCTAAATTTAACCAACTAAATAAATTTCGTGAAAGCAAAAATAAAGCTGCTATAATAAAACCGGCGAAAAAAAATGACTGGCGAAAAGCGACTTTAACCGTGTTAATAACTAATTCATGACGAAAAATTATAAATCTAATAATAAAACCGATAATGGCGGTAGCGCCGCTGATTAATAAAAATAAAGATAAATAAAATAGAAAAAAACCAACGCTATTAGTAGTTTCCGGGTCAACCGTAAAAACAATATAACCAAACATAACGGCGCATAGCGCCGTCATGAATGACATAACTAATAAATATAAACGTAAAGACATGGGATTAATTTTCAATTCTCAATTTTCCCTGCTTAAGGCAGGACAAGCAATTTTAAAAAAATGCCATTGAAAATTAGATAATTAATAATTCATTGATAATTGATAATTTGTAAATTGGTAATTAATAATACTTTAACATTTTATGGCTAAATTTTCAACCCTGTTAAATAAATTTTTAAGAAAAATTTCGCGTAGCGATTTAACAGGGTCAACCTCTAAACTCACAAATTTCCTTAAAATCGCACCAAGCGCATAAGACTCCGGGGTTAGCTTTAAATTTACCCTGATTTATTTCTTTAATAGTATCAACAATCTTAACTTTTATTTTTTCTAAATCTTTGGCCGAGCCAATAAATTCAACCTCGCTATTATCATCAAGATAATAAAAAGCCAAGGTTTTAACTTCTTGTTTAAATAATTCCTGAACGGC
The DNA here is from genome assembly GCA_964431805.1 of uncultured Gammaproteobacteria bacterium. GTDB lineage: Bacteria > Patescibacteriota > Patescibacteriia > Patescibacteriales > GWC2-42-12 > JACPHD01. Next base: position 18,257 of record CAYSKV010000002.1, read on the forward strand.
TAATTGATAAATTAATAACTGCTCTTTATCTTTAAACTCAAGCTTATCTTTAGGTTTACCGGTTTTATAATCAACTAGCTTTAAACCTTCTCCGACTTTATCAATCCGGTCAATCGCGCCGCGCACTACATACGAATCTTTACCGTCGGTAATTTTAAGATTAAAGCCTTTTTCTAGAAATAATGCCGATGGCCAGTTATCTTTATATTTTTCATAAAAACCTTTTAAAATTTCCTGACCTTGTTTTTTTCTTTCCTGCTTTTTCTTTTTAGATTCAAACCAATCATCAACCCAACTTTCTTCATAAAATTTTAAAATTTCTTCAAAAGTAATATTATCTTTTTTCGCCTTAACTTTATTATCGAATAAACCGGCCTGGCCTAAGCCCTTTTTCTCGTTAAGTAAAATAAATATTTTTTGCAAAGTTGAATGCAGGGTTTTACCGAAAGAAAATTGCTCTTTACCCATAGTAGGAATTTTTAAAATATGGGCAAAACGATATTGATAGGGGCAGGCCGAGTAAGCCGCTAATTGCGAATAAGAAAAGTGAGTAGGAATGGCTATGTCTTTATCATCTTTAACATTCTTAACTTTTTTAGAAATTTTTAATTTATCATTTACTAATGATTTATTTTCTTCTAACGGTAATTTCTCGTTTCCAATCATACCTAACTCTATTAAAAATCTTGATGGTTTCTTTTTAATTTTTCCGCCATAATCCGCCGCCCAAGAAAAATATAAACCAGTTTTAGCTCGCGTCATTGCCACATAAAATAAACGTCGTTCTTCTTCTAAATGCACGTCGCCAACGGTCAAAATTTCTTTAATTAAAGCGTCGGGTAAACTAATTTGCTCATTTCTCGCTATGGTCGGAAAGCGCTTATCCACTAAATTAGCTATAAAAACATATTTAAATTCTAAGCCTTTAGCGCCATGAACAGTTAAAATTCTAACGGCCTCAGGGCCAACTTCTAAATCAGATTCTAAAGCGCCTTCTTCACCGGCTTCTATTTCTAAATTTAATTCAGCTAAAAAGGCTCTAACGCTTTTATCATCTGAAGAACTTTCAAAATCTTTAACTCGTTTTAAAAATTGATTTAATAAATTTATAGTTTCAAGATTTTTTTGCTCGCCTAAACGACTTAAATATTTTAAATAACCGCTGTCATTCATAAAAGCTAAAAAAACTTCGCTGATTGGTTTTTCTCGAGCTAAAATTGAATGTTTAGAAATTAAAGTTAAAACAGCTTTTACTTTTTTTTCTAAATCAGCCGAAAATTTTAAAACACTGCCGCTATTTATAACTTCAAAAAGCGACCAGGCCTTTTTATTAGCTAAATGATTAAAATTTACTAATTCTTCGGAAGTAAAATTAAAAATCGGTAAACTTAATATGCGCCATAAAGCTAAACTTTCATGATAATTATCTAATAATTTTAAATAAGCTACTACGTCCATAATTATCGGTTTAGCGTAAAGACCGCGCGAAGAACCGAAAATAAAAGGCAGCCCGCGGCGATCAAATTCAGCCATAAAATCATTAGCCGAATCGTTAGCGCGCACTAAAACCGCAAAGTCATTTAGACTAACGTTTTTATTTTTATTCTTTAGTTCAATTATTTTATTTGCCACTAATTTTACTTCTCCATCTAAATCAGCGCCTTGTAAAACTTCAATTACGCCGGCGCCAGAATTTTCAGCGATTAACTTTTTACTTAAATTTTTATCTTTTTTAAATTGCCATTCTAATCGGTTCGGATTGTTTTGCTTAATAAATTCATAAGACAAATCTAAAATATTTTGTTGGCTGCGATAATTTTTAGTTAAAACTATTTTTTCAGCTTTAGGATAATCTTTGGAAAATTGCAAAATATTAGACATGGAAGCGCCGCGAAAACGATAAATTGATTGATCGTCATCGCCTACGACCGTTAGATTATTAGTCGGCTCAGCTAAAAGTTTTACTAATTCATATTGCGCCCAATTAGTATCCTGAAATTCGTCTACTAAAATATATTTAAACTGCTTTCTATATTTTTCTAAAATCGCTGGGCGTTCGCGAAATAATTTTAAGGTGTAGTTTATTAAGTCGCCAAAATCTATGGCGCTATTATCTAATAATAATTGCTGATAAACATGATAAGCATTAGCGATTTCATTAACGCGCGCAACTTCCTGCTCTACTATTGTCTTGTCAGAAACGCCGGATAACATACCGTCTAAATTTTGCTTTAACCCATCGGCATAATTTAAATAATCGGCCGGCGAAATATCTTCATCTTTAGCGCGAGAAAAATGTTTTAAGAGAGCGCTAATAAATTTAGTCGGATTGCCTAAGGGGCGATAATAATCTAATTCAAACTTATCTAAATTCTTTTTTATTAACGCCCATTGCTCAAACTCATTTAACAATTTAAAATCGCCTGGTAGTCCTAAGCTTAAACCATGCTCTTTTAAAATCCGCTCGGCAAAACTATGAAAAGTTGAAACCCATAAATCAAAATAACCAATCGGCAATAGCGACCCAACCCGATCTTCCATTTCCGCGGCCGCTTTTTCCGTAAAAGTTAAAGCTAAAACTTCGTCAGATTTAGCTAGGCCTTGTTCAATTAAATAAGCGATGCGCTGGGTAATAACCGTAGTTTTACCGGTACCTGCTCCAGCCACAATTAAAAGCGGTCCGTTTTTATGTAAAACTGCTTTTAGTTGTTCTTTATTAAGATTTTCTAATAGATTATTCATGAATTAAGTTTATTAACGATAAAAAATAACATCAGAACCACTTGCAAAATCGCTTGTTAAATATCTAATAATCACAACACCTGAGCCACCATCACCGCCATATCCAGGAGTTGCGCCAGCGCATCCACCACCACCACCACCAGTATTTAGCGTACCATCTTCTCCATTTCCTGAACCATTACTATTTCCATAACCATCGCCGCCGCCATGCGTGCCAAGGCCGTTAGTTTTAGTTCCTGCCGTCCATAAAACTCCGCCGCCGCCGCCAGCGTAACCAACTTCAACGCCACTAATAGAATTATTTAACCCCGCGCCTCCATCAGGGGCATGGTCTTTATCAGGTGGCGTTTGCCCAACAGCGCCCGCTCCGCCGCCAGCACCAGATGGATAAGGCGATTGATGAAATCCTCCATTACCTGACCCATTATTACCTTGAGAACCATATACGGCTAAACCACCAAAAGTGTCAGCGCCACCATGAGTTGAACCGCCACCGCCAGAAGCTCCATCTTTACCATTATTTCCATTACCACCACCACCGCCGCCGCCATAAGCAGTAATATTATCAAATACGCTATTCGTACCGTTAGCTCCCCCTGCGGAATTATTTCCAGCCACTCCTAAACCTCCATCGCCGACTGTTATATTATATGTTTGAGGAGAAACAGCATGCTCAGATTCATAAACATAGCCACCGCCACCGCCACCGCCAGCAGCTCCACCGCCACCGCCACCAACAACTAAAACTTCAACATTGCCAGCTTTAGGGAATGTAATTGATCCATTGGAAGTAAAAGTATGAATTGTATAATCACCGTCAATTGTAATATCTCCTCCAGCTAAACTATCTGAAGTTTTTGTTTTAAAAATAACTTGACTAGAAATATTAAAATCACTAGTTAAATATTTAATAATAACAATACCTGAACCGCCGTTGCCACCATTAGAATTAGAGACTCCTGAGCTAGTTGATCCCCCTCCTCCACCACCGCCAGTATTAGCAATTCCGTCGCTACCACTTTGGCCTACAAGGCCTCCATCGCCACCTCCACCAATCCCGCCTATGCCGCCATTGCTAGATTTACCACCTCCGCCTCCACCACCAGCGTAATAAACAGAAGAACCACTTATGGAGTAAGCTAAACCATCGCCACCGTTACCACCCACAGAACTAGTTCTAGTTTGCCCAACAGAATTAGCACCGCCACCTCCGGAACCAGCGCGGTATGTTGTAGTATTAGTTAGTGCGTCACCGCCATTATTACCTTGCCCAGATGTTCCTTGTGAGGCTGCAGTGGATTGGCTATATGAATTTGCTGCGCCACCGCCAGAACCTCCGTCTGCGCCCTTGTTTACGCCAGTTGGATCATCATTATCTGAACCGCCACCGCCACCTCCGATAGCTATTAATGAGTCAAAAATACTATTTTCACCATTACTGCCTTTGTTGGAAATTAACGTGGCACCATTACCACCATTTCCAACAGTAACAGTCTTAACTCCAGTAGTTACTGCATAGGAGGCATTATAAATTAAACCGCCTGCTCCTCCTCCACCACCGCCATCTCCATTACCACCTAATTCAGCGTGTCCTCCTCCACCACCGCCAGCAACAACTAATACTTCAACATTTCCACTTTTAGGAAATGTAATAGTTCCGTCAGAAGTAAAAGTATGAATTGTATAGTCACCGTCATAAGTTACATTACCTCCAGTAAGAGCAGAGGGGTTCGTGCGAAAAATTATTCTTCTACTTAAAGACGTATCATCAAAATCATTATTTAAATATCTAATAATAACTATACCTGAACCGCCTTTACCTCCAGCTTGAAAACCGGCTCCGCCGCCACCTCCACCCGAACCAGTTCCGTCTGTTCCAGCCGTTCCAGCCGTATCTCTCCAACCGCCATGTCCTCCAATTCCGCTTCCTCCATCACCGCCACCGCCGCCGTCATAACCTCCTGCTCCACCGCCAGCCGCATAATAAGTCGGCGTTCCGCTTATGCTATTACTTGTTCCATCGCCGCCATTACCTCCTTGATTGCCAACTCCATTAGCGCCAATAGATCCTGAACCGCCGCCGCCGCCACCACCTAAATTAGAGGCAACTGCTCCTGTCCCTCCATTATTTCCTTGAGAAGGCACAGTTGCTGGAGTATTGCCGGAACCGCCTACCCCGCTAAAACATTGTCCGCCGCCGCCTGAACCGCCGTTGTTTCCAGGAGTGGCACCACTACCACTTGGACCGCCACCAGCTCCGCCGCCAGCCGCAGTAATAGTAGAAAAAATACTAGCTTCACCATTACTCGCCGAGCCTGAACTACCAGGCCCGCCAGATCCGCCATCGCCAACTGTTATATTATATTCTTGAGCAGAAACGGGAAAAGATGAAACATATCTATAGCCGCCTGCTCCGCCACCACCAGCTGCATTTCCACCGCCACCACCGCCGCCACCAACCACTAAAACATCTACATTGCCAGCTTTATTAAATGTTATTGTCCCATCAGAAATAAAAGTATGAACGGTATAATTACCATAATGACTTATTGTTCCGCCATCAGGATGAGTAGAATTATAAGCATAAGCTATTTGATCGCCAAACTCAAAACGCAAAACATGATTACCGGCTTTTTTAGTAAAATTAATAACTTTGCCGTTGCCGGCGCAAAACCAATTTGGATAAAAAATAACATCACCAGCTAAAATTTGTGGATCTTTTTTTTCTCCGTCGCAAAATAATGACACAAACTCATCATCATCTATTGTCGCCTGATCATTAGGAATTATTTTTAAATCAGCCGTGCCTTTAGTAGAAAATTCAACCTCCCAATTTTCTCCTTGTTGAGGATGCGAATGAATATTTAAAACAACTACTTCTATCGTCGGATCTAAAACCACCGGATATTTGGCTTTATCCAACCATTCTTGATTTGGTTTGATAGTTAAAAATCCATCATTAGTTAAATTAGTTTCAACTTCTCCGGTTGAACTTTTTTTATTATCAGCATCAATTAAAAATGGCGCTGGAATATCAAAAACCCGATAAAGCTGTTCTCCTTTTTTACCTTTAACATAAAAAATGAAATTACCTTCTTTATCTTTTTCAAAATCATAAAAAGTTAAATCTATCTGATAAGCAAATTCTTTAGGATGACCGGGCTGTTTTAAAATTATATCTTCTTTTATCTTATCGCTAAATTTTGTTTGCACTATATCAGTATTATTAAAAGCATCAATATATTTAATAACATTATCGCTTAATACTTGAGCCTTAGCCTCTAAGGCGCCTAACGGCACGATAGAAAATTCATGATTAAATAATTTTATTTTTAATTGTCCATTATAAAAGGCGGGCTGTGATATTTCAAGAACAGATTTATTATTAGTAAGAGAATCTTCTTCTAAATTAATAAAAACACTATAAATTGAAGCGCCTATAGCAAAAACAAAAACGGCCATAACAAAAATAGAAAGAATATTTATTTTCTGTTCTTTAGTAATTTTAAAAATTGATTTTAAAAACTTTTTTACCATTTGTCATTGCGAGCGTAAGCGAAGCAATCTCACGAACTATAAATCTTCGCTTAAATCTCGCCATTTTAGATTAACTTTTTTTATTAATTCTATTTTCTTTTTTCTTGAACCGCTTTTTATTTGTTTTTCTCTAGCAATCGCATCATTAATATTATTAAACATCTCATAATAAACTAATTTATCTGCGTTATATTTAGCAGTAAAACTTTGTTTATTTTCTTTTGTTTTATGATAATAATTTCTATTTAATAAATTATTACTTACCCCTGTATATAAAACTGAATTCCATCTATTGGTGTTTATATAAACATAATATTGTTTTTCCTCCTTCATATTATCAATTATTATTCGTGGGATTGCTTCGTCGTTTCACTCCTCGCAATGACATAAAACCAAAATTTATAACTTTAACATTTTTTCAAACTCTTTTTTATCTTGATACGGCCCAATCACGGCTAAATTTAACTTCTGATTAACAAAAATTTCTTTAGCGACGCGGCGAATATCTTCAGCGCTAACTTTTTTTATGGTGTTGTAGTATTTTTCCGGCGTTAAAATTTTATCTTTTTTATTTTGCTCTTTAAATAAAATCGCCTGCCGAGCGTACCAGTTGGCTAAGCTATCGGATGATTCAAGGTTTAAAGTCGTGCGGCCGATTAAACATTGCTTAACACGATTTAATTCTTCGGCTCCGACCAATTTTTCGGTTATTTTTTTATATTCGGCTAAAATTATTTTTATGGCTTGATTAATTTTATCTATAGGTACCCCGGCTTGAGTAGTTAAGTAACCAGAGTCGGTGTATGGTTCATTATGCGTTCTAACATAATAAGCTAAACCTCGGCGTTCTCTTAACTCGGTAAAAAGCCTGGAGCTCATAGTACCACCTAAAATTATGGAAATAATTTTGGCCGCAATTTCATCCTTATCGCCGAAAGGATAAGTTCTAACGCCGAGCGATAAATGAGCCTGATCGGTTTTTTTATAAAACAAATTAAGATTAGGTTTTGTTTGTTTATCGTTTGTTTTTATTTTTTCCTGGTAATCCTGTTTGGAAAATTTCTTAAAATATTTATTAATTAATTTTAAAGCTGATGGTTTAAAACCGCCGGATAAACTAATAATTATTTTGTCCGAACTATATTGAGAATTTAAATAATTTAAAATTTGCTGACGATTTAATTGACTAATAGTTTCTTTAGTGCCAATCGTATCTCGGCCGGCCGGCGTATCGCCGTAAAGACATTCTTCAAATAAATCTTCTATATAAATAAGCGGATTATCAAGATACATATTAAGCTCTTCTATTATAACTCCCTTTTCGCGATTAATTTCTTCTTCTTCAAATTTTGAATTTAATAACATATCGCTTAAAACATCTAAAGCTAATTCGAGTTGGCTGGCTTCGACTTTTATAAAATACCCGGTATATTCTTTGCCGGTAAAAGCATTAAATTCTCCGCCGACACGATCTAACTCCGAAGAAATTGCTAGCGTAGTCGGACGCTTTAAAGTACCTTTAAAAAACATATGCTCTAGAAAATGAGAAACTCCGCTAATTTGCTTATCTTCGAACCTGGAACCAGTCGCTATCATAACTAAAACTGTTATAGTTTTAGTACCGGAAATTGGCGCGGTTATCACTTCTAGTTGATTAGATAATTTTGTTATTTTATACATAAAAATAAACTGATAAGCTAAGAGGGTTTTTTACTTTAATATTAAATAAAAATCAACTAATTAATAATCATTAATTAGTAATGTAAAAAATACTATAAAAAATACAAAAAAATATTTAATTTAAGCTATTTTTTAAAAAATATTATTTTAAATTGATAAGGCAAGCTGGGGTTTTGCTTTAATATTAAAATAAATTTACTTTTCATATTCTAAAATGGCCTGAAGAACTTTTGAATCTGACTTTAACGGAGTAGCATCGGATATATTACATTGGTAAATAAGAACTTTGCTTTCTGGACCATAAGTTTCTTTACCTTGTTTAACTAACCGCATATCACCTGTACTAGTAAAAATTTTATTATTTTTAATACTCTCTTTTTGATCATAATCATAATAAACATTATTAATTACTACCGGATCAGCATTTACATCAGAGACCTGGCCATAATATACTAAACCATTATCTTTTAAAGTAACCGCATACCAAGTTTGATTTTTATCTGCTCCGCTAAACCAGTTCTTATTTTTAAAAAATAAAAAATAAAATGCGGCAATAATTATTAAAACCGCTAAAACAAAAACCACGGCTTTAATTAAACCTTGATGTGAATTTTTTATTTTAGGCTGACTAATTTTTTTTAAATCTGTTTTAGCTTCAGTAGAATTTTCTTCATTATAAATTTTTTCTAGAGGCGTAACAGGTTTTTTAATCATAGCGGCTTTCCTTTGCCGCTCCATTTTACCTCTAAGATCTACCGTTTGTTGAAAATCTGACATATAATTATTTATTAATTAATTTTCTATTAATGTTGATGGTGCAGTTTCGCTTTCCGTCACTCCATTATTCTCTTCCGGCAACTCAATAATATTAACATTAGTTGGTTCGTCGATAGTTGAAGTTTCTGAAGAGGTTGGAATTTCCGGTTCAGTGATTTCAGTGTTGGTTGTTTCTTCTGAAGTAGTGGCGGTATCAGTTGAAGTTGCAAAGATTTCCGGATGAGCGGCCACATAATCATTGTAGATTTGGGTTAGGTTATCAGTACCGTCATTGGTTGTTTGATTATTGGTAGTTTCTGGGAGATTGAAATTTTCCGGCGCAGGCAGTTCTCGTTTAACTACCGGATCATAACCGGGGAAAACCGTGGAGGCTAAATCCAGGGTTAAACCGACTAAACCGCTGTATTCAGTAACTTCAATTCTGGTGGTTTGACCTTGGGCTTGAGCTAAAATTTGCTCCTCGGTTAATTCTCTGATTCTGGCTTCATAGTGTTTGGCTAAAAATTTAGCCATGTATTCACCAATGTCTTGTTTGATCCTTTTACTGACTTTCTGGGTGTTTTGGTTTAATTGATATTGCCAGGCATTATCAATGATTACAATATCTAGATAGCTATAGGTGACATAATAGTATTTTTCGTCTTGTTCAATAGTTTCAATTTTAAAATCCATGTTGAAGGTAGCTAAATCAACTGAGAGTAGCAGTGTATTATCTATACCCTCTATACTAGTTTGTTTCTGGCCGATATTTTCCGGACCGGCGGCTAGCGCGCCTCCGCCCACGATTAAAACTATAGCTAGAATGATAATAGTAGCGTTGTTGTATTTTAGAAAATTTATTATTTTATCAAACATAATGTTTAGTTATTTTGTACATCTAAATCCTACATTATTATTTTGTTCTGCAGGACTATGCGATAAGTCAAGACTATAGATTCCATCAAACCCTCTAATAAAACCTCTAACAGGAACGTCGCCTGCTCCGGTTAATATTTTACCAATTCCATTATTAGAAGATGTCAAATAATATGCGGGTTTAAGATATTGTAAAGATTTAAATGACGATATTAAATTATATTCCTGCCATTCATCTGAGAGCGGATTAATTGTATCATCTTGAGTAATATTTGAATCTGTCCACTCACTCACCTCGCCCACTAAATTGTTAATCAAGTTATCATTATTTAATTTGTAAGATATGGAAGTGGTGGCGAGTTGCATGCCAGCAATATTGGTATCGCTATCATTGTCAGGATTTTGCAAAATATTTTCAGCGATAGTTAACCATTCATTTTCACCAATTAAGTGATAACCCGTGCCTAGAGTTTGGCAAGCGATTTGAGCTTCGCCCTGAGAGATATTAGTTTTGATTTGGTCTAATTCATCTTTCATTAAATCTGCTTGGACGCAGAAACCAGGCAAGGTGCCATATTTAGCTGAGCCAGGCACCCAGACAAAACCGTCTTCGCAATAACCCTCGAAAGCTCCGGCCACAACTTTGCCTTCAACGCCTAAATCAGCCATGGTTTCATCAACCGCTGAGTCTAGGGCGTTAGAGCAATAACCGCCGGCGCAGAGCATAATACGACCGTCAACTAACATTGAGCCTGCGACTTTAACTTCACCGCTTTGAGCTATATTCATAATAGAGACGCCGTTAGCTTGAAAATCTGCGATATCGCCTGAACCTGATTGATTAACTATGAATGCGGTTTTAGTTGAGGAAGCGGTTATTTCGGTTAGTTCAACAATCTTAACTTCTGGCTCTTGGCCTGGTTCTGAGACTGAATCTTTACCGATTATGATGCTGCCGTTTTCATCAAACGACATTATATTCTCACCATTCTGGTTTTGTAAAAATAGAGCTTGTGGAGTAATACCGCTGGCGGCTTCGGTAAAGCGGAAATTGTTGGCAAAAATTAAATCACCGACGTAGGAGTTAGTGGCGTGCAGAGTGCCTAAAACATCTAAATTACTGGCGATGGTTGAAGTACCGGTTCCGCCGACTTCGAGGAGGCCTGAGATATAGGCTGAATTATATTTATCGCCAGCGAGTAGATAGACTGGGGTGCTTGAACCAACCGTCAGAAGAGCTTGAGGAGAGGTGGTGCCGATGCCGACATTGCCTGAAGCGTCAATAATGAACGGCGTAGCGTCGGGAGAAGTAGAGTCTTCAACTATAAAACTCGGACCGGTACCGGTGTTGGTGACGGACAATTTAGCGTAAGGAGTAGTAGAGCCGATGCCAACTTTTCCAGTCGATAAAGTTGTTCCTGTTCCATCCATTCCGGTTGCAAAAATCAGATTGCCAATATTAAGTTGATTACTTGTAGTTGGAGATGTGAGTTCAACATCTTTTCCAATAAGTATGTTGTTTGCTCCAGAGCCTAAAACTGAACCGGAATCAGAACCGATTACAATATTATAATTGCCAACAGTTGTTGCTGATGCTTGATAACCAGCAGCATATCCTAAATATGTGCCATAGCTTCCTTGAGCATTTCTACCAGCACCATATCCTAGAGCATTATTGCTATTGTTGTTTGTAGTAAGACCAAAAAGAGCATGACTACCGAAAGCATTATTAAAAGAATATGAATAATTAGAATTGTTTCTTAAAGCGTTCTGGCCAAAAGCAGCATTGGATGATCCTGTTTGATTTCCTTGTAAAGTAGCATACCCAAAACCAGCATTGCCAATACCTGAAATTAGCGAGGCAACAGCGCCATTACCAAAAGCATCATTATCATTTCCTGTTGTTAAGGCAGCTAAAGCTCCTGAGCCAAAAGCTGATGAAGTTGAACCTCTTGTAACAACAGGCATAGCACCATTTCCAAAAGCAGTAACATAATTTCCAAGCCTACCAAAAACTACTCCATCACGATAAATTATTCCTGCCGTTGTATTGTTTTTATTATAAATCCAATCAGTAGCAGTTGTATCCATTGCGCTATTGTCACTATAAGTTGTTGTGGTGTTGTCATTTATGGTTCCAATATAATAAAGGTAATAATAATCTCCGACGGTTCCAGCCTGCGAGCGATAAATCTTTCTTTTAGTAACTCTTGGATCGGTAGAAGTTGGAATATTTGAAATTGAAACACTGAAATCACTAGCAGAAGTTATTGTAGGGAAAATAGTATAGGAGGCTCCACCTGTATCTCCATCCGCTGTCCCGAAGGCTACCGCGTAATAATATGTTCCGGCTGGTATTGATCCGGCGCCACTATTAGTTAGAACCATTCCTTGAGTTTGAGCATTTGTTGGATTAGCCACCGTATCAAAATTAAAGTTTCCTGCTACTTCAAGAGTTTTTGATATTGTTGTGTCATATGACTGCCCGATTTTTACCCTATTGTCATCACGGGCCATGATAATATTATTGCCGGATGAATTATTAACATTAAAACTATAAGTGGATGATGTTGATCCCGATCCGATTATGCTAAGTCTTGAGGTAGGTGAAGTCGTTCCAATTCCCACATTACCATTACTCGCCACAGTTAAATAAGTTGATGTAGCGGCACCAGCGGTTGAAGAAGCTACAACGAACAAAGGAGCAGAACCACCCAAAGTATTTTCTACTGATAATTTAGCATAAGGAGAAGTTGTACCGATGCCGACGTTACCAGATGTGGAATCTATAGTCATTCTCGCAGTATCATTAGTGAAAAATTGAAGTGGTGTTGCATTATCTGTTCCAAACACCGTTGCATATGTCAAGCCTCCGTTACCAAATATTCCTGTTCCCGCACTACTTGAAACCCCAATTCTTCCTGCTCCCAAACCAGCGTTATTAAAAGCAATATAATAACCGGAAGTTGTATCTACTCCGATTGTTCCTCCATATGCAGAAATTGATCCAGTGGTTGAAAATGAATTTGCAGTAACTCCTGAATTAAAAGTAAAGTTTACTCCAGAACTTTTTGTTATAGAACCATCACCCAAAGAAATACCGCCCGTAGAACCATTTCCAAAAATAGCATTTGAAGTTGAACTTGCTCTAAAAGTACCGGCGACATCTAGCGAATAACTTGGATTCGTCGTGCCGATGCCGACATCGCCGGAGTTATCAATTACCATTTTCGTAGTAACTGCTCCGAAGCCGGTGCCGAAGGCCAGACCGGTCGCGCCCGCGCCGAATGTATAGCCTCTAATATCGGCCAATTCCGAACCCGAGCTGGTGCCGTTGCCCGTGAAGACAATCCGCGGACCGCTACCGACAGTAGCGGAAGCCACGGCCGCCTGGAGTTTAAGCACATTTTGTCCGCTCGTACTTACCGCCGCCGAGCTATAAACATCCAGCAAGGTATTGGGCGTAGTTGTGCCGATCCCGACATTGCCTGAAGCGTCAATAATGAACGGCGTAGCGTCGGGAGAAGTAGAGTCTTCAACTATAAAACTCGGACCGGTACCGGTGTTGGTGACGGACAATTTAGCGTAAGGAGTAGTAGAGCCGATGCTGACATCGCCGGAGTTATCAATTACCATTTTCGTAGTAACTGCTCCGAAGCCGGTGCCGAAGGCCAGACCGGTCGCGCCCGCGCCGAATGTATAGCCTCTAATATCGGCCAATTCCGAACCCGAGCTGGTGCCGTTGCCCGTGAAGACAATCCGCGGACCGCTACCGACAGTAGCGGAAGCCACGGCCGCCTGGAGTTTAAGCACATTTTGTCCGCTCGTACTTACCGCCGCCGAGCTATAAACATCCAGCAAGGTATTGGGCGTAGTTGTGCCGATACCGACGTTGCCGCTACCTTTCATAACAAAACCAATTGTGTCGACAGTTGAAGTTAAGCCAGCAGAATATCTAAAAGCAATTGCGTCATTAATATCATTATTTAATAAATCAAAAACAAAATGATTATTTGCTGCTGATGATAAACGAGTAGCATACGACGTAGAGCCAGGATTTAAACCAGAAACATTAGAATATGGATCTATAATTAAACCTCCACCAATTGCTGTTGAAGGGAGTACCGTTATAACATCTGCTCCAATAGTTTCATCTTTTAAATAAAAATTGCCGCCGTGAGTACGTATACTATAAGAACGAAGGGTTGCATAATTATCATCTAAAGTAATTTTGGGATTATCAGATTGTAGATAAAGTAAACTATTTGGACTCGTCGTCCCAATTCCCACATTCCCGTTACTAGCTATATATAAACTGCTGGTCGCTGTCCAGGCAGAATTTTGATAAGTTAAAGTTTGCCCGGTTGCGCCGATTGGCAAAGAATCAATACCTGCCGTAAATAAAGTTGAAGTAGCTACCCACTCAGTAGCTGAACCAGTGGTTTTTAAAATCATACCGTTAGTTCCGGCCGATGATAATGAATCATACAATGCTCCGGTTAGAGCCATATTGCCGGCGACTGAGAGAGTTTGATAAGGGGAAGTTGTGCCTACACCAAGATTAGTCCCATCAAATACAAAATTAGCGTTATCAGTTAATCTTCCATTTGTTGTAGCAAAAGGAATACGACCAGAAATAAGATCAATCCCATCATTTAAAACAAAACCTTTTCTATCACCAACAACACTCCCTGATTGTAACTCTATTCTTCTAACGCCCATCCAACTTTCAGTAGACCATCTATCTGCGAATTTAAATGCGTAATATCGATATGCAGTATTATTTGTAACATTTATATATTTAGGATCGGCCTGATCTGCTGCAACATGTTGATCAAAAGTAGATTGAGAAGTTGTTAGCTGAGTCCAATTAGTGTCTATTCCATAAGTAAGTTCAGCAAATGCGTTCGCGTCATTAGAACCCCACAAAGTGAAATTTTTCACACCACCGCCAGTTGATCCTCCGTAATGATGAGCATTCTCATAATATATTCTTGTTACTACCATACTTGAACCAAGATCTATATGGAATCGCTGATTAGTGATACTGCCATTTGCCCCTACCCATGAATTATTATTTTGTTGACTTCCTGTAACTGATAATGATGGATTAGTAGCATAATAAGGCCAATAAGATGCATCATATATTGATGTTGCTTTGACGTAAGTATCTGAATAAGCTAAAGGATAATTTGAAACAAAGCCGTTTGAATTTATTGATCCATAAAATGAATTACCGTCAAATTCTATTGCCCCAGCCTCAGATGTAGCTAATAATGTCCCGGCTGTAAATTTAAGCGGAGCAGCCCCGGCGGTAGTGGTTCCTGCCGCTAGATGCAAAAACGCTGATGGAGAGGTAACACCAACCCCAATATTTCCATTCGCCTCTATATATAAACTCGAAGTCGCAGTCCAGGCAGAATTTTGATAAGTTAAAGTTTGGCCGTTTGTTCCGGTTGGTAAAGTACTAACTCCGGCCGTGAATAAAGTTGAAGTCGCTACCCACTCAGTAGCCGAACCGGTAGTTTTTAAAATCATGCCGTTAGTTCCGGCTGACGATAATGAATCATAAAATGCTCCTGTTAAAGCCATGTTGCCAGAAACGGAAAGAGTCTGATAAGGAGAAGTTGTGCCGATGCCGACGTTGCCGGTATTTGTTATGGTTAAAAAAGCATGAGATGTTGCCGCAGTTTCTCTGTCATGAGCTGATACAGAACTCTTTCTTCCAACTACATAATAATCTGATGATATATTATCATAAGGTCGTCCACTAAACCATTCTGTATCGCTACTTCCATTAAACATATACAAACCCTGCCCTCTCTTAACGTCAGCTGAAGTATTTAATACTAAAGCACCGCCATGATAAAGTGATGAATTTGTACCAGTAATAGTTAATTCTGGATATAAACCAGAAATTTCCACAGCAGTTGTCGGATTCGTAGTTCCAACGCCCACATTTCCATTACTCGCTACAGTTAAATAAGTTGATGTTGCCGCGCCAACGGTTGAAGAAGCAATAGTAAACAATGGCGCTAAACCACCTAAAGTATTTTCTACAGAAAGTTTAGCGTAGGGAGAAGTTGTACCGATGCCGACATAGCCATTTCCATCTATTGTAAACCGCTCCTGTCGTGTTGAACCATCGCTTGTAAATAGACCTAATTTTCTAGTTCCCGATCTAGCAATTCCAACGGCTGTTGCATCAATTGTAGATGAACCGCCAGATCCAAAAAACCAACCATCTTGTGTAGCGCCATTAAAATCTCTATCAAAAATTGTTCTAGGCTGAGTTTCTGTTGAATAGTAATGAGCCATTTCTCCTGTTGTTGGTATAACCCATACGTGACTAGGTGTCGCTATATCACCAAGCCTAATACTTCCATTAACATCCAGCTTATACCCAGGACTAACCGTTCCAATTCCAATATTCCCATTCTGTAATACATTCAAGCTGCCGTTTCCGGCAACTAGCCCGCCGGCAAAAGTTGAAGTTGCGGTCGTTGAAGTTGCGTTAAAATATTCGGCTACTGCCGGACCTACTACGGAGAGTTTAGCATATGGAGAAGTTGTCCCAATTCCGACATTGCCAGTAGCTGTTATTCTCATCCTTTCGGTTGCAGCAGGACCAATAATAATATCCCCACCACCAACTTCAGTTCCTCCCTTTTTAGCTGTCAGAAATGATGTTGTGCCATCTATTGCTACTGAAATAACAGCGTTATAATGGCTTTCATCTAGGGTATCCTTGTTCGTATCAATTGATATAAATGATTGCTTGCCAACGCCGATTGAAGAATAAAGGGGGGCAATAACTAAAGCGGCATTTACATCCGAGGCGGTATTCCCTGTTAAAAATTGTGTTCTCGGATAATTAGCAGAAGGGCTATAGGCAGTAAACACGCCCTTAGCATTCGTTACTTCGCTAGAGATATAAGCTTGGTTCGTTATTAAATCTGACACTGATAACTTATACCCCGGCGCTGCCGTCCCAATCCCGACATTTCCATTAGTTAGTATAGAAACTCTTTCATTGCCAGCGCCAGAGGCAGAATCAAAGATAGATAATCGTCCGTTGTCAGAATTTTTAATAGACCAGGTCGAGGTGCCAATGTTTAGTGTGTCGAACCAACCTTCATTCCAACGATACGAAGAAGAGCCAATGTTATAGGTTAAATTAGCGCTTGGTAGAATATCTCCAGAAACTGATAATCCTGAGCTAGTGATTGTTCCGGTGGCGGTTAGATTACCGGCAATATAGGCATCGCCGACTACGGAGAGTCTGGCGAATGGAGAAGTTGTACCGATGCCGAGGTTAGTTCCATTAAATACAAAATCAGCAGTATCAATTAATCTTCCATTGGTTGTTGCAAAAGGAACACGGCCAGCAACCAAATTAACGCCATCATTCAAAACAATGCCTTTTCTGCTACCAGCTTCATTTTCACCTTCTTGTTGTTGTAATTCTATGCGACGAACCGCCATAAAATAAGAACCCCAATTATCTGCAAATTTAAAAGCGTAATATCTATAAGCAGTATTATTTTCAACAGTTATATATTTTGGATCTGGCGTATTAGCTGCAACATGTTGTTCAAATTCGGTTTCTAAAGTAGTTAACTGTGTCCAGTTAGTATCATCCCCATAAGTTAAATCATCAAATGCGCTTGAATCGTTTGACCCCCAAAAAGTGAAATGTCTTACGCCAGCTTCCGTATAGTTTCCACTGTCATGGGCATTCTCATAATATATTTTAGTAACAGTTTTAGCTGAACCTAAATCAATATGAAATCGCTGATTAGTAGTTGCGCCATTGCTTGCATTCCAATTATCATTATTATCATCGCCAATTAAAGATTTATTTGGATCGGTAGCAAAATAAGCCATATATTGAGGCGTATTTTCTGATGTTGCTCTAACATAAGTCGCTGATTGTTCAGGCGGATATTGCGTTTGATATTGATATCCGGATGTTATGGTTAAATAATAATTATCGCCTAAAAATTCCATAACTCCTGCTTCAGGATCAGTTAATAATGTCCCGGAAGTAAATTTGAGCGGAGCTGTGCCTACTGCGGAAGTTCCCGCGCCCAAATGCAAACGCGCAGTTGGTTCAGTAGTTCCAATTCCTACATTACCACTGACAATCAAATTATTAGTAACTTCACCATTTAATATATTAGTAATTCCATCACTGCTAACTCGTAACATTTCTGATCCATTAAGTGCAACACCAAAGATGGTAGTATGGATAACCTCCTTAATCTGCTCATAACCACGGATTATTCCTGTTCTAGTACTCAAGAGCATATCCTTATCTCCGTCATCATCCAGATCAGCAAAAGCAGGTATATTAATACCACCAATAACAGCAATTGCCCAGTCAGGATTATTTGTCCAAACTGGCGCGGAACCATCTCCAGTATTTTCAAAGCCATAAACACTATTAGCAGCATAAAGCCAGTTACCAATGAATAAATCCTGATCACCGTCATCATCAAAATCACTCAAAATAGGATAAATTGCGTAGTTAGCAGGTATTGGGATGTTCCAACTCGGCTCGGCCGACCAGCTTGGTAAAGAAACTGTGCCGATGTTTTCATAGCCAAGTATTATATATGCACCGCCATTATTGTAAAAACCCACCATTAAGTCATAATCACCGTCACCATCCAGATCGCCCAGGGTCGGCAAATTCATATCTGTATTGGTGATTACCGGAGTATTCCATTCCGTCTTAAGTGCCCAAGCTGGTGATGTTGCGTTTCCTGTATTTTCAACGCCATAAGCCATGTCAGCAGTGGTTCCAACTAAAAGATCGAAGTCGCCGTCATTATCAAGATCCGCAACAGTTGGATAGCCCCATGAACCAAAATCTGTTGGAACATTCCATTCTGGTCTAGCTGTCCAAGTCGGCGATGTTGCGCTTCCCGTATTTTCATAAGCACCAATTATTCCATCTAGATTCATTAATAAATCATAGTCTCCATCATTATCTAAATCAGCCAAAGCTGGGACAACATCCAAGCTTGGTATATTTTCCATATCCCAATCGGTTTGCGCTTCCCATCCTTGAAAAACCGGTGCTCCCTCTCCCGACTCTGTTGGATTAATATATACCGAACCCTGACCGATTCCTGACCCAGTTGGAGTTCCGGAAAAAGTTGCCAAACCGCTGACTCCCAAAGTGCCAGCTATATTCAACAAGGAAGTTGGGTTATCAGTTCCAATGCCAATATTGCCTGAAGCAGCAATTCTCATTCTTTCAGAGTTATTTATAGAAAAAGCAATTGATTGATTTGCAGTGTCTGGAAAATAAATATTATCCAGATAAAAAGTATTGGCCGAATCAGCATTAACTATAGTAATGATAATTTGATCAATTGCATCCTTGCTGGCATTGACTACTCCGGAAATATCCCAGGTAATATTTTGAAAAGCATTTGCCGAAGTCAAATCAGGAGTGATTTCAGTGGTTGTGCCTCCGCTGTCATGTAAACCAATTTTTATATTTGATCCGGTGCGATTGGATCTCAGATCGAAATAGATAGTATTTATATTTGAGAGATTCAGGGGAACATCTAATGTTCTAGTCAATGTTTTATTCAAGCTGTCTGTAATAGTAGCCTCGCCTCTTAAGGAATATGATCCCTGAGTTTTTATAGTTGATTCTGCATAAGCAACCAGATTAGTATCGGAACTTCCATATTCAATGTGCAGCCTGGGAGCTGTGGAAACACCTGCTTCATAGGAATTAGCTGCATATATATAATTTCCCGAAGTTGATAAATTATCATGATCATCAAAAAATAGCGCCAGATTAGTCACTGCTCCCAAATCAGCAATTTCCTGGATCACACTGGAAATATCCGGAGAATTATTCCAGCTACTTGCTGTCCAAGTTGCATCATCCCAGCCGACCTGAGCTGTTGTAATGTTATTATTATTAGCTCCGCCTACTATTGTTCCACGCCTGGTTTGGTAGTCTGACAAACTGGAAAAGGTGCTTGCTGAAGTGCTTAGTTCTCCGGTTATTTTGGATTTTGTGCCACTGCCGCCAATCTGAGGCAAGCCCCTAACTGCATAGAAACTTAGATAGGCACTTGTTATAGTAACTCCTTCAGGAATATTAACTCCGGCGAAACGCAAACCAGAACCTACTCTATCAATTGAAGCGAATGATTCCAGTGTTCCGGCTCCTGCTAAGCCTATGCTGGTATCAAAGAGCCAAGAACCTGAATTATAATATCCTAAACCATCATCTGTGTCTGCGCTTACTTGTGCGTCAATTGTGCCGGTAGGTCCGGAGTTTTCACTTTCATAATCTGTCGGATTTTCTGCATTGTCAATAAAATCACCCGCTGATTGGGTGGTTAAAGAAATACTATTCCCAGCAGTAGTTAGTAAACCAGCCGAATTAATATAAAGACCTTCCGTTCCAACACCTAATCTATTATTTACATAATCCCAATAAAAATTAGGGTTGTCTTGCGCAAGATTACCATCAGCATCAATGAATAAAACTGATTCAGGGGTACCATAAATAACTTCATTACCGATAGCAAGTATGCCTAAAGTCGAAGTCGCTACCCATTGCGTTGTTAAACCGGTAGTTTGCAAAACCATACCATTCGTTCCGGCGGCTGACAAAGAATCATAAAATGCTCCGGTCAAAGCCATATTACCGGCGACGGATAACGATTGAAATGGAGAGGTTGTGCCGATTCCGATGTTGCCGTTTGAATCAATCCTCATCCATTCTGTGCCGGCAGTAGAAAATTTTAGTTGGTCGTTATCAGCGCCGGCAGAATCTTCGGCAGTTATTTTTGTATCTTGATCAACGTCAATCACGCCGCCGAGTGATCCCCAGGAAGTATTACCATAACCTTCAAATTGAGAAGTTTCTGAATTATATCTAATAGCGCCGGTGATTGAAGTCGGACGCTCGGCCGTTGTACCAACCGGTATAATTAAACCATCAGTACCAACAATATGAAAAATAGTTTGTGGGCTCGTTGTCCCAATTCCCACATTCCCACCGTCTAAAATGGTAAAGACTTCGTTAGCGCCATCAAAGAGGTTAATAATATCTCCATCACCGTCTTGTCTTACGGTTAGAGCTGTAGTTGAGCTGGCAGAATTAAGGGTTAATTCTCTGAGGTTAAGAATCATTTGGTCGGTGGTTGAACTATTGCCAAAAGTTAGAATGTCGTTGATGGTATCAATGTTGATGTTGTCATTAGTCCCGTCGCCCACGGTTAGAGCTGAAGTTGAGGCTACATCTAAATCTAGAGCGCCGTTTAAATCTATGTCGCCATTAAACTGAGAGGTGCCAGAATGGTTTAAGCTTCCGGTAATCGTCACTATGTCGTCGCTGGTGTTAACCGAGAAAGTGTCGTTAGTGCCGTCACCCACGGTTAGGGCCAGGCCATTTTGGTCTATGTTTAAGAGATTATTTAAATCAACCATGCCAGCGATTAAAACATGTTCGCCGTTTAGATAAGTGTCACCGGCTACGGTTAGGCCGCCTTCGCCGGCTGATAGGCTTTGCGAACCGACTGGCCCGGTAGAGCCTAAACTCGGAACTTCAGTATGGCCGGCTGAGAAAGTGCCGGTGACATAAGTGTTGTTGTTGATTATTTGAGTACCGGTGATTAATGAACCGTCGGTAATAGTAACTCCGTTTAGTTTAATTGAACCGGTCACTATTAGATCTTTTACTGTTAGAGCAGAATTAAATACTGCGTCCCCTAGAAATTCGCTAGCGCCTGAAACAGTTAGTTTGTCTTTTAGTTTAGTCGCACCAGAGACATTTAATGCGCCGCCGACAGTGGTATCGCCGATGATGGAGAGATTTTTGGGGGTGGGAGCAACTACCTGCCTTACTGGTGAACTATTTTGGACTATGGTAGTTTGATTAACTATTTTTTCTGTGGTGGTTGGAGATTGTTCAACCGCCTGTCCCGTACCGGCCTTACCACTACCAATTTCAATTAAATAATATTTGGCATATTTATTTTTAAGAGATTTTGGAAAAATTATATCTATAAATTTAGAATACAGATCATGAAGCGACCATAAAGAACGACCGGCTTCGCTAGTTAAATAATTTTTGCCGTTACTATTATACTCTTGAATTGAACCTCCGATTTGTTGCGCTGAATTATTAGTTTGATTAATTGCGTTTCCTGCCTGGGCTAATTTAGCTTGGCCGTTTTTTGAAACTAACCCAACGCCTTTAGCCGTGGCCAAAGTAAGCTTGGCTAATTTACGACCAAAGTCTAAAGATAATTCTTTTTGTCGATCGCCTAAGTCTTCTAAAACTACGCTTGCATTATATTTTGTTTGATTAATAACTTCTTGCCCGCGTCGCGAAGTTGTATTAGCTAAAGCTAAAAGGCGTGGCATCGGCGAAGAAGTAAAAGAAGCAGTTTCCGATACGCCCGCAACCTTGCCTTGTCTTTTATTTGATTCGGTTTGTTCTGGTTTAGAATTAACTTCTTGTATTAAATAAGCTATTTCACCAACCGATTCACCTTGATAATTTACAAAACTTTTTAAAATAGCTAAACTGCTCTGACCAAAATTTACAATTTCATCTGGTAAAATTGTTAAACCTAAATTTAAACCGCTAAATTCATTTTTAGCTAACTGAAAAAGCGGATTAACATTTTTTTGATATTGAACCTGCCAAAAACCAGTAATAAATAATGCCTGATCTTTTACCGCGCCTAATTTTAAGGCTAAAATCTGATTGCGGCGCTTAAAATTATTTTCTAATTTTAAGCTTGAAGCGCTAATACGGTCAGCTAAAGTTAAAAACAAGCTATCTAAAGAATTCTTGCTTTCCTGAACTAATTCTTTGCCTGGAATTATTTTATTAGCGCCAATTTTAATACTGGGAGTAAAAACATTAAAAGAAATTAAAGCCAAAACAATAATAATGGTTACTAAGGCGGTTTTAAACAAACGAGGAAAAAAACTTAAATTTTTCTTATTAGAAAAAAATTCTTTTTCAGTTTTTATTTTTTTAACGACAGAGCCTTGCTGAGTTAAAAAATCTTTAGCTTCTTGATGTAAATTTTCTTGCCATTTAACTTTAAGCCTAATTTCCGGTTCAACAAAGTCGGCGATAAATTTAGCTTCGGGAGTAATAATTTTATTATTTAAAATTTCCTCTAGCTTATTTAATGAAATTTCGTCTGCGGTATAACCTTTTTCTTTAACACTTTTTTGAACAATTTTATTTTCCTCGTCAACCTTTTTAACGGCAGAATCTATTTTTTCTTGTTTAGTTTGATCGGCAAATTTTTCTTTGACCGCCCGCTCAACTAAATTATCAATCTGACTTTTTAATTTAGCCGAAGCTACAGACTCGGAAATAAGTTGTTTATTAGAAACTTTATTAGACGACAATTCTTGAACCGCTTCCGAAGATAGTCTTTTTTCGTCTCGAGCATGCAGCCCTAAATATTGATCAAACCATTCTTTAGTCGAATAATATTTATTACCAATTTTTTTAGCCTTTAATTTTTTTCGTTGCACTAAAATAGAAACATAGCCAAAACTATAAGAACTAGCCTCGGCTATCCTTTTTAAAGGTATTAGTTTTTTGTAATCATCAGATTGTGAGCGACGCATGGGGATGTATCGTTTTGAGCTTACTTTTTATTTTTTCAGCTCGGGAACTATAATTAATATATTTATTTAATTTTAGAGCAAACTTACTTTAATGATTATCAAATGCTTATCAATTTTATGTCTTTATTATAACATAAAAACGCCTAAAATTATATGTTTTATTTGGTTTAAAATGTTTAAACTATTATTTTAATCTTATACTTTAAAATGTCACCACTTTTTAATGCAAAACTGATTAGATAGCTATTACTTTTAGACTTACATTAGGTTAAATTTTAAGGCTTAATTTTAAAACTGCTTTTTAAAAAAAATTGATCGCACACAAACATAAATCTAATAAACAAAAAATCGCCATGAGCTCGGCGATTTATTAAAACATTTTTTAATTGATTTATCCACAGCTAAAGACTTCTTTAAACGACATCGTTAAATTTTAAACTTTTTCTTTTTTCGCTTTCTACCATCCCTAGAATAAACCAAAAAAATAATATACCAAAATGTAAACTAAAGAGCCAATGATCAATAGACATTAAAATAATCAATACAATTAAACTTGTGACTGCTACGTTATTACGAAAATTAAAACATCTTAAAATTAAATATATTATTAACCCAAGAAAAAATAATAACCCGAAGATTCCGGTCTCCGCCCATATCAATAAAAACACATTATGAGTTGGTTGATAATAAAAATTTTCTTGATTTGGTATTTGGCGGCTTAAAGCTAGGGTGTAATTACCTAAACCAACTCCGGTTATCGGATATTTTTTTATTATCCCTATAGCCTCGTGATATGAAGCAACTCTTTCTACTTTTGATTTTATTTCTAGCCGCGAATTATTCGTTAATCTAGTTATAACTAATTCGTTGTATTGAAAAAATAAAATACCAATTAAAATACTGGAAAATAAAATAGCGGTTAGCATTTCTTTCTGTGATTTTAAATCTCGCCTGATTAGAAAACTGATTAACATAAAAAATCCTCCAGCTAAAACCGCTAACCAGGCTCCGCGAGAAAAACTAAAAAATAAAGCCACGGAAAATATTGCTAAAAATATCCAATTAACTATTTTAAAAAATTTAACATTAAAAATTTGTCTTGCAACCATCTGTCCAATTAACAATAATATTCCGATCGCTAAAATGCCGCCTAACATATTCGGATGATCAAGTCCGCCATAAGCTCTTAACCATCTTTCGCCAATACCGTCTCTGGCTACAAATTCAACCACCGAAGTTCCGAGTTGCGCCGGATCATGCGTAGCTAAACCTAACCACTTATTAGAAAAACTTGATTGATTAAAAAATTGCCAGATACCTAAAATCGCTTGTAAAAAAATTCCAGCGAGCGCCGCGTAAATCAATTTTAATTTTTCATAATTAACGTTCGCAATAAGCCAAAACAATCCCACGCCTAATATTAACCAACTAAATTTATATAAAGCCAATAATTTATTGGCCGCCAATAAGCCGGAAATAGCTGAAATTAATAAAAATCCGCCTAAAAACCAGTCAATAACTCTACTATTATGAGAATCCAAACCATTTTCATTGCGGGTTTGGCCAGCGACCAAGGAATAAAATACCCAAACAACATATAGTAATAAAACTAAAATCAATAATATATCTACTCCATATAAACTATACGTTTGATATTCATTAAAGCCGGCTTTAATAATCCAGCGGGTTTGCAAAGGCAATAAAAAAACTAATAAATATAAACCGTATTCAATTGTTTTAGAAAAATATTTCATAATTCTACATTAGCCTCTTCATGGTTTCGCTAAATTTATTACGATATTCTTCTCGCCTATCATTCGCGTGCAATTTAATAACTTGATCATTAATTACTACTCGGCTATCCTGATTCATTAAATTTTTTAACTGCGGCGGCAGCCATCTTAGTTGTAATTCTTTAAATTGCGGCTCTAAACCACCGATAAATAAACTGACTAAATCATGATAAAATTCTGATAACACTGGCTTAACCCGCCTTTGATTTAAAGAGTTAATCGGCTGCCAATTAGGTAAATACTCTTTTAGCCATAAATTAGCGCCAATAAATTTTTCATAAACTCCGCCATTATCAAAAATTGGCGTTAGTCCGGCCAGCCAATAAATAAAATAAATATCATTGCTATTTAAAGCTTCTTTATCTTTAAGCATCAATCCGTTAAGATCCATAGCCTTCGCGCCCACATAAAAACTTAAACAAATTTTATCGCGCGACTTACCTGGCCGCGGCCTTAAACCCAATATTTTAGTAACGCCAGCGCAAAAAAATCTAGTCAGCCAAATTTGTTTATCTTCGGTAATAATAAAAAAATCAATATCGCTATTATCCTTTAGATTATGCGCCCCGAGTAAATTACCAATCGCAATCATTTTTATCCAAGGAATAAATTTAAAAATTTTTGAAGCTAGCATGGCGCGCTTAAATTTTCTATCGGTAAAATTATAACGACTCAATCTTTCTTTAATATTTTTTTCTTGACCGACTAAAAAGTAAAAACCATTACTGGTTTCAATCTTGTCTATTCCGTCGTCCAATACTTTCATTACTTCAACTAGCTCGCATTTTAAACTTAAATTAAGCCAAACTTCTTTTAAAGTTAGCGGATAATCAAACATATCAAAAAAAGCAACCACTTTTATGATCGCCTCCTTTAAATTAGAATTATTTTCCATGCTGTTGTTCATAATAATTTATTCAACCTGCGGTTTATCAACGGCTAATGGTTCAATTTTTGCTTCTCCGCCTGTTATTTTCGCTACATCCTTATCAATTAAATTAAATTGTTTATGGGCGTTATTATAATGGCTTACCGTAGTTGATAAGCTAGAGCCAACTTTTTTAAAATACTCATCGTAGCCATATAAATGCCTGCCCAACTTTTCAACTCCGCTTCTAATTTCTTTAGCGCTTTCCTCAATTTGCATAGCGCGAAGTCCTTGCATAACGGTTTGCAAATAAGCTAAAAATGACGTGGGCGAAACAATAATTACTTTATATTCTCCAGCGGCTCGCTGAATTAAACTATTGGTATCTTCATCATGCAGCATGCCAACTTTATTTACTAATAAATCATAGTAAATTGATTCATGCGGTATAAACATAAAAGCAAAATCCATAGTTTTTTCTCCTGGCTTAATATATTTTGCCGTTTCTTTTATGCGCTGCTTTAAATCATTAACAAATATTTTTTCCAACCGCGCTCTTTCGGTTTCATTTCTTTCTTCTACTAAACGATTATAATTTTCTAAAGAAAATTTTGAATCAATCGGAATAACTTTATCTTTAACAAAAACTACCGCATCAACTATATCTCCATTTTTAAATTTATATTGCATTTCATAACTTCCTGGCGGTAAAACATTTTTTAAAAGCGTTTCAAGATAATACTCCCCTAAAATTCCTCTCTGCTTGGGATTTTTTAAAATATCCTGCAAATTTTGCAATTGGGCGGAAAAATTTACTACTTGTTTATTAGTCTCTTCTAATTTTGTTAGTCCGGCAACAACATCAGCAATTTGCTTAGCCGACTGTCCGCTTATTCCCTGAACCGTTCTTATGGTTTGATTAATTTGTTCTTGGGTCGCTCGATGGGTTTCTGATAATTTACTATCTATGGTTTGGCGAAGTTCTTTATTCTGCTCTCCGATCATAGCCAATCTCTCACTCATAACCGCTAATTTTTCATTATCGCCCCCATCCTTACGTTTTATTAGCAAAAAAATCACTATAGTCAAACCTAAAGTTAAAATAATAAAAAACAAAATAAATAGATAATTTTCCATAAAATAAGCCTAAAAATTATATTATTACCCTATCATCTTTTATAAAAACTTTCAACAAAGCTAATTTTATAAATATTTTATTAATTAAATAAAAAGGCCCGGAAACAAAATTGTTTCCGGGCTGAAATTATTTTAGTTAGAATGGATAAACCACTCCGGCTATCACTTCATCTTTGCTCACATTAACGAACGGCAAAATTTTAAATTTAGGGTTTTTATAAAGCCTGTATATGGTGAACGCTGTATGAGCTAATAATAGCGCCTTAACGAAATCAGTATTTATACCATTCTCGCGCATCATTATAAAATCTTTATAACCGGCCTCAGAAATACTATCAACAATTATATAGGCTATATTGTTAATAGCATAAAATGCGGTATAGCCTATAGTAAAAGCATTAATAGTATCTGTCGCGAAGATTAATTCTTGACCTAAGCCTTGCGCGCCGAAACCCGCAATGGAAATGTTGCGATGTTTTGATCGAGCAGAAGGGCTAAATATAAGATTTCCTTCATCATCTATAAAATCTAATTTTACATTCTCAGCGCGAGCCACTATTATATGACCAGCCTCATGAACAACTTCACTAGTAACACCGCCAAGCATAAACAGAGCAATAAATTTTTGAATCTCTTTCGCTTGCTCGTCTTCCAATGATCTTTTATCTTGCTTAAAATCTACTCCGCTACTTTGAGGTTTGTTTATTTCTTCTCGCGACCATATTTCTGCGCTATAACTCATGCTGTCAGCGTATGTATCATCTCCTATTGGTACTGACGCTGAACAAAGAGTAGAAAACAAACAGACCAGACTAACTGCGACAACAATTACTGCAAAAATTTTCTCTTTCATCTCCCTTCACCTCTATATTTTATTTTATTCAATTATTTTATATTTTTATCTTTTATTAGCCATAAAATTAGCTAAAAAAAAGTCTTTTGTTAATGAACTATTAACTTGATAAACTATCATATTCTCTATTTTTCGTCAATTAAAATTTATTTTCCTTGCTTTCTTGCCAGGAATACTTTTTTAATGTATAATTGATTGCATTGTTTTAAATAACTCGGTTATTAATATAATATTTATTATCTATGTCCAACTCAATCAAAATTAAAGGTGCTCGCGTTCATAATTTAAAAAATATTGACATAGAAATTCCACGCGATAAATTAGTGGTTTTAACCGGCTTATCCGGTTCGGGAAAATCGTCTTTGGCTTTTGATACTATTTATGCCGAAGGCCAACGCCGTTACGTTGAATCTTTATCCGCTTACGCCCGACAATTTATCGGCCAAATGAATAAACCTGACGTTGATTCTATTGACGGTTTATCGCCGGCTATTTCCATTGACCAAAAATCAACTTCGCATAACCCTCGCTCAACCGTCGGCACGATTACCGAAATTTACGATTATTTACGCCTGCTTTATGCTCGCATCGGCGTGCCTCATTGTCCGACTTGCGGTGACAAAATTAAACCCATGTCGATTGATGAAATTATCAGCCAAATTACCGCTGGCTTCCTAAATCAAAATATTATAATTTTAGCCCCTTTAATTAAAGATAAAAAAGGAGAACACAAAGGTTTATTAGACGGCGTAGCTAAAGCCGGCTACTCTCGCTTAAGATATGACAAGGTTATTTATTCTTTAGAAGAAGTTCGTGATTTAAATGTTGACAAACAAAAAAAACATAATGTAGAAATCGTGATTGACCGATTAACTGTTAGTAAAGACAAAGAAGATTTGGCGCGATTAACCGAGAGCGTGGAAAAAGCTTTGGAATTAGGTAACGGTCTAGTTACAGTTTCCGCCTCTCTTATAAAAAACGAACAAAAAGAATTAAATCGCGAAATTACTTTTTCTAAACTTTCCGCCTGTTCTAAATGCGGCATTAATCTGCCAGAACTTGAACCGCGCAATTTCTCTTTTAATTCACCGCATGGCGCTTGCCCTGACTGCTCTGGATTAGGCACAAAATTAGAAATTGACCCAAAATTAATTATTAATTATAATTTAACCTTAGCTCAAGGCGCAATTAGGCCCTGGGCTCATAGCACGGCTGGCGGACAAGGCTGGATGATGCGTATCTTAGGAACGGTTGCTGAGGCTCAAGGCTTTGATTTAAATACTCCAATTAAAGATCTAACTAAAAAACAATTAGATATTGTGCTTTATGGTTCTGGCGAAAAAAACTATAACGTTGATTATCAAAGCGACCGTTTTTCCGGCGAATTAACTACCGAATTTGAAGGCGTTATCCCTAATTTAGAACGTCGCTTTCAACAAACCGAATCAGATTATGTTAGAAAAGAAATTGAGCAATACATGAGAGTTTTAGTCTGCCCAACTTGCGGCGGCAAACGTTTAAAACCGGAAATGTTAGCCGTAAAAATTGCGGATATGTCAATTTACGACATCTCGTCAAAAACTATTGACCAAGAAAAAAAATTCTTTAACGAACTAACTAATTCAAAAACAATTTCCGCGCGCGATAAAAAAATTGCTACTCAAATTTTAAAAGAAATTTGCGCTCGCTTAGATTTTTTATCTAACGTCGGTTTAGATTATCTAACTCTTGGAAGAACGGCGAATACTTTATCCGGTGGCGAAGCTCAACGCATTAGATTGGCTACGCAAATCGGCTCGGCTTTAATGGGCGTAATTTATATTTTAGATGAACCATCTATCGGTTTACATCAGCGAGACAATAATAAATTAATCGGCACGCTTAAAAAACTGCGCGACTTAGGCAATACCGTAATTGTAGTTGAACATGACGAAGCGACTATGCTAGAAGCTGACTGGCTGGTTGATATCGGCCCAGGCGCTGGCGAGCATGGCGGTCAAATCGTAGCTCAAGGCACGCCGCTAACCATAAAGAAAAACGCTAAATCTTTAACCGGGCAATACCTAAACGGAAAAAAATTTATTCCGGCGCCGGTTCAATATCGCGCTGGCAGCGGTAAAAAATTAACTATTATAAAAGCGAGTGAGCATAATCTAAAAAATATTGACGTAGAATTTCCTTTGGGCATGCTTATCGCCATAACCGGCGTTTCCGGATCAGGTAAATCAACTTTAATGACCGACATTTTAGCTAACGCCCTAAACCAAAAACTTTACCGCGCTAAACAAGTACCAGGTAAACACGAAGCAATTAAAGGCTTGGAAAATATTGATAAAGTAATCAATATTGATCAATCGCCTATTGGTCGAACGCCGCGTTCTAATCCGGCGACTTATACCGGCGCCTTTACACCGATTCGGGATTTATTTGCCTCTCTGCCTGAAGCTAAAATCAGAGGTTATAAAACTGGGCGTTTTTCTTTTAACGTTCCTGGCGGACGTTGTGAAGCTTGCGGTGGCGACGGTATGGTTAAAATAGAAATGCAATTTTTACCCGATGTTTATGTTGAATGCGAAGTCTGCCACGGTAAAAGATATAATAAAGAAGCTCTAGAAATTCATTACAAAGAAAAAAATATTTCTGACGTTTTAAATATGACGGTTGAAGAGGGTTTGGAATTTTTTAAAAATATCCCGGCGATTGAACAAAAACTTTTTACTTTAAACCAAGTTGGTTTAAGCTATGTTAAACTCGGACAATCCGCCACTACTTTATCCGGCGGCGAAGCGCAAAGAGTAAAATTAGCGACCGAACTATCCCGCCGTGCTACCGGAAAAACTTTATATATTCTTGATGAACCAACGACCGGCTTGCATTTTGATGATATTAAAAAACTTCTACATGTTTTAAATCAATTAGTTGATAAAGGCAACACAGTTTTAATTATTGAACATAATTTAGATGTTATTAAATCAGTTGATTGGATAATTGATCTCGGGCCAGAAGGCGGCGACAAAGGCGGCGAAATCGTGGCCCAAGGCACACCTCGACAAGTTGCCAATAACAAGAAATCATATACTGGCCAATATTTATCTAAAGTACTCAAAAAATAAAAATTACACTGGGTAATATTTAATAAAAATTCTAAAAAAATAAGCTTCTTTTTTAAAAAAAGAAGCTTTAATGTTTTGGCGAGGAGCCCCTACTAAAAGAAGTTGTGGAGCAAAGCTTAACGAGTAGGAAAAGCGATGCCTTCTTAAGACAGTAGAGACCCCTCAAAATTTTTAGGGAAGGAGCCTGCTGCTGAAAGGACTGTGGTGAAACCCTTTGCCGGGGAAAGCCACAAAATACAGCAGACTCCTTAAAATTCAGCGCGCCTAAGGCAGTTAGGCTATATTATAATCAGGGGTTAATAAGGGGTTATTATGATGATTATAATAATTACCGAATTTTTTATTTGGTTAAACGGCTGGTCTGGCGGCTTCATGGCAAACCGCCAGACCGAACAGCATATTACGCCGCACCACAAAAGATTCTATCGCTGCAGAAGGTGGTTGGTTAGACCATGCGCGTTACCCGTTACGCGCGGACAGCAACAGAACCCCACCCATTAAAAGATCAATATTAATTTAAAATAATACTCTATATACGCCTTTTGTCAATACTATCTATAAAATAACAAAAAATACGTAAGCGGCATTATATTAATGCCGTTTTTATTTTCCAGCTTATCCTTAGTAATAATTATGCCTTTTTTAAATCCAGCTTGTTTAAAAATATTAAAATCCGCTTGGCTAATTTCTTGATTATACCTAATTAAGATGGGTGTGACATTTTCTCCCTGCTTAACTAAAAAATTTATTTCTTTCTTTTTAATATTATCGCGCCAATAATTTATTTTTATTTCTTCATTTTTAATTAATTGACTAAAAATTACATTTTCCACTAAAGCGGCAAAAACTTGATTATTATGCAAGCGTTCTCGCGCTAATTTATAATAATTAAGCGAACCGTGAGTATAAGAATAAAAAAGCCAAAAAATAAATGGATCTTGAAAATAAACTTTTTTGGCTTTACGACTCCCCGCGGAGTCGTCAGCCTGAAAAACTGTTTTAACCGTAAACATTGATTCTAAAATATTTAAATACTCAGCCACGGTTAGATGAGTTTTAGCTTTGGTTTTATGAGTTAAAGTTTTATAACCTAGGGGCTGGCCTAAATTTAAAATTAATTTTTCCATTATTTGCCTAGTTAAAATTATATCACGGCCTAATTCAGCCACATAAGTTAAAAACCAATGCAAAAAACTACTATAAATATTTTGCCTGATAGTTCCATTCTCTTTATAATCATTAATAGCGGAAATAAAACCTCCGGTTAAAAGATAAATATCTAAATAATATTCAAGTTTATGTTGGGATTTTAAATAATTTTCTTGGTTTAAATTTTTAAAAATCCCCGGATTGATTAAATTAATAAATTCGCCAAAAGTTAAAGTGCTTATAGTTATATTTTTAACATAGCTAACTTTAATTTTAGCATCAATAAAAGACGAGGAAGATAAAATAACCGTTGTGTTAATTAATTTGCCAGCTCTAATTAAATAATCTATGCCTTTCTGCCAATTTTTTATCATGGTAATTTCATCGATAAAAATATAATGTCGCGCCTTACTTTCCGCCTTTGAATTTAAAAATAACTTAATCATTTCGTTAAGCTGCTCATAGCTATCAAGATTATGGCAAGAATAAAAAAAGATATTATTCGGATTAACCTTATCTTCTTCAATTAATTTTTTAATAGCCAACTTTAATAAAGTGGTTTTACCGGCGCCCTTAACTCCGCAAAAACAATAACGTTCATCTTTATCTAAATTAATCTTATCTAAAACTGCTGGTTGCCATTTTAAAATTTGACGTTCATATTGTTCAATCACTGGATCAAACTTTAAATTTTCGCCGCGCCACCAAGTATTTTGAATAGAAAGTAATTCTAAATTTAAATCCATATATTAAATTAACTTTATTTTATTTCATTCTTGATATGTCTTCTAATATACCAAGCTGCTCCTAATAATATAACTATTACGATAACAAAATCAAATCTATGAAAGTAAACTCCGAGCGTATCCCAATTATCACCTAATTTTTTGCCAACATAAGCTAAAGCATAACACCACGGCAAAGAACCTAAAAAAGTATAAACAACAAACTTTGTAAAATTCATTTTAGCGATACCAGCCGGTAAAGATATAAAAGTACGCACTACTGGCAAAAGGCGTGATAAAAAAATCGCGCTTGAACCGTATTTATTAAAAAATTTATCGGCTAAATCAAGGTCACGTCTTGAAACTAAAATATATCTACCGTATTTTTCAATAAATAAACGTCCGCCATAAATACCAATCACATAAGCCACAATTGAACCGACTACGCAACCTAAGGCTCCGGCCAAAGTAACACCAAGCAAACTAAATCTACCCTGAGCCACCAAAAATCCAGCGAACGGCATAATTATTTCCGAAGGTAAAGGTATGCAAGCGCTTTCAATCGCCATCATTAAACCAACGCCGAAATAACCGAGCGTTGAAATAATATTAACCACAAAATGTGTCACCAAGTTTATAATGAAGCTCATTAATTTAAATTTAATTTTACATCTCCTCCATCGTCTCTATACCTAATAAATCCAAACCATTTTTTAATATTTGCTCAACCGCCATAATTAAAACTAATCTAGCTTGTCTAATTTCAATTTTAGCTTTTAAAACCGGCACCGCATGATAATAATCATTTAGTTCCTGGGCTAATTCAAATAAATATTTAGTAATTTCCGCTGGATCATAATTTTTTCCAGCCGTCATTACAATTTCCGGATACTTAGCTAATTTATTTATTAACTCTAATTCTTTAGGCTCGGATAAATTTTTAAAATCAATTGATTTTCCCTGCTCTCGCGATGCGAAGCAGGACAAGAATTTTTTAATTTCAGCTTTGCGCAAAATGCTTTGTATCCTAGCGCTGGTATATTGTAAATAGGCCGCCGTATAACCGTCAAAACGCAAGGCTTGATTAATATCAAAAGTAATTACTTTATTGGCGCCAACTTTAAGCATCTCGAATTTTAAAGCGCCATTAACTATTTTATTTACCGTTTCATTAATTTTTTTCTCACTCCAATTTTTATGCCGTTTTTTAGTTTCGCTCATAGCTTTTTTAAAAGCTTGGATACGTAAATCTTCGTAGGTTATAACATTGCCGGTGCGTGACGACATCATACCATCAGGCAATTTAACAAACTCATAACCTAAATGTTTCATTTCTTTCTTATAACCTAACAACTCTAAAATTTTAAATAGTTGTTTAAAATATAAACTTTGTCTAACGTCAACTACGTAAATTGATTTATCAATTTTATATTTTTTAAATTTTTCCTCGGCTAACGGCAAATCGGCCACCGGATATAAAGCCGTGCCGTCGCCTCTTAATATAACGAGTACGCCTAAATCATATTTATTTAAATCAGCGATAACCGCGCCTTGGCTTTTTATAAAAAAATGCTTGGCATAAAGCTTAGCTACCATATCTAAGCCCTTATCTATGGTTTCGCTTTCATAAAAAATATGTTCAAATTTAACATCCAATTCTTTATAAATCTTATTAAAACCATCAATACTCCATTTTCTGGTCTTTTGCCAGGCTTTATAATTCGCTCCACTTTTCCCTTCAATCTTTTTCATAATTTCCGCTACTTCAGTTTTAGCGGTTTCATTATTTTCTAATTCCTGGCAAGCGCGAACATAAACTTTGCCTAAAAAATAACCTTTATTTAAGGGTAATTTTTCTTTTTTAAAAAATTTATCTAATGCCCATAAAGTTTTTGCCGCATGAATGCCAAAATCATTAATATAAGAAACCGGAATGGCTTTATAACCGTTAGCGTTTAAAATTTTAGTAATCGCGTCGCCATAACAAATATTTCGTAAATGCCCAACATGATATTCTTTGTGCGTATTGGCGTTAGAAAATTCAATCATGGCTTTTTTATTCTGACCAACATTATTTATGCCATACTTATTTTTATTTTTTAATATATCTTCAATTACGCCCTGCGCTAGTTTAGCTTTATTAAAAGTAAAATTTAAAAATGGGCCAACAGCTTTAATCGCTATTACCGTATCATTCATTTTAATTCTGCCAACTAAAAACTCGCCGACTTCTACGGCGGTTTTATTAAGTTCTCTAGCTAAATTAAAGCAAGGCAAACTCAAATCGCCGAACGCCGGATTTGGCGGATAAACTAAATCGGATGCCTTAATTATTTTCTTTTTTAAAGCCTCATTAATCGCATCAGCAATATTTTGTTTTATTTTATCTAAAGCAGACATAATTTATAAAATAACTTTTTTAACTTCTTTCAGTTCTCTTCCTAAAAACTTTTTCCCTAATTCTTTAAATTTTTTAACATCATCGGTCGTATAAAAAACTAATTTTTTATTTTTCTCTAATTTTTTTTCAATTTCCTCGTGCCGTTTTAAATAATTTACTAACTTTCCCGCCATGACGAGCACTGGATTAACTATTTTAACTCTTTTTCCCATAAAAGAAGAAATATGGCGTTCCAGCGTTGGATAATGCGTGCAACCTAGAATTAATGTATCAATTTGCTTCACTTTTAATGGCCGTAAATATTTTTTTAAAATCATTTTAGTTTCAATCTTATCCGTCCAACCTTCCTCAATCAAAGGCACAAGTAAAGGGCAGGCCTGCTGATAAATTTCTAAATCGGCTCTTAGTTTTTTTAATTCTTTTTGATAAACTCCGGAATTAATTGTAATAGTCGTCCCAATAACGCCAAGTTTATGACAATTGCTTAATTCTACTGCTGTTTCCACGGCTGGCACTACGACCCCCAGAACTCTCTTATCCGAATAAAATTTTGGTAAATACTCCTGCTGAATTCGCCTTAAAGCTTTAACCGAAACCGTATTACAAGCTAAAATTATTAATTCGCAACCCTGTTTAAATAAAAAATCAATCGCTTGTTTTGTATATTCATAAATTACTTCATCAGATTTATTGCCGTACGGAGCGCGCGCATTATCGCCTAAATAAATATAATTATAGCTAGGCAAAACACGTAAAAATTCTTTTAAGACGGTTAAGCCGCCAAATCCTGAATCAAAAACTCCAATCATAAAATCTACTTTAAAATTACTTTAACAAATCCTCTTTTACCTTTTTGCAATAGCACGCCCTGTTTTGTAATTTCAATTTTTGTATTTATATCTTTTATAATATTTCCATCTACTTTAACTGCACCCTGCTCTACAAGTCTCCTGGCTTCACTTTTGCTCTGAACCAATTTTGATTCAACTAATAAATTTAATATATTTTTTCCTAATATTAAATTAACCTTTTCCGGAATTATTATTTCGATAGGTTTGTCGGGCGCTTCTTTTTTCTGCACAGTCTTTACAAAATATTCCTCAGCAGCCGCGACCTTTTTCTCGCCATGATTAATTTTTGTTATTTCATAAGCCAAACGCATTTTTATATCACGCGGATTTAATCCTTTTTTAATTTGCTCGACTATACCCTTAACTTCGGCTGATGACAAATTAGTGCATAATTCTAAACCAGCTTCAAGTACTCCATCCGGCCAGGACATAACCTGCCCATACATATTTTCCGGCGTTTCGTCCAAATTAACAATATTACCTTCAGTCTTGCCCATTTTCTTGCCGCTAGCATCAACTAATAATTTCATAGTCAAAACAAACTTTTCTTTGTTTTTCATGGCTTTCATTAAATCGCGGCCGCAAAGCATATTAAATGTCTGATCATTGCCGCCGACTTCCAAATCAACATCCATAACTACGCTGTCATAAGCTTGCGCTACTGGATAGAGAAATTCATGTAAATAAATAGGCTTTTCTGCTTTTATTCTTTCTTGAAACATATCGCGAGCAAACATTTGTTGCGCCGTAAAATTAGAAGTCACTTCAATCAAATCTTTAAAACTTAATTTATCATGCCATTTACTGTTATACATTATTTTAGCCGGATTAGCGCCGCTAAATTTTATATAAGCGCTGGCTTGTTTTTTATAATTTTTTGCGTTAGCCAAAACTTCTTTACGAGTTAATTTTTTTCTGGCCGCGGTTTTATCGGTCGGATCGCCGATCATACCAGTAAAATCACCGACTAAAAATATTATTTCATGCCCTAATTCTTGAAATTGACCTAATTTCATTAAAGAAATAGCGTTGCCGATATGTAAGGCCGGCGCACTTGGATCAAAACCGCAATAAATCTTAATTCTTTTTCCGGATAATAAAATTTTTTCAAAAGCTTCGCGATTAGGATAAATATTTTCTACTCCGCGCATTAAAACTTCCTGAACTTTATTTTTATCGGTTATTATTTTCATATTTTTATTTAATATATTATATTTTGAAAGGTTAATTATACTCTTACTTGTTTAGCTGCAATAGGCGCATTTTTTTTAATCGCTGGATTTAAAAATTCTAACCTGGAGATTGGTTGATTTGTTTCTTTGGCAATATCAGCTAAAGTTATCTGCTTACTTTTATTATTAGGAATTTTTATTTCTGTGCCGGTTTTTAAATTTTTTACCGCCGCGGGGTTAGCTTCAACTAATTTTTTAGGATCAATTTTAAACTTCTGGGCAATTCTAAATAAATTTTTATCAAAATATTTAGCCGTATATACATTATATCTAGGAGCTGATGGCTTAACTTCTTTTATATGAAAATGAATTGGATCTTTTTGCTCTTTAGCTAAACCTTCATCAATTAATTCCATAATGGCATAATATTTTGCCGGATAATTTAAATTCTCCGAAAAACCGCTAACTTCCTTATCGAACATGGCCTGCTTTCTTTTTTTGCTAAAAGGCACAATTAAAATTTCACCGGCTTTTATGTTTCTATAATTACTAATTTTATTACAACTAGCTAATTCAGCCGCGCTAACATCGCTTTGGGCCGCAATAGCTTCTAAAGTTTCTCCTCTTTGAACTTTTCTGGTATAGCTATCTAAACTTTTGATATCATCTTTAGCCGCATTTAATTTATTTTCAATAAATTTTAAAAACCCTTCGTAAGAAACTTTAAGTTTTTCTTGAGCTGATTCTTTTAAATACTGCCAAATAAAACCGCCATTATATCCGGACAATGCCAACGACCAATCTTTAGTCGCTTTATATAAATCGCTTAATAAATCAGCGCAAGCTCGCGCGCTAGCTAATGGATCTTTTCTTTCATCATAATCAACACTTACTTTTAAATCATAAAGCTTAGCGGTTTTCGGCATAAATTGATAAGGTCCGGCCGCGCCCGATCTTGATACGGCATTAGGTTGCCAATGCGATTCAGGAATGGCTAAAAATATAAATTCTTTAGGCACGCCTTTTTCAGCGAATATTTTTTCTAAATAGGGTTGCCAGCAACCTATTTCTTCATAAGCATTAATTAAACTTTCTCTTAATTTTGGATTATTACGATATTTTTCTTTCCAATTATTTTTTATAGCCTCAACGGTTTTTAAATTAAATTCTATCGGCCCTTCTTTTTCTAAATTTAAAATTTCTTGCGAAGATATGCTATCTTGAGTTTCAATTTCTTTTTGTTCTTCGGTCGGCTCTTCTATAATTTCAGATTTTTCTTTCTCTTCTTTATCGGCTTCATCGCCAAAATTATTAATAAAATAATCTACACCTTTACCAACGGCTACAGCGCCGGCAACCGCGAACATACCTTTTAAAAAACCTCGGCGAGTTATTTTGCCTTCTTCTTTTATATGTTCAATTTTCTTTGGTTTTTCAACCGGTTTAAAAAAATTATTTTCTAATCTCATTATTTTATTTATTATTTACTCTTTAAACTTTTTAATTCTGCCTGCCAATTTTTCAATTTTTCTTTTTCTTTTTTTACTATTTCAGCCGGCGCTTTATTCGTAAATTCCTTATTAGCTAGTCTAACTTTAGCCGAAGCAATTATTTTTTCTAAATTAGCAATTTCTTTTTCTATTCTTATTTTTTCTTTGGCCACATCAACCGCGCCTAATAAATATATTTCAATATCACCAACAGCAACGTAAATTGCATCAGATAATTTTTCTCCTTTATCCTCCGTAGCTTTAGCGAAGGGGGGCTTTTCTAAAACTTTAAGTTCATTAATGCCTGTTCGCAAATTTTTGATTAAATGCGCTTGTGATTCAATTAATTCTTTTTGATTGCCCGCATAAATTACTGCTTCTATTTTTTTAGCTGGTTCAACATTATTTTCAGCGCGCGCATTACGAATTGCAATAATAATTTCTTGAATAGTTTTTGTTTCTATAAAATCAGAACTCTTATTAAATTGTTCCAATATTTCTTTATAATTATCTAGCTGCGGATATTTTTCTGTTAATAATAAAGTTTTATTCTCCATTTCTTGCCAAATTTTCTCAGTTACAAATGGAATAAAAGGATGCCATAATTTTAATAAATCATTTAAAATTACTGATAATATTTGTCCCTTAGAAGAATTCTTTTCGAACTTACACACCTCTAAGTACCAATCCGCTAAATCATCCCAAGTAAATCCTCTTAATATTTCTTTCGCTTGTGAAAAACGATAATTATTTAAATCATCGTCAACTGTCCATATCAAATTTCTCGTCTCAAATAAAATCCATTTATCAAACAAAGTTAAATCATTTAAATCAAATTTGTAATTAGTAGTTTGTAATTCGTAATTCGTAATTATATATCTTGAAATATTCCATAATTTATTAACCATATTTCTCGCTCCCTCAACTTTCTCTTCATAAAATTTTGAGTCATTGCCCGGAGCAATGCCGCCAATTAAACTTAAACGCAAAGCATCGGTGCCAAATTTAGAAATAACTTCAATCGGATCAATATTATTACCTGATGATTTAGAAAATTTCTTGCCCGACTCGCTTCTTAACATGCCATGAATATAAACATCTCTAAACGGAATTTGATCTAAAGCATAAGTCGACATTAAAATCATTCTAGCCATCCAGAAAAATAAAATTTCATAACCCATCTGCATCCAGCTCGTTGGATAAAAATTTTGTTCCCAATTTTTTTCCGGCCAACCTAAAGTAGAAAATGTCCAAAGCCCGGAAGAAAACCAAGTGTCTAAAGTGTCTTCATCTTGAACCCAATCTTTTCCATCTGGCGCATCAGAACCGACAAATATCTCCTCTCCTTTATACCAAACTGGAATTCTATGCCCCCACCAAATTTGGCGAGAAATACACCAATCACGTAAATTATCTATCCAATTTAAATAAACTTTTTCAAACCTTTCTGGTGTAATTTTTACTTTTTGATCTTTATCTCCATTATGCCCATTCGTAACCGCTTCACGCATTAAATCTTTTAAACTTTTATCTTTGTTAGGAATCTTTTTATTAACATCAATAAACCACTGCGTCATTGGTAAAACTTCAATCGCGTCGCTAAAGCGATCGGAAGTGCCGACGTTTTGTATTATGTCTTCTTCTTTTTCTAATAATTTTTCTTTTT
Source organism: uncultured Gammaproteobacteria bacterium (assembly GCA_964431805.1). Taxonomy (GTDB): domain Bacteria; phylum Patescibacteriota; class Patescibacteriia; order Patescibacteriales; family GWC2-42-12; genus JACPHD01. The sequence continues at coordinate 58,707 of CAYSKV010000002.1, forward strand.
TAAGCCAGGCAACAAATTTTTCTCGCGCTTCTAAAACCGAGAGGCCAGAATACTCTTTCCCGGCGGCTTCAGCCATTTTACCGTTTTGATCAATTACTGAAATTAAAGCGATTGGATCGTTTTTGGCTTTCTGTTTTTCATACATTTCAAAATCAACCATACTATGCGCCGGTGTAACTCCGACCGCGCCGGTGCCAAAAGTTTCATCAACCGCTTCGTCAGCAATAATTTTTATTTCTAAAGGTTTAACCGCGCCGACATCAACCGTAAAAATTTGTCCAATATATTTTTTATACCTTTTGTCGTTAGGATTTACCGCCACGGCCGTATCGCCAAGTTTTGTTTCCGGTCGAGTTGTGGCTACGGCGATGGGAAAATCTTTAGCATATTTAAATGTATAAAATTTAGCCGGCCTTTCTACATGCACGAGTTCGTCATCAGAACAGGTTGATTGCCCCCTAACCGACCAATTAACTACGCGATTACCTCTATATATTAATCCATCGTTGTACATTTTTATAAATACTTCATTAACCGCCTGACTTCTTTTTTCATCAAAAGTATAAGCTAGACGCGACCAATCGCAACTAGTTCCCATTTTTTTAATTTGTTTTAAAATTGTGGATTTAGATTCTTCGGCATACTCGCGAATTTTTTCTAACAATTTTTCACGACCTAATTCTTGACGCGGATTTTTTATGCCCTGCTCTACTAATACTTTTTCTACTTTAGCCTGCGTAGCTACGGCCGCATGATCAGTACCAGGAAGTAATAATACTTTTTTACCATTCATTCTCTGATAACGAGCCATTATATCCATTAAAGAATTTTCCAAAGCATGTCCAAGATGAAGCACGCCAGTAACATTCGGCGGCGGCATCATTATAGAGTATGGATCACCCTCTAAATTATCCGGATTAAAAAAACCCGATTTCTCCCATTTGGTGTAAATCGCATCTTCATAATCAGCCGAATTATATGTTTTTGGTAATTCCTTATTTAACATCTAAAAATATTATAATAATATAGCTAAAATTAGCCAAATCAATTAAAATAAACTATAAATAATTTTAACAAATTTATATTCTAAGAATAACAAAATTACCCTTACTTTGCAAGAAAAAAACAACTTTTTAATCCTCTTGACACCATGTTTCAGATGAGATATATTAATTAATTGACTTAAAGCCCTATGCAACTAAACGGTCAAAGCACAAACATGTTAACTCAAGAACAACAAATTTTTGAACAAATCAAAAAAGCTTCCAATATTTTAATTACTTTTAAAAAAACTTGGAATGGTGACTCCGTGGCTTCGGCTTTGGCCATGTTTTTATTTTTAAAAAAAATGGATAAAAACGTTGAAGTCATAGCAGAAAAATTCAGCTTAAATAAACTTTATTCATTCTTGCCAGGCTATACGGAAATAAAACATAAATTAGATAATTTGCGTAAATTTATTATTTCCTTAGACGTAACTAATACTAAGGTAAGTCAAATAAAATATACTCAAGAAAAAAATCAATTAAATTTTATTATCTCGCCTAAAGATGGCTTTTTTAATTCATCGGATATAACTTCAGGTGCTAGCGGTTTTAAATACGATTTAATTATTACAGTCGATACTCCCGACTTAGAATCTTTAGGCACTATCTATGATAATGACACTGAATTTTTTTACCAAACTCCAATTATCAATATTGATCATAGTTCAAATAACGAAGGTTATGGCCAAATTGATTTTATTGAACTTACGGCGGTAGCGACTTCAGAAATTATTTTCTCGTTGTTTGAAAGCTTTGGCCGCGATCTAATAGACGAAAATATCGCCACTTGCCTTTTAACCGGTATGATCGCTGAAACTAAAAGTTTTAAAACTAACAATGTTACTCCGCACGCGCTTTTAATCGCCTCTCAACTAATGTCTTTAGGCGCTAGACGCGAAGAAATCGTTAATTATCTTTATCGTTCAAAAAGCATAAATGTTTTAAAACTCTGGGGACGCGTTTTAGCTAGACTGTCTAGTAGCTTAGATAATAAATTGGTTTGGTCAACTCTTTCTTCGGCTGATTTTTTAAAAACTAACTCTACGGAGAAAGATTTAACCGATGTTATAGATGAATTAATCGTTAGCATTCCGCAAGCTAAAGTTATAGCCATTATTTATGAAAATAAAAATGTTAACGAAGAAGCTAAAAACGAACCAATTAAAGAAACTAATTTATTGCTTTACACTATAAAAAACATTGATTCATTAGCGCTATTAAAAGAATTCAACCCAACCGGAACAAAAAGCTTAGCTCGCGCGATTATTAATTTACCTATCGCGGAAGCAGAAACAACTATTATTAATGCGATTCAAGACAAGTTAAATAAATTACCGTTATAGCCCTTGAAAAAAACTAAACTTAGTGTTAAATTAATAAAAAGGATTGACTCCTTTTTTTGTTTTAGGCTGGGGGCGTGTAGCTCAGCTGGTTAGAGCACGGCTCTTATAAAGCCGGGGTCGATGGTTCAAGTCCATCCACGCCCACCTTTAAAATAATATTTGGACAATTAGCTCAGTTGGTTAGAGCGCCACATTGACATTGTGGAGGCCACAGGTTCGAGTCCTGTATTGTCCACCCTTGTTAAATATTGTAATAAACATTATAATATTTATATAACTTCTAAAAATAATATGGCAAATTTTTTTAAAAAACTATCTGGCATTGATGACAAAGAAAAAAATATAGATGAACAGGAACAATATGAAGATGAATTATTAGATGAGGAAGATCTGCCTTCAGGAGAATGGCTTGGTGGAGATTATGACGAAGGTCAGCTTTCAATTGACGTTTTTCAAAACCCAAATAGCATTATTGTTAAATCAACCATCGCCGGTGTTAAACCTGACGATATTGATATTTCAATTAACAACGACATGCTGACCATCAGAGGTCGAAGAGAAATCCAGGAACAAATTTCTGAAGAAAATTATTTAATTAAAGAATGTTATTGGGGTGGTTTTTCCCGTTCTATTATTTTACCGGTAGAAGTTGAGGTAGAAAAAGTTGAGGCCTCTTTAGATAATGGCGTTTTAACCGTAATTTTGCCAAAAGCCAAAAGCGCCAAACAATTTTCCATTAAAGTAAGAGAGAAATAAATTATGTTAATTAAATTAACCGTTGACCGCTTCGAAGGAGATAAGGCCGTTTTAATAACTAGCGACGGCTCAAAGATTGTTTGGCCAAAAAACAAATTATCAGCCGACGTCCATGAAGGCGCAACTTTAAGCTTTGATATTGTAGAAGCGGCCGAACGGGAAAAACGAGATAAACAAACAGCTAAAGATATAATAAACGAGATAATTCAAAACTCATAAGATTTATTATTAACACACCTAAAATGCCGGAGATTATTAATGGCCAAACAGACAAGGATAAATCACGATGGTTGCTTACGCTGGCAATCATTTTTTTTATCTTACTGATTCTAACCGCATCAGGCTTATTTATCTTTGATAAAATTTATCAAAATAAAATTTACCCAAACATTTTTATAGGCAACTTAAATCTTGGCGGTAAAACTATCGAACAAGCTAAAGAATTAGTTAATGCAGAAATTAATAAAATTAGCCAAACCGGCGTAGTTTTTTCTTATAAAGATAAGCAAACAACCATAACGCCAGTTATTGCTTCGGCTGACGCTGATTTAGCCATTCAAATTATTAATTTTAACACTGATTTAACAACTGAAGCGGCTTTAAATTACGGCCGACATAATAATTTTTTTATAGACCTAGAAAAAAAATTATCTTTATTAATAAGTAAAAAACGATTACCGCTAATAATTTCTATTAATCAAGACCCGGCTGAAAAAATATTAAAAGATGCTTTTATTGAAGCTTACCAACCAGCCGAAGATGCTAAATTAGTGGTAACAAAAACTCAAACTTCAGGCGTTTATGAATTTAGCATAACTAATGAAAAAATGGGTAAAATTATAGATTACAAAGAAGCAATTGAACAAATGTTAAATAATCTCTCTAATCTTAATAGCCAGGAAATAAAACTTTTCACCACAACAGAATATCCAAAAATTTTAGCCAAAGATGCTTTAAATATAGAAAGTAAGGCCAAAACTATTTTAGCCGGTGCGCCTATAACTTTAATCTATGTCGATAAAAAATGGACGATTGAACAAGATCAACTAGCCGACCTTCTAGCTTTAAAATTAAATAATTCTGCTAATGATAAAGTAGGCGTCGGCTTGGATAAAATAAAAACTAGCGCTTACTTAAAAGAGCAAATCGCTTCGCAAATAGATCAAAAACCAATTGAAGCAAAATTTGAAATTAATAATAATAAGGTCAGTGAATTTCAAAACGGTCAAAGTGGCTTAGCGCTTAATATAGAAGCGACTATTGCAAAAATGGAAAATGAAATTACTAATTTAAAACCAATCGAACTAGTAGTTGAAGCTCAACCGGTTTTAGTTAACGCCGGTAACATAAACAACTTTGGCATTAAAGAAATAATTGGCGTTGGTACTTCAAATTTTAGCGGCTCACCGACTAACCGCCGACATAATATTAAAGTAGGAGCCGCCGCGGTTAACGGCACGCTAATAAAACCAGGGGAAGAATTTTCTCTACTAAAAACTTTAGGCGAAGTTGACGGCACCACTGGTTATCTTCAAGAATTAGTTATTAAAGAAGGTAAAACCATACCCGAATACGGCGGCGGCTTATGTCAGATAGGCACTACAGTATTTAGGGCGGCCGTCGCGAGCGGTTTACCAATAACTATGAGACGCAATCACTCTTACCGCGTTTCCTATTACGAACCGGCTGGCACCGACGCTACAATTTATGATCCTTGGCCAGATTTTCGTTTTATTAATGACACGGCGAATTACATTTTAATCCAACAAAAATTTTCCGGCGACACTATTTCATTTGAATTCTGGGGAACTAAAGATGGACGTCTAGTCGAAAATACTAAACCTACAATTTATAACATTGTAAAACCAGCGCCAACTAAAATTATCGAGACTACGGATTTAAAGCCAGGTATAAAAAAATGCACGGAGCACGCTCATAATGGCGCTGATGCCTACTTTGATTATAAAGTTACTTACTCAAACGGAGAAATTAAACAAGAAAGATTTTCTTCTCATTATGTGCCCTGGCAAGAAGTCTGTTTGCTCGGAGTAGAAAAATTAACCGCGCCGCCAGATACTACTGCAACTTCCACTGCAACTTCCACACTAAAAACTATAACTAACTAAAAACCGCTTCCATTTAGAAGCGGTTTTACAATAAAAAAAGACCGACTTGAGCGGGCAGGCAAGAAAATTTCTACAAGGCGAAGCATAGTTCGTAAACCATGTTATGCCTTATAAGAAGATCCCCATGCTTGTCGTGCCTAACCCGCTTAAATCGGCCTTTCTTATGTAATTTTTAAGTGATTTTATAGTCTATCATAATTAAATGGTCTTGTCAAGTCATTTGATTTTTGCTATGCTTAGTTAGTTAAAAACACCTAATTAAATTTTCATGCCAAAATTTGTACTAAAAAGTAAATTTAAACCAACCGGCGATCAGCCAGAAGCTATCGCTAAACTTGTTAATGGCATAAAAAAAGGTTATCGCGATCAAACTTTGCTTGGTGTAACCGGCTCAGGTAAAACTTTTACTATGGCTGGAATAATTGAAAAAATTCAAAAACCTACTTTAATAATTTCCCATAATAAAACTTTAGCTGCTCAACTTTATGGCGAGTTTAAAAAATTTTTTCCTAATAATGCTGTACATTATTTTGTTTCTTATTATGACTACTACCAACCAGAAGCCTATATTCCGCAAACTGATACTTACATAGAAAAAGAAGCAACTATCAATGAAGAAATTGATCGCTTGCGTCATGCCGCCACTCAATCTTTATTAAACCGCGAAGATGTTTTAATTGTAGCCAGCGTTTCTTGCATTTATGGGTTAGGAGATAAAGAAGACTATCGAGCGATGAGCAAAAATTTTTCAGTCGGACAGAAAATAAAAAGAAATCAACTGCTAAGAGAATTGGTCGCCATTCAATATGTGCGTGATGAAATAGAATTTAAACGCGGCAGTTTTCAGGTTAAAGGCGAAATAATTAACATCCACCTAGCTACTGGCGAAGCCGTGGTTAAAATTATAATGTTCGGCGACATAATTCAAAAAATTTCTCTTTTATCAGGCCGTTTAATCAAAGGGAAACCCGTTATTAAATTAGTAAAAGGCGGCGAGGCAGAAACTAAATCTATAACCATTCTGCCAACTAAGCATTTTATGACACCGCGAGAAAAAATAGAGCAGGCTTTAATAAACATTCGCCAAGAACTTAAATTAAGGCTCGCGGAATTAAGAAAACAAGGAAAAGAGATTGAAGCTTATCGTTTAGAGAAGAAAACAAATTATGATTTAGAAATGATAGAAGAAGTTGGCTATTGCAATGGCATAGAAAATTATTCTAGGCATTTCGCTGGACGGGCTCCTGGATCGCCGCCGGAAACCTTAATTGATTTCTTCCCTAAAGACTATTTAATGTTTGTTGATGAATCGCATGTTAGCATACCGCAAATTCGCGGTATGTATGCCGGCGACCAATCACGCAAACAAACCTTAATTGATTTTGGCTTCCGCTTGCCTAGCGCTCGCGATAACCGACCATTTAATTTTAAAGAATTCAACAGTAAAATTAATCAAGCTATTTATGTTAGCGCTACGCCGTCTGATTATGAAATAAAAAAATCTAAACAAATTGTTGAACAACTAATTAGACCGACCGGATTATTAGATCCAGAAATTGAAGTTAGGTCGAGCCAAAACCAAATCCAAGATTTAATAAAAGAAATAAAAATTAGAACCGCTAAAAGCCAGCGAACATTAGTCACAACTTTAACTAAGCGTATGGCCGAAGAATTATCTAATTACTTGGCTGAACAAAAAATTAAAGCCGCTTATCTTCATAGTGAAATCGAAACTTTAGAACGAGTTGATATTTTACGCGATTTACGTTTAGGTAAATATGATGTTCTAGTCGGCATTAACCTTCTACGCGAAGGCTTGGACTTACCGGAAGTTTCGCTCGTAGCTATTTTAGACGCGGATATGTCAGGTTTTCTGCGCACCGAAACATCCTTAATTCAAACCATGGGACGCGCCGCGCGCCATCTTAAGGGTAAGGTTATTATGTACGGCGATAAAATTACTCCGGCTATGCGTTATGCTATTAATGAAACTAAACGCCGCCGCCGTTATCAAGAAAATTACAACAAAAAACACGGCATTACGCCGCGCCAAATTACTGCCGAATTTCATGAAAGCATAATTTAATTTAAACAAATTGCGCTTTACTTCTTAATTTTCTATGATACCCAATCGCAAAACGATGCGCTTCGTCACGTACTCGTTTAATTAAATGTAAAGCTGGCGAAGCTAAAGGTAAAACTAATGGTTTATTTTCTCCGGGAAAAAATAATTTATCAGCCGCTAAAGCCGATCTTAAACCCTCTCCCTTAGAAATAGCAATAAGAGAAATTGTTAACCCTCTTTTTTTTATAATTTGACTAGCGACATTTAATTGCGCCTTACCGCCGTCAACAATAATTAAATCTGGCAACGGCCAATCATTAGCAAATCTTCTTTCTAAAATTTCTTTTAACATACCAACGTCATTAGCTTGACCTTGGCCGATTTTAATTTTAAATTTTCTATACTGATTTTTATCAGCTTCGCCATCGCTAAATACTACCATTGACCCAACGGCGTTTTTACCAAAAATATTAGCGATATCATAACCTTCTATTCTTTTCGGCGCTTTTAGCAATCCAATTATTTTTGCCAATTCCACTACATCATTAGCATATTTTTCTCCCACGCTTAGAACTCTTGAACTATCTAGCACTTGCTTCATATTTTTTAATTCAAATTTCAGCTTATTCAACTCCTCTTCTCCATTATTTTTTTTCTCTAATTTTTTAATTCTTATTTCTAAATTTTTAATTACATTTTTCTTTTTACCTTCTAAAAATAATATGAGCGGTTTAATCACTAACTTTAGATACTCTGCTCGATTAATTTTACCGGCGCAAATTCCTAAACAACGACCGATTTGATAATAAAAGCAGGGCCGCTTTTGCGTTTTTTTCATATTGCAATAAGGAAAAATTTTTCTAAGCGCGCGAACGGTTTCTCTGGCCGCTCGGGAACTTACGAACGGTCCAAAATATCTTCCAGTTTTATCAACGGTTCTGGTTAAAAATACGCCGGGGATTTCATCGCTAAGCGATATTTTAATATAAATAAATCTTTTATCATCTCGTAAAGTTACATTGTATTGTGGCTGGAATTTTTTTACTAAATTAGATTCTAGAAGCAAGGCTTCAATTTCGCTATCAGTTTCTACCCATTTAATTTTAACTATTTGCTTTAACATAGAATATTTAGCCGGAGTATGATTAGCGCTTTTTTGCCAATAAGACAATACACGATTTTTTAAATTTGCCGCTTTGCCAATATAAATAATTTCGCCTTTGCTATTGTAAAACTGATAGCTGCCAGGCGAAGTTGGAATATTTAATTTTTTTACATTTTCTATAGTCATAAATTTCAACGAAATTTATTCTAACATAACATTATTTTATATAAAAAACAACTCACCTAAAATGAGTTGTTTTTATAATTTCTAATTTTCTATTTTACTTCAATCGCTTGCACCGGGCAACTCTCAGCCGCATTTTTAGCGCAGGGTGCTCCTGCTTGATTAATAATTTCCGCTTTGCCTTCAGCGCCTAATTTAAAGACAGCTGGGCATAAAGCTTCACAAGTCCCGCAACCAATACACAAATCTTTATTTATTTTTACAGACATAATAAGTATAATCAAATAAAAATTTTATGGCCGTAGAGCTTTGCTCGCTATAAAATTTTTATTTGATACATTATATTTTTTGAAAATATTAAAAACTTTTTTTGAAAAAGTTTTTAAAGGGTTAAGAATTTTTTTACTTCTTCAACTAATTTTGCCGGCGTAATCATTGATTTTAACAAATAAGAAGCCGCCCCTAATTTTTTAGCTCGCTTAATGTCGCCGTCTTGAGCGCTATTAGATAAAATTATAATCGGCACATTTTTAGTGTTATCATCAGACTTTAAAGCTTTAATAGCTTCATAACCATTCATAGCCGGCATAACCATATCCAGAAGAATAATATCAAACTTTTTTTGTCTAGCTAATTTTAGGCCCCAAGCGCCATTGCGCGCCACTTCAATTTGAAAACCTTCTTTATCAAAACGCATCTTATACATATTAATAATCGCCTCTTCATCTTCAATCAATAAAATTTTTGCTTGTTTTTTTTCTATATTTGCAATTTCAAAATCTTTATCATGAATTACCTTGTTCTTTTTATTATTGCCTAATGCGCCCTGACTAAAAACAACATTAATTTTTTCCATTAGCTGGCTCGGGGTCATATTGGCTTTTATAAAATAGCCATCAGCCCCAGTTTTTTTGCCAGTCTTAATTTCATTCTCTTGGCCCAAATTAGAAAAAATAAAAACTTTGATATTTTTAGTGGCTGCGTCTTTTTTTAATTCAGCTAATACTTTAAAACCATCCATGCCTGGTAAAACTAAATCTAAGAGTATTAAATCAGGTTTCTCTTTTTTCGCTAATTCCAACCCTTCTGAGCCATCGCGCGCCACAACGGCTTGATAACCTTCATGTTCGAATTTGAGTTTGTACATGTCTGACAAAAATTGCTCATCTTCGACAATTAATATTTTAGGCATATAATTAATTTAATTTTTATACCCAAGTAACACAAGCCACTTTATCTGAAGCTTCTTTAAATCTCATTAATCTAACGCCCTGTGTATCGCGGCCTAACTGGCTAACTGTTTTAAAAGTTAATCTTATAACCTGGCCTTTTTCCGAAATAATAATCAAATCTTTATCAGCCATGGTTTCAGCATTGACTATAAAAGCGTTAATCAATTTTCCGGTTTTAGAAGTTACTTTAGCCGTCTTAATGCCTGAGCCGCCTCGACCCTGTAATTTATATAAACCAATCGGCGTTCGTTTACCAAAACCATTTTCCGAAATAGCTAAAAGCTGATATTTTTTCATTTTTTCTTTATCATTTTTTATTACACCCATACCGACGACCGTATCATCTTTTTTCTTTAATCTAATACCGCGAACTCCGGCCGCATTACGTCCCATATCTCGAACATCCTTTTCTTTAAACCTAATAGCCTGGCCTTGAGCCGTAACTAATTCAATATGATCATCACCGTCGGTCGGTTTTACCCAAATTAAAGAGTCATCTTCTTTTATTTTAATAGCGATAAGACCTGAACGCCTAACATTCGAAAAAGCGTCTATCTCAACTTTCTTAACCAAACCTTTTTCGGTGGCAAAAAATAGATATTTACTCTTAGCTAATTTATCTAAAGGTAAAACTGAGGTAATTTTTTCTCCGCCGGCTAGCTGCAAAAAATTAACGATTGGCGTGCCTTTGGCCGTTCTAGCAGCTTGCGGGATTTCATAGGCTTTAAGCTGAAAAACTCTACCTTTAGTCGTAAAAAATAATAAATCATTATGAGTTAAGGTGGTAAACATAAACTCTACCATATCTTCTTCCTTGGTAGTTAAACCAATAACGCCTTTGCCCCCTCGTCCCTGAACCTTAAAAGTATCTGGCGTGGTTCGTTTAATATAACCGTCTCGCGTCATCATAACCACAGCCTCTTCGTTCGGCACTAAATCTTCTACGGAAAATTCCTTAACGCCATGAGCTACTACCTTAGTTCTTCTATCATCCCCGAATTTTTCGGCTAAATCTTTTATTTCTTTCTTTATGATATCTTTTATTTTAACCGCTGACTTTAAAATTGATTCTAAATCTTTAATTAATGTTTTCTTCTCTTTTAATTCATTCTCTATTTTTAATCTTTCCAGATTAGCTAAAGTTGATAGCTTCATGTCTAAAATCGCTATAGTCTGGCGTTCCGACAACTTAAATTTCTTCATTAAATTCACTTTAGCTACCTCTTTATCTTTTGAAGCTTTAATAATTTTAATAACCGCATCAATATTATTTAAAGCAATCATTAAACCTTCTAAAATATGGGCTCGTTCACGCGCTTTATCTAAATCAAATTGCGTTCGGCGCTTAACAACTTCAGTGCGATGTTTAATATACTCTTCTAAAACCATCTTTAAAGTTAAAACTTTAGGTTGAATACCATCTACTAAAGCTAACATGTTAACATGAAAGGTTTCTTGAAGCTGGGTCATTTTAAATAGACTGTTTAAAATCTTTTTAGGATAAGCGTCTTTCTTTAAATCCACTACCACTCTAACGCCATCTTTATCCGATTCATCACGCAAATCTTTTATGCCTTCTATTTTTTTATCTTTTACTAATTCGGCAATTTTTTCTACTAAAGTAGCTTTATTAATCTGGTAAGGAATTTCACTAATAACAATTTGAAACATGCCATTTTTATTTTCTACAACTTCGGCTACGCCGCGCATAACAATGCCACCCTTACCAGTCGCATAAGCCTGCAAAATATCTTTTTGGTTATAAATTACTCCGCCAGTCGGAAAATCAGGCCCTTTAACAAACTGCATTAAATCTTCAACCGTAGCTTCAGGATCACTAATTAAATGAGTAATCGCATCAGCCAACTCTCTTAAATTATGTGGCGGTATATTTGTAGCCATACCGACCGCGATACCCATAGTGCCATTTAAAAGTAGATTCGGTAATTTAGCCGGCATAACGCGCGGTTCCTGATGAGAACCGTCATAATTTGGCACAAAATCAACAGTATTTTTATCAAGATCAAATAATAATTCCTCAGAAATAGCTGATAATTTAGCCTCGGTATAACGCATGGCCGCGGCATGATCGCCGTCCATAGAACCAAAATTTCCCTGACCGCGAACTAAAGGATAGCGCATAGAAAAATCTTGCGCCATACGCACCATTGATTCATAAGCCGCGCTATCGCCATGCGGATGATATTTACCTAAAACTTCTCCGACGACGGTAGCCGATTTTCTAAACTTACCTCCAGCCCTAAGTCCGATATTCCACATAGCATATAAAATTCGGCGATGGACAGGCTTTAAACCATCACGAACGTCAGGCAAGGCGCGCGAAACAATCACGCTCATAGCATAATCCAAATATGACTTACGCATCTCATCGTTTAGCGCCTGTGGTTCAACTGTACCATAAATAGTTTTTTCTCTTTTAGTAACTGTTAAATTAGCGATTGAACCAACGCCATTTTTACCTTCCTGCTCTATTATTTCTGGTACTACTTCAACTTTCTTTTTTGGTGATTCAATTTCTACTATTTTTTCTGGTTTAGCTTTTTTAATTTCAACTTTTTTCTTGATTGGTTTTTCGATCTTTTTTTTCTTCAATATTTTTTTAGGCATATTTAAAATTTTTTATTTATTATTACTTATTGTACTACTTGCCGTCGTGCTGGTTGCGATCGTACTAGATGCTACATCGTTTATTAATTTTTCTTTTAGCAAATTAATTTGTTCGTTCGATAACTCAGGTTCTTCTGGGTTTGTATTTTGCGCAACGGTTTGCGCTTGTTTAATTTCCGCCATGCCTTGTTTTATCTGGCCTAATGTTTTACTTAGTTCAGTTCTAGTTTGTTCCCAATTAAATGAACTCTTATTAACATTATTTGAATTCATTTTAAATTGATATCTTAGATTAAAAATCCAGGCTACAAAAAAAATCATCATAAAGCAAGCCACGCCAACTCGCATTAACATTATTTTTTCCTTTTCTATTTCTTCATTAGTTTTTTTTTCTAAAACTGTATTGTTAGATATTTTATTTATTTTTTTGTCTTTTTGAATCTTAACTTTCAATTTTTTTTGCCCTTTTTTCGGCATAAAATTACGCTTAAAAATCGCTTCTAAAAAGCGGTTAATTCTACTTAAATTATAACAAAAAAAATTTAAAAAGTAAACACTTTTTATTATAAAAAATAATATAATAATATACCTTATTTTAAGGCTAATGTTAAATAAAAATATATTAAAAAACTCTGGCCTAAGCCAGAGTTTTTATACTCTATATATATTACATTTTTCTACCTCCCCGCCCCGCCATAAGCAACCGCTCTGACAATGTTCCAGGCTAAAGCATTAACCGGACTATGTTCATAGATCCATTTGAAAGTTGTAATAGCGGTTTGTTCGCTCATTAGGTTTCTGGGTCTGGGCATTAAACCATAGGCCATAACCATAATGGTGTTTTGGTCAATGTTGTTAGTCATCTCTGGGTTACGGCCATAGACTCGGTTAAACTCTAGTTTAGCCTGATTCTCTATATTAGAGTTTCTCTCATTTGGCCATCTGCCATTAGCTATCTTTAATAGGTCATTCCATTCGGCTTCGCTGTCTGGCAGTCTAGAGTAGGCTCGGTAATATGAGTTTATGACTGCGGCTCTTTCGCCAGCGCCTAGTCTTAGGGTAGATAGTGTACCGTAGACGATAAAATCGTTGATAGTTAGTCTAGCTTCATTAGAGATAGTTTTATCTAAATCTAGAATTGTTTGGTATTTAATTAATCCAGCTTGCTCTTTGTTAACATCAGCCTGGATACCTAGATGATTTAATAGTAGACTAGTGTCTTTAGTAGCTAGAATCTTAGCTTCAGCGAGAATATCATCTAACATACTAATATGCGGGTTAGTAGTGTTGGTTGGGGTACTAGCTCCATTGGTTTCTCCTGGAGTGGTATTGGTTGGGGTGTTAATTTCATTGGTTGCTGGCGCGGTGGCATTACTATTCCCCGGATTATTATTGTTTGACGGAGGAGATGGCAAAACCGGACCCACACTGAGATTGGTATAGTCTATGGTCATAGCAGATAGAGTTGGAGTTTGTGTATCATCAGTCGTGGCTAGAGTGGCTTTAACTTGCAGATATCTGTTGCTGGGCGAGGTGATGGTTGAACCAGAGGTATCTGACCAACTAGACCAAGTGCTATCTGGGGTTGGTGAATTACCACTTCTGGTTTGATAGCTGATACTGGTATTGGTCGGAATAGTACTTTCAGCTGATAGAGTTTCCCATTTAGAGTTTAGATTAGCGTCAATCACTTTAGAGGTGTAGACTCCGGAAGACGGGTAAAGCCCAGAATTTTCTGTTGCATAGTATACTGTAACGCTATCTAAAGACGGGGTTACTGAAAAGTCGTCAGTAGAAAGGATCGCTTTGTAGCGCAAAGAATAGGCCGAAGAGTCCGCCGGTAGATAATATGTTCCTTGAGTGGTTCCTAGGCTTTCGTAGTTTTGACCGCTATTAAGTGAGTACAATAATTCTATGGATGTTCCGGCCGGAGTGGTGGCTGCCCAGGAGATTTTAGAATAAGTTTCTTTCTGATATGGGTCGGTGAGGAAGTCAGAAGAAAGAAGATAATTAGTGTCTACTGACTCCCAATCACTATTTCGTCCGCCTGCTACATAGAGATTGTTGTCAATCACATTTGCCATGGGTCGGTGCAAGACGTCAGGCAGCGTGGAGTATATACCCCAGCTGTCCGTTACCAGGTCGTATATAAATATGTCATTAACTGAATCCCAATCGTCGTTTGTGCCGCCTATGTACAAAAACTTACCGTCCACAACAGCTGACGTGCCTCCCGCTCTGCCGTATGGCATCGGAGCTTTGGCGCTATCCCAAGTATTTGTGGCCGGATCATAAACGATGAGAGAATTAGAAAAAGTAATGTCACACCAATTTTGTCCTCCGGCTACATACATTTTGCCGTTAATGAACTTCGCTGTGCCTGAGGTGGATTTAACAATCGGAGCTGGAGCCAGAGTTGACCATGTATCAGTGTCAGGGTCATAGACTTCCATACTCTGTTCGGAATTATTGTTGCATGCTCCTGTCATGCCGCCCATCACATACAGTTTGCCATTATATACATCTCCTACTGCTCCTATTCTTTTAGTAGACATAGCAGGGCCAGCTGACCAGGTGTCGGTGGCTGGGTCATAAATTTCCAGAGAAGACAAGGCATTATAGTCAGTATCTTTGCCGCCAGCTACATACAGTTTGCCATTGATTACGCCGGAGACGGAGCTGTTTCTGCCGGTGGACATTGAAGCTTTGGTTGACCAGGTGTTAGTGACTGGGTCATATGCTTCGAGTATATTAAAAGTGTCTCTATTGACTCCGCCAGCTACATATATTTTCTCACTAATGACTCCGGTGGCGGCTGAGAATCTGGCTGTGGGTATAGCTGTTTTGGTTTGCCAAAGGTTTACACTATTCCTATCTACGTCTTTTGTATATACACCCTGCGTGTTATATGTGTTATTGAGGTTGATGACTGAAAGACCGCGCCTAGTGCTGACATATATAAGGTTATGGGTGGAATCAAAAAAGGAGTGACAAACAATATTATTTCCAATTGCCGGAGTAGTGGCTGTGGTGTAGGTCTTAACTAAAGTATCGTCAGCCGGGTCAATGGTACCTTGGGTATTGATGACTGAAAGACCCCCGCTGCTAGTGCTGACATATATAAGATTATGGGTGGAATCAAGAAATGAATCTAAAACAATATTATTTGCAATCGCCGGAGTAGTGGCTGTGGTGTAGGTCTTAACTAAAGTATCGTCAGCCGGGTCAATGGTACCTTGGGTATTGATGACTGAAAGACCCCCGCTGCTAGTGCTGACATATATAAGATTATGGGTGGAATCAAGAAATGAATCTAAAACAATATTATTTGCAATCGCCGGAGTAGTGGCTGTGGTGTAGGTCTTAACTAAAGTATCGTCAGCCGGGTCAATGGTACCTTGGGTATTGATGACTGAAAGACCCCCGCTGCTAGTGCTGACATATATAAGATTATGGGTGGAATCAAGAAATGAATCTAAAACAATATTATTTGCAATCGCCGGAGTAGTGGCTGTGGTGTAGGTCTTAACTAAAGTATCGTCAGCCGGGTCAA
>CAYSKV010000002.1:74843-124179 GCA_964431805.1 uncultured Gammaproteobacteria bacterium
TACCTTGGGTATTGATGACTGAAAGACCCCCGCTGCTAGTGCTGACATATATAAGGTTATGGGCGGAATCAAGAAAGGAGTGATAAACATAATTATTTCCAATCGCTGGAGTAGTAGCTGTGGTATATGTTTTAATTAAAGTATCATCGGCTGGATCAATGGTACCTTGGGTATTGATGACTGAAAGACCCCCGCCGCTAGTGCTGACATATAATAAGTTGCGGGCTTCGTCTAGAAAGGAATTCTTAACATACCCTGAATCAAGCACGGGCGAAGAGTACTGGTTGTAGTTATATACGGGATTGATAACCACTTCGCCTCCGCTGTCGTTTTTTACTCTTGTCGTATAGGTATCCTGGAATGTATTTCCCAAATTAAAATTCTCTGCTGTGGTATCCGCGCGGATGGAAGTTTGGTAGTCTAGTCTTAAATCTCCCGGGGTCTGAGAAGAGCTTAGACCTGATCCTAAAGTTCCCGCTTCAAAATCAGCTTGGGTTGTTAAGGTCTGAGAACCGCTAGACGCAAAAGTATTTTGTGATATAAAAGGCAAAAAGGCAAATTGAAAAATCAGAATAAATAAACCTAGTTTTTTTACAGTTTTTTTCATAATTTTATTTAGTAATTTACTACTAAATAGTAGCATATTTATTGAAATTTTAAAATTATATTTATATTTTGCTTTTTAAAAAGCTGTTTTTTATAAATTATTTAATTTTATTAAATACTATAATTTAAAATTACTTTAAGCGCTCAATACCACTAATTCCATATCATCCTGCGGTAAATCTTTTTTGGAAATTTTTAATTTTTCTTCATTTCTCGGCTTAATGCCTAATTCTTTTATAAATTTTTCTATTCCGTCAATATCAGTTTTAACGCCAGGTATTTTATAATGCATCGGAATGACAATCCTTGGTTCAATCTGCGAAATCACTTCTACGGCTTTAGACGCGTTAATCGTGTATTTTCCGCCAACTGGAATTAATAATATATCTGTGCCTTCTAATTTTTCTAATTGCTTAGCGTCTAAAACATGACCTAGGTCGCCTAAATGAGTTATGGAAATATCTTCCATCTCAATACGATAGATAATATTTTCTCCTCGTTCAGCGCCGTCTTTTTCGTCATGCGCGCTTTCTACGCCTTCAACAAACACATCTTTAATTTCATATTCACCGGCCGTATTGATTATAAACGGATTGGCTCGCAAAGCGCCAGTATTATTATGATCGCTATGGTTATGAGAAACCGTCACAATATCGGCTTCAAAATGAGGCATTTTTAAACCACTACTGTCACCGTATGGATCAGTAACTAAAATTACGCCCTCAGGTCCAATTTTATCCTGCAATTTAAAACATGATTGTCCTAACCAAGTAATATACATAAAATTTATTTTTAATTTTTATCTACTAAAATATTTTCCCTCGTCCTCGTCCTCCTTAGCTTTAGCGACGGAGGAATTATTTTGTTTTTTATTACCAGCAGTTTTTGTTGGATCTTCCATTAACTCTGCTGCTTCGTCGTCAGATTCTTCTTCAATTTCATCCTCCCCTTCATCCGCAGATTCAGTTTCATCTTCCGTAATTTCTTCATCTTCATCATCCGGCTCGTCCTCCATAGCTTCAGCGTCGGGGGACAAATATTCATCAGGCGCCACCGACTCTTCCTGCTTATGTAAATTTACGCCGCTGATTCCTTGATTTACCATACTATCATATTGTTCGCGCGTTATCAAGATTTCTCGCGGCTTAGAACCATTGCCAGCGCTGATAATTCCAGCTTCTTCTAATAAATCTAAAAGTCGAGCGGCTCTAGCGTAGCCGATACTTAAACGACGCTGTAAATAAGAAGCCGAGGCTTTACCTGAATTAATAATTAATTCTTTAGCTTCTTCAAACAACTCGTCCGAATCTTCGCCGCCGCCATCCAAACCAACTCCAGCGATACCTTTAACTTTTTGCCGATCGGTTATGCCTTCAACATATTGCGGTTCACCGCTGCGATCTTTAATATAATAAACAATTCTTTTAATTTCATTATCGCTAACAAAAGCGCCTTGGAGTCTTTTAGGTTTAGAAATTTCTGCTGTAGTAAATAACATATCGCCACGACCTAATAATTTTTCCGCGCCTAACGAATCTAAAATCGTACGAGAATCTATACCAGAAGCCACCGAAAAAGCGATCCTAGCCTGCATATTGGCTTTAATTAAACCGGTAATAACATCAACGCTCGGTCTTTGCGTGGCTAAAATCAAATGGATGCCTACGGCTCGAGCCATCTGCGCTAATCTGATTATACTAGCTTCAACATCTCTTCCGGCCGCCACCATTAAATCGGCTAATTCATCTATAATAAAAACAATATATGGCATTTTATCTTTGCCCATTTCATTATAACTACCAATATTTCTTTTGCCAGCCTTAGCTAAAGCTTCAAAGCGTCGATCCATTTCATTTAAACACCATTTTAAAGCATTAATAGTTTTAGGCACCTCAGTAATAACTGGAGTTAAAAGATGCGGCACTCCATTATAAACTGGCAACTCCACGCGCTTAGGATCAACCATTATAAAACGTAAATCATCTGGATTATTTTGATAAAGCAAACTTACAATAATAGCGTTCAAACAAACCGATTTTCCTGAATTAGTAGCGCCGGCCACGAGTAGATGCGGCATTTTTGATAAATCGTCTAACCAAACTTTACCGGAAACATCTTTACCTAAAGCAATCATAATATTACTTTTTCTACTTTTAAACATTTCACCGGCTAAAACTTCTCTTAGCCCAACAATGGCTTTAGTTTGGTTAGGCACTTCAATGCCTACTAAAGATTTGCCTGGAATCGGCGCTTCTATTCTAATTGGATGCGCGGCCAAAGACAAAGCTAAATCATTACTTAAAGTCGTAATTTTTGTTAATTTTATACCCTCAGCCGGTTTTAAAGTATATTGAGTAACGGTTGGCCCGACATTAACTTCTCCCATTTCTACTGGTATACCAAAATTTTCTAAAGTCCGTTGAATAATCAACATATTATTTTTAATATCACCCGAAGTCGGCTTGCCGATTTTAGCATTTAGTAAATCTAAAGGTAAATCAATTTTAACATGAGTTTGTTTCCAACCGCTGCCTTTAGTTTCTGTTTTATCTTCTTTAATTTTACTATCACTTTCGTCAGCAGTATTTTTAACTTTATGTTTAAAAAATTCTGGCACGCTACCATCCGACCCAGCGTCAGTTTCACCATCTTCTTCCTCTATAATTTCTTCTTCCTCTTCTTCTGGCTCATCAAATTCAATTTCTTCTTCAACTTCAGACTCTTGGTTTCTATTAAAAATTTTATTATAAACAAAATTAATCGGATAAAATATTTTAGCGAACCAACTTTCTTTGCCAATTAAAGATTCTAGAGTGGCATTAAGCATGAGCATTAAGGAAATTAAAATCAAGCAGACCACTAAAATTAAACTAGCCCAAAAACCCATAATTTTTGTGAAAATAGAAATAATACCATAACCAATGTAGCCGCCGCCCGCGCCTTCCTGAATGGCTGATTGCCAATTATCCTGTCCAACTAAAATATGAAGAAAAGCGCTAAAAAATATCAGAAAAATAAATAAACCTAAATAATTAGCTCCTCTAAACCAATCTTTATCTCGGTTATACATTAAAAATCCAATCGCCATTACGGTTAAAGGAAACAACCATTTTCCCCAGCCAAATAAAAAAATTATTCCTTTTTCTAAATAACTGCCCAAACCTTCGGCTAAGCCAAACAGGCTCAAAAAGCTAATAGCGCCAAAAGCTAAAATTAAAATAATAAAAATACCCCTTTTCATGTCAGGGTCTAGGTCAACTTTGGGTAATTTTATATAATCCAGTGAATTAAATTTTTTTCTGCGTCTAGCCATAATGATTAGACTGTCATTCCGGCCTACGAGCCGAAATCTAGAATTTCATAGAAATATAATACTTATCAAGATATAAACATCTGTACTTCAACTATATTATAACATTATTTTATAAATAAAAAAACCCGCCCTATTTCTGCTTGGGCGGGGATTGTTTATGTTAAATTTTAATTAGGGCCGGGCGCTGGAAATAAAAGACAAGCTACTTTTTTAATAAACCCATTTAAATCCTTACTTTTAGGCAGCACTCCTTTTGCTTCAGCAATGGCTTTATCCATATTCTTCTGTTGATACGGCAATTTTACTGTTTTTACTTTTTTCATTACAACCCCCTCCGATAACATTTATAGCGCAATTAATCTTGTATGGCGTGCGAGCCTTCGCGCCTGCTGGTGTTGTGATTCTTCTTAAAATAAATAACATTTACTAAATCGCCGACGGTGTTTATTGTCTCCAGATCCTCATCAGCAATCTGCACGTTAAACATCTCCTCGGCCGACATTAAAATTTCTACAATATCTAAAGAATCAGCCCCTAAATCATCAATAAAATGCGCCCCCTCTACAATCATACTTTTATCAGCTTCCTCTAACTCTAACTGCTCCGCAATAATAGATATTAGCTTCTTTAAAATGTTTTCCAATTTCATCGCCTTACCCCCCCCTAAATTTTTTATTAAAAAAATAAAAAGACCACTTAAATTATTTAAACATTAATCAAAAATTTATCTCATGTCAAGCTAAAAATATTAATTTTTTATCTTAGCCCTAATCAATAATCCTACTAATAAAGCTATTATTCCTCCGGAAATAATTAATAGATATTTAAACAATTCTAATTTTTTATCCCGCTTGGCTAAATCCCATTCTTCGGACGATGCTACTTCGCCTAAAACTTGGGGATTTAACTCATTGGTTAAATTATTTAAAATAATATCTTCCTGATAACGAGGCAATAATCTAAAACCGGTTTGAGTTTTGCTTAAAATGCCAGTAACCATAACTTTTTGTCCGACGGCTAAATTTTTTATATTAATGCCAGTATTTTGTTTGATGTAAACAAAAATTTCATCATTGCCATCATCAACATATAACGAAGTGCTTTTTTTATCAGTAATTTCTCCGGTGATGGTTAAAAGCTGGCCAATATTTTCTTCGCTGATTTCGTCTATTTTTAAAGCTAAGGCAAAAGGCGGCTGTTTATTTTCAATTATTTTTATATCGCCTTTGTCTTTAGTCTTTATTCTAAATTCTCCCTGTGTCTGCGCTAATTCGCCTAACACTTCAACATAATCGCCAACTTTTAAATTTGGAAAGTCTTTTTTATAATTATAAATTTGCATGCCAGGCATATTAGCCACATCTTCAGCGCTTCCAGACAAACTAACAATATAAAATATTTGTACGCCTAAAATACCCGGCTCAACCGCTACTACGCCCTTAACTTTAACTAAACTGCCAATTTCTAATTCTCTAACTTTTTCTAAATCAATTTCCGCATAACCAGCCGAATTTATTTTAACGCCTAATACTTGACTTTGCTTAACTGCCTCGCTATCCGCCAAACTAATTATATTTTCTTGTTCTGGCGTTAACTTAATAGTCCAAAACCATTTATTATTAACGCCGCGCGCGTAAGCTTCGTCTTGAATCGCTCCGGAATACTCTACTCTATCTATTAACTCATCATTATCATTATATAAACTAATAACATCGTCGGCATTTTTAAATGCTAATTTACTTTTAACATTATCTAAAACATAAAAAGCGCCCGGCTCTATTATTTGAGCTTCATTAAATTTATATTTGCCGTTGTCATTTTCAATTCGCCAATTTAATAAATTTATTTTATCTGAACTTTGATTTTTGAATTCTATCCATTCTTTGCCGGTATCCGCGCCTTCTGGGTTAGGGAAAATTTCATTAATTATTATATCGCCATCTTCGGAAATTACGACGTCTTCAGATGATGAGGCAATTTTATTAAATTCTTCAACAGTATCAACCACTGTTATACTTTTTTCTTTATTGGCTGTTGCTTGGCCATCATTAACCTCAAGCTTAACTTTATAAATTCCAGCTTTTAAGTAAGTATGCTCCGCGTTAGCTAAACTATTTTTAAAACCATCGCCAAAATCCCAACTAAATTTTAATTTATCATCATCTTGATCAACCGTATCCGAACTGTCAAAAATAATCGGCGTTCCAACTAAAACTTTTGCTGGCATATTAAATTCAACTTCTGGAGCATGGTTAACTGTTTTAAATATATTCATAGCCCCTGGCGTTATAGTTTCGCTCCAAACCCATTCGCCTTTTAGTTTATAATCAACTATATTATAACTCCAACCTTCTTTTACATTTTTATAATTTACAGTTATAAATGGCTTATCGGCTAAAGGCTGAAATAATTTAACCTGTCCCTGATCATTATGCAAAACTATTTTAGTTTTTGGCCTAAGAAAAGCTAAATATTCGCCAGCTTTAATAATCGTGCTGGTAGCGATTTTTTCTAAGTTAATTTTTTTATTATCTTCATTACTTAAACTCCAGCCGGTTAAATTAACTTCTCGCGATCCGGCATTATATATTTCTATAAATTCTAATTTCGTATCATCGCCGGTCGGGTTAGGCAATATTTCTGAAATTAAAATATCGCCGCTAAAATCAAATCCGGCCTTAGCTTCAGAACTTATTTCATCTTCAGTCTGAATAATATTACTAGCGCCTTTAGTCGGTTTTAAAGTTATGACAAAATCATTTAAATTATTATAAGTGTTACAACCGTCAAATTTTCTAGCTATGCTCCCTGGGTCGGCCGCCGCCGGCGCGTTATCTAGAGTATTGCCATCATCCCAATTGCCATAAGCAATTTGGTCAATTATTTTTCCGCTAGCGTCATATAAAATTATTATATCGCCGCTGTTATTTAAATTGCCAACCGGCTTTTCAATAACTTTATAACGGCTAGCTCCGCTAGCGCCTAAATTACCGCTTAAAGTAGTTTTTGCTTTGCTGCCGTCTTCAAGCCACCAACCGGTTAAATCAATCTCGCGGTAAGGTTTATTATATAACTCAATCCACTCAACATCGTCGTCGGCCGGATCAGATACTAATTCATTTATTAATACATCGCCAAAATTATTTTTCTGTTCAGATGAAGATGATGAACTTGCTATAGGATTGGTTGAGGTCGCTACATCTTCATTAATTATTACCGGAGTTGAAGTAGCATTATTGTCTTGATCGTCTGAATCGTCAGAATCTTCATTTTGACAAACTGCCGATTGCGCTTTTGGGCTTGAGCAACTTTCAATTTTAAAATCTTCGCCGTTATTACCAGTATTTATAAAATTATTATTTTCAAATTTTCTTTGTAGACTCTGCCTTTCGGTCGGCGATAAAGCGCAAGAACCTTGGCAATCATTAGCTTCACCCCAACCAACTTTATCAACTACATCGCCATTAGCATCTTTAAGCTGAAGCGTATTAGCCTCGCTTAAAGTTAAACTGCTTAAAATAATATCGCTATTAGGGAAGGAACTTCTGGAAATTAAAAAATAACTATTGGCGTCGATTGTTTTGCCGTTAAAATAAGTTTTTGAAACTAACGAACTAAAACTAGAGCCGGCTTGAGTTTTTCTTTGTAAATACCAATCAGTTAAATCAACCGAGGAATCGTTAGGATTATAGAACTCTATAAATCGATTTTCAATTGGATAAATTTGAATCTCGCTAATTAAAATACTTTGGCTAGCATCAATTTTTTCCGTATAAAAAAATCCGGCTCCAATTACAGCCAGAATTACAACAATTTTTACCAAATAAAAACAGCCTCCTTTTTTCCCCATAAATATTAATTTTAAATGTTAAATTTATTTATTTTATCACCGTACCTTTAAACTTTTTTCCAGCTAAACAATTTTTTAAATTAATAATATTTTTGCCATTCATAATGATAACTTCTAAGCCTAATTCCTGCGCTTTTTTTGAAGCAATCGGGTCAAACGGCGCGTTTAGGCTCGGCGACCATTTGTTACCAACTAACTTTCTAAATTCAGCCCAATTCATTTTAGTTTTTAGTTTCGCGTCTTTATGCTTATTAGGATCTTTATCATAAACATAATCAATGTTGGATAAATTTAAAATTGTTTTAACATCATATTCTCGCGCTATCATAGTCGCGACGTAATCGGTTGACCAACCCGGCTTCCAGCCCGAAGCTACCATTATTTTTTTCTCGCTATATAATCTAAAAGTTGGATTTTTTATAATTTCTGGATTAGCTTGATCGCGAAAAATTGTTCTTAATAAATGCGCATTAAGTCTAGTAGTATGAATACCTAGCCAATCTAAATCGTCGCGTTCAATTTTAACTACGCGAGAAGCCGCGGCCACATAATTTCGGCAAGTCATACCGCCGCCAGCAATTAAAAAGAATTTATGGCCCTGTTTTATTTTTTCCAAAATTAAAGCGCGAAACTCTTGCAAAAAATGCCAATCAACGCCTTCGGGCGGAACAATCAATGAACCACCAATAGAAATAACGTAAGTTTTTTTATGAGGCATAATAATTTATAATTAAACGCGCTTTAATATTAACAAAATTAACGTCAATTATCAAATAAAATTTTATGGCCGTAGGGCTTTACCCGCTACAAAATTTTTATTTGATACCTTATATTTTTGGAAAATATTATTTATCCCGCTCGTCGAGGAAAACCTTTTTTGAAAAGGTTTTTAAGGGTTGTGCAGGCGGAGAGACTTGAACTCTCATGGATAAATCCACTAGCTCCTAAGGCTAGCGCGTATACCAATTCCGCCACGCCTGCTTGTCCCGCTTTAATAGCGGGGCGTATTTTTCATTTTTGATTATCTTTTGGCTTTTGTCAATCCTAGTTTTATTATAGCAAAAATTATGCTATCATAATAATATAATTAATTATTAAACATAAAACTATGGCTGAAGAAAAAACGACAAAAACTTCGCTTGATCCGGATATTGAAAAGAACAAAACCGTAGCGGCTTTGTCTTATTTCTGGATTCTGTTTTTAATCCCGCTACTTGGTAAAAAACATTCAAAGTTTTGCCAATTCCATGCCAAGCAAGGCTTAATTTTATTCATCATAAGTTTTGTCGCCTGGATCCCAGTGATAGGTTGGCTAGTCGGTTTAGCGATTCTTGTTATCGCGATTTTGGACATTCTAAAAACCTTAGAAGGAACTTGGTGGAAAATCCCTTATATCTACGATTACAGTAAAAAAATTAACTTATAAAAGTTTTCATTACGATTAACCCCGTTCCGCTAATTAGCGAATGCGGGGTTGTTCGCAATAATATTTTAATCTATGCCAGAAAATAAATTCATCAAATTTTTTGAAGAAACTACGATTAAGGACGTGCCAGAAGTCGGCGGAAAAAATGCGTCGCTCGGTGAAATGTATAAAAATTTAGCCGACCAAGGAATAAAAGTGCCTAATGGTTTTGCTACCACGGCTAACGCTTATAATTATCTATTAGAGCAAACTCATCTTAAAGAAGACATAAAAAAAATTCTCAACGGTTTAAATACTAGAGACGTAATTGATTTAGGCAGGCGCGGCGCCGCGGTTAGAAAATTAATTATTGCTACCGCTTTTCCTAAAGATTTAAGCCGAGATATTGTTGAAGCTTACAAAAGATTATCTCAATTTTATAAAACTAAAAATTTACATGTAGCGGTTCGCTCAAGCGCCACAGCCGAAGATTTGCCGGATGCTTCGTTCGCCGGCCAACAGGAAACTTTTTTAAATATTTCCGGCGAAGTTGAATTACTGCTCGCGGTAAAAAAATGTATTGCCTCCCTATTTACTAATCGCGCCATTTCTTATCGCGTTGATAAAGGTTTTGACCATTTTAAAATAGCGCTATCGGTCGGCGTACAAAAAATGATTCGCTCTGATTTAGCCGCTTCGGGAGTAATTTTTACCATTGATACTGAATCAGGCTTTGCTAATACAGTTTTAGTAAGTTCTATTTACGGTTTAGGCGAAAATATCGTTCAAGGAAAAGTTAATCCTGATGAATTTTATGTTTTTAAACCGACTAAAACTATTATTTCTCATTCTATTTCAACTAAAAAAATAAAAATGATTTATAGCTCTAACCCTAAACATCCAGTTAAAGATGTTAAGGTGCCGGCCGGAGAGCAATCAAAACAATCAATTACCGACGCACAAGTCCTGAAATTGGCTAATTGGGCCATGAAAATTGAAAAACATTACAATCGGCCAATGGATATAGAATGGGCCTTAGACGGCAAGGAAAATGAATTATACATCATTCAAGCCAGGCCAGAAACCATTCATAGCGTTCGCGACATGAGCGTAATTGAAGAATATGTTTTAGAAAAAAAGAGTAAAATAATTTCTACCGGTAAGAGCGTTGGTAATCGTATCGGCGCCGGAGTAGCTAATAGAATTATGGATATTTCCGATATTGCTAAATTTAAACCGGGTGAAGTTTTAGTGACCGATATGACTGATCCTGACTGGGAGCCAATTATGAAAATCGCTTCGGCAATCGTTACGGATAAAGGCGGTCGAACCTGCCACGCCGCTATTGTCTCGCGCGAATTAGGCATTCCTTGCGTTGTCGGTACTAACGATGTATCTAAAAAAATTAAAACCGGGCAAAGCATAACGGTTAGTTGCGCTGAAGGCGACGCGGGTTTTGTTTATGATGGTAAACTACCATTTAAAATTAATAAAACCAGCATTAAAAATTTAGCTAAACCGAAAACTAAAATAATGATGAATATCGGTTCGCCCGATATCGCTTTTCAATCTTCTTTTATTCCTAACGAAGGCGTAGGCTTAGCGCGCGAAGAATTCATTATTAATGATCAAATTAAAATTCATCCGCTAGCGTTAATAAATTATGCGAAAATTAAAGACAAAAAGGTTAAAAAGAAAATTGATGAATTAACGATTGGCTATAAAGATAAAAAACAATATTTCGTTGATAAATTAGCCGAAGGCGTAGCTATTATCACGGCCGCTTTTTATCCTAAAGATGTAATTATAAGATTCTCTGATTTTAAAACTAATGAATATGCTAACTTAATCGGCGGTAAAGAATATGAACCGGTTGAATCTAATCCAATGATTGGCTGGCGCGGCGCTTCAAGATATTATGATCCGAAGTTTGAACCGGCTTTTGCTCTAGAATGTTTAGCGATTAAAAAAGTTCGCGATGAAATGGGTTTAACTAACTTAAAAGTTATGATTCCTTTCTGCCGTACGATTGATGAAGGTAAACAAGTTATTGCCACGATGGCTAAATATGGCTTAAGGCAAGGCGAAAATGGTTTAGAGGTTTATGTAATGGCTGAAATTCCAACTAATATAATTTTAGCCGAAGATTTTGCTAAAACCTTTGACGGCTTTTCTATCGGCTCTAACGATTTAACTCAGCTTACTATGGGCATTGATCGTGACGCCGGAACTTTAAAAATTGCCGGCGTCAGTAATGAAAAAAATGAATCGGTAAAAATGTTAATTAGACAATTAATTGCTACGGGTAAAAAGACTAAACGTAAAGTCGGCATCTGCGGCCAAGCGCCAAGCGATTTCCCTGATTTTGCCCAAATGCTGGTTGAATGCGGCATAGATAGTATTTCTTTAAACCCTGATACTGTTATAAAAACAACTATAGCTATATTGGAAACTGAAAAAAAACTGCAAAAATAAGCCATTTTTCATAAGAGCAGGTTAATCGCCTGCTCTTATTTTATTTAAATAACTTGACATAAAACTACAAATATGATATATTAATACAATAATTTTATGCTCTTTTTAAATATTTATTACCTCAAAATTGCTGTTAAATTAACTTGTCATTTCGGACTTGACCCGCAATCCATGCATTTTTATTAATAACAATTTTGAGGTAATAAAAATAATAATTTTTAGGAGAAAGGAAAATGATAAAAATAAAGAAAAAAGTTTTGATTTTTTTAGCGTGTCTTTATACCCTAGTGCTAATGATTACCGTTTTTAGTGCATCTATTGCACCGGGTTGCAAAACAATTCATGGCAAACTTAAAAATTGTCTAAATTGCAGTTTTACTTACATGATGAAAATTTAATAAAAAAACAGAAAAGGAGATAAATCATGAAAAAAATAGTCGCTATAATGGGTTCTGTTGTTGTTATTGTGTTTGCGGTTATAGGTATTTTCTTTATCCAGTTAAATAACAACCAGATGATTTGGTTGTTTATAAAACTGATGCTATTCGCCGCGCTTATCTTCTCCATTCTTTTTCTTTTGTATTGTGTGGTGGAAGCGATAGAAAAAAATAAATCGCAACCGCCAACTTACAAAAAAGAAAATCAGCCTCCCGGATTTCGCTGCCCTTATTATAAAGGCAAAAACCCTGGGTTGAGAAAAAAAATCAGTCTCCTACTGCTATACGCCGAGGATTTAGCAAGGGAAAAATATCTCTATTTCACTAACCGCGCAAAAAGGGGGTTAGAATGGAGATAAAATGCCCCAACCCTGATTGCCTGCGGTTAATTAACCTGCCGGAATTTACTCCAAGCGAACAAGGAGGAAGCGGGCGAGATATTATTTGCCCGCATTGTAACGGCCGATCTTGGATACCGGTTAACGGTAAACCGAGGTTCTTTCCAGAAGCAACCGATCAAAATGGCCAGTTGCGACTGAAAAAAGCCGCAACCATTTAAACCAAGCCGGTGATCAATCTAAATAAGATCGCCGGCTCTCTTTTTACCCAATATTGACTTAAGGGCTAAATTAAGGCAAAATATATTTATAAAATAAACAAAAATATAAATCAAATAAAAAAGGAGACGACGTATGGCACGATTACAATTTTTAATTGTTATTGGAATAATACTGTTCAGTATTTCTTCGGCTTGCGGCATGATTATAAGTTCTTGCGTAACGCCGAAAGAATATTTCTGGCACGGAACAATTTTGGCGACAATAATAGTTATAGGATCAATCGTCGTCGCATATAAATTGCTCATCAGAAAATACATAAACATTGAAACTATTGATTATGACGCTCTTATAAAAGAGCGCTAAGTTCACCATCTAAGGTGACATGCCAGTCATAGAGACTGGCTTTTTTATTTGACTAAACTTTACTTTCAGGGGAAAATAAGAATATATTATAAAATTGTATCTGCAATCCTATAAAATTTAGGGTTGGGTTTAAAAAATTATAGTTAATATTTCAAACTCACCCCGGGGTTCGGGGAGTGGAGTTGGCGGCAAGGCTTACAGCATGAAGATAAATCAACGTGATAGCCAATCGGAACTCCCCGAGACTTTTTGCTTACTTTTTAGTAATAAAAAGTAAGTCCTAGCGAAGCGTTACGGATGTTTATAGTAATAAAAGTATAATAAATCCATTAAACTGTCTACTCAGAAAATAGATAATATTAATTTTATCGCAACGGAAACTGGATTCCGGCTCAAAGGTCGGAATGACAATAATTTATTAATATGATTAATTTTCTTCATACTTTTAACCCATCGCCTATTCTTTTTTCATTCGGCCCAATCAATCTTTATTGGTATGGTTTTTTTATTTTGCTCGGAACCCTAGCCGCAATTACCGTCTCTTTATATTTAGCAAAACTTTATAACCTTAAAACCGAAATTATAATTGATTTGGCGTTTTGGCTAATTATTAGTGGTATAATCGGCGCGCGAATTTATGATGTTATTTTAGAGTGGCCTTATTTTTCAAATCATCTTTTAGATATCTTTAAAATCTGGCAAGGCGGTTTAGCAATTCACGGGGGTATAATCGGCGGCGCTTTAGCTCTTTATTTTTATGCTAAAAAATATAATTATAGTTTCTGGCAACTAGCCGCTATTACGATTACGGTTTTGCCAATTGGCCAAGCAATCGGCCGTTTCGGCAATTACTTTAATCAAGAGTTATTCGGTTATCCGACTAATTTACCTTGGGGCATACCGATAGATTTAATCCATCGGCCTTGGCAATATTTTGATTATAGCTATTTTCATCCTGCTTTTCTATATGAATCAATCGGTAATTTAATAATATTTTTAATCTTAATTTTTTTACAAATTTTAATTATTAAAAAACAAAGAATTTCTACGTTAAATTATAAATTATTTATTATCGGTTATATTTTTTTATATTCTTTGTTAAGATTTTTTCTTGAATTTATTAGAATTGACGAAACGCCGATTATTTTCGGTTGGCGTTTTCCACAATTACTAAGCTTTATAATAATTTTATTAATTTTTAGCTTTTTTGTCTATAAAATCTGGCAAAAAATCTACCCTAATAAAGCCCTTGAAAAATAATAAATGGTGTGTTAGTATTATAAAATCTCTCACACAAAATTAATTCACCCCCGTTAAATAAATTTGCCTTAGGCAAATTTCCGCAAAGCGGATTTAATGGGGTTAACTAATAAACTGATTAATCAATTTATGCCTAATTCAGCTTCAGCTAAAAAAGAATTGCGCAAAGCAAAAAAACGCCAAATGCGCAATAAAAAAATTGAAAATAATTTAAAAGACTTGATCAAAAAAAGCCGTAAAGCGATTGAAAGTAAAGATGCTACCGCTAAAGAACTAGTAGCAAAAACTTTATGCGCTTTAGATAAGGCCGCCGGCAAAGGCGTTATTAAAAAAAATACTAGCAGCCGAAAAAAATCAAGATTACACAAAAAATTAAACCAAGCTTTTAAATAAATTTGTAAAAATCATATTATAAAAAACCCCTTCTTAGGGGTTTTTGTTTATATTAAATAAAGTTAACTAATTTACAATTTAGCAATTAACATATTTAAGCCGCTAAGATAATCGCTTTGCCCAGATTTAACTTCATAATCAATTCTGATCAATCGGCTTAAAATATTTTTTAAGGCAGGCATTGTAAAATGGCGCGCCTGCTCTATGCCTTTCTGCGCAACGAAAGGATGAATTTTAAGTTTACTGGCAATCTGGCGCTGGCTTGAACCTGATTCAAGCGCCTGTTTAACTTGTAAAAGTATTCTAAATTGCCTGACAAACATATTTAATAAATAACCATCGCTTAAGCCAGCTTCAATTTGCTCGTCTAAAAGTTTAACCGCCAAAACTTTATTTTTTACGCTTAAAGCATCAGTTAGAGCAAAGATATTTTCACTAAAATTTCCTCTAACTAAATTTTTAACATCTTCTATCTCTATATCAACAATATCTTTAGTTAACTTTCCAGCCGTTTTATAACTTATTAATTTATCCAATTCATTATTAATCTGCCAACCATCATTACCGACTAAACCAACTAACATTTCGGCGGCTTTAGCGCTGATTCTACCACCCCGTAAAACCGTCTGTTTTTTTACCCAATTAGCCGCTTCGGTATTACTTAACAAATCAAAACTATAAGAATATTTTTGGCTAGCAAAAAATTTAAATAACTCAGCCTGTTTTTTAAGCAAAGGCTTTTCTTTACCGCTTGAATCTAGAAGCATGGGGGCCGAAGTATTCTTAATTTTTTTTGTTTTAATGTTTGATTCCCAAAAAATTACAATATTATTGTCTTGCTTTTTATTTTTTAAATATTCATGAAGGTTTTCAAAAATTGTTTTATCTTTATTAATAAAAATATCTTCAACAATAACCAAGCGCTTTTTTGATAATAAAGACGAGGGGCTTATAGCCGCCGTAATCTCGGAAAGACTCGCTTTAGCGCCATTAATAATTTCTAAGCCGCTGCCTAGCTTATCAATTTCCCGTAAATATTTATCTTTTAATTCATTTAATTTTAAACGGCTTCTAAAACTATCTTGGCCGTAGAGAAAAATTATCATAATATTGTAAAATGGTTATTTTTTTGCTATTATTATAATAGGTTAATAACTATTAAAAAACAAGTTCAACCTATGCAAACAACTCAATGCCCGGTCTGTTTAAGTGATATTATCATTGAAGAAGAATCGTCGGAAAAAGATTTAGTTTCTTGCTTAAACTGCGGCACCGAGCTGGAAATCGTTACTCTGCAACCCCTGCAATTAAATCCGCTTCAGGATCAAGAGGAAGAAGCAAGCAACAACGATTAAACGTTAATAAACAATTAATTAATTTGACGCTTTATAACAAGGCCGTATTGGCTTTGTTTTATTTTTACCCCGTGAAATAATTTCGCCAAAGGCGAAATTAGCGCAAAGCGCTATTTAACGGGGTAAACTTTTAATCTGCTTCTTAAATAAATTTCCCCTCTCTTTGTAATTTTTAAACATGCCAAAACTGGCGCAGGCGGTTGATAATAATATTACATCACCAGCCGCCGCTTTTGCTTTAGCAATTTTTATCACATCTTCTATATTGTTTGCCAGTTTCATTTTATTATTTTCATATCCAACTTTTAAAAGTTGATTTTTTATTCGCGGCGTAGCTTTACCGTTTATTAAAACTACAAATTTACATCGCTTTTTAACTTCTTTAGCTAACTGTTTAAAATCAGATTCTTTATCAGCGCCTCCGAGTAAAATAACTACTGGTTGATTAAAAGATTTTAAAGCAATAATGGCCGCTTCTGGAGTAGTGGCAAAACTATCATCATAATATTTTACGCCTTTAATTTCTTTAACAAATTCTAAACGATGTTCTAACCCTTTAAAATTTGCTACGGCTTTTTTTATTGTCTCAAATTTTATACCTACAATTTTCGCTACTTCTACGGCTGCGGCGATATTTTCTTTATTATGCTCGCCGATTAATTTTGACGGCAATTCTGATTTTTTAAAATAAATAGTTTTCCCTTTTGTTTTAAAATTGAAAATTGGAATTTGTTTGAAAATTGAAAATTGAAAATTGAAAATTGAACAATCTCCTTTCTTTTGCCACTTGAAAATATTCGCTTTCGCTTTAAAATAGTCGCTCATTGATTTATGATAGTTTGGATTATTAGGATCGGCCGGCGCTAGATGTTCCGAATAAAAATTAGTAATTATAGAAATATGCGGGCTAACCGTCATATCTTCAAGCTGAAAAGATGACAATTCTAAAACTACTAAATCGGTTTTTTTTATTTTATCTATAAACTCAAACGGAGCCACGCCAATATTTCCACCCAGCCAAACCCGCTTACCACTAGTTTCCAATATTTTATAAATTAAACTAGAGGTCGTGCCTTTGCCTTTAGTGCCAGTAACGCCGATAATATTTTTTGTTGGACATAATTCAAAGAATAATTTCATCGGGCTAGAAATTATTGCGCCTTTTTTCTTAGCCATTTTTATACCAGAGCAATCTAGCGGCCAACCAGGAGCGCGAAATAAAATATCAAATTTTTCTAAATTTTTATTATAGCCTTTGCCTAACTGCCAAAAAACTGGCAGCTTATTTTTTATCTGTACCCGCGCATCGCAAACCGTAATTTCACATTTAACTTTATGCTTTAATAAATAGTCAACCAAGGCTAAATTCTCTAATCCTAGCCCTAAAATAGCAATTTTTTTGTTTTGTACATCTTTTATATTCATATTATTGCCATCAAATAAAAATTTTATGGCCGTAGAGTTTTACTCGCTATAAAATTTTTATTTGATACTTTATATTTTTTGAAAATATTAAAAACTTTTTCTAAAAAAGTTTTTAAAGCCTCTCCATCTCTCCCCAATTATCTCCGATGCTAACATCAACTAAAATTGGCACCTTCAATTTTATAACTTCTTCCATTATTTTTTTAATTTTTTTAGCTACGTCTTCAACTAAATCTTTTTTTGCTTCGAACACTAATTCATCATGCACTTGTAAAAGCATTTTTAAATTATCTCCATATTCTTTTTCTATCATCTTTTGAACTTCTATCATGGCCACTTTAATAATATCCGCGGCCGTACCTTG
Source organism: uncultured Gammaproteobacteria bacterium (assembly GCA_964431805.1). Classification (GTDB taxonomy): domain Bacteria; phylum Patescibacteriota; class Patescibacteriia; order Patescibacteriales; family GWC2-42-12; genus JACPHD01. The sequence goes on from CAYSKV010000002.1 coordinate 92,650, forward strand.
AAGTGGCGTATTAATCGCCATACGTTCAGCGGCTTTTCTAACTTGAATAACCGATGAATTTATTTCTGGTAAAGTCCGACGCCTTTGGAATAAAGTTTCAGTATAACCCTTATCTCTAGCCATTTCAATAGTCTCATCCACAAATTTTTTAACGCCTTTATAAACTAAAAAATATTGATCAATAAATTCTTTAGCCCTAGCATAAGGAATATCCGCGCCTTGCGCTAACCCGTGCGGCCCTTGGCCATATAGAATGCCAAAATTTACTGCCTTAGCTTCTCGGCGCATTACTGGCGTTACCTCGTTAAGCGTAACTTGGTTAATTTCGGCGGCTGTCGCCGTATGAATATCTTCGCCTTTTTTAAATGCTTCTATCATCTTTTTATCGCCCGACATATGCGCAGCCAATCTTAATTCAATTTGCGAATAATCTAAACTTAATAATTTATAACCTTTATCAGAAATAAAAGCCTTGCGAATTTCTCGACCCAACTCTGTACGAATTGGTATGTTCTGCATATTGGGCTCGGTTGAAGATAATCGGCCGGTAGCAGTAACGGTTTGATTAAAGCTGGTATGAAGCCGACCAGTTTTTTCATTAACCAATTTAGGCAGAGCTTCAATGTAGGTAGTAGATAATTTTACTACTTCACGATATTCCTGGATTAAATCAATTATCGGATGCTGGCCTTTTAATTTTGCTAATTCATCAGCTCCGGTAGAAAGGCCGGTTTTATTTTTAGAAATTCCCATGGCTGGTATAGCTAATTTTTCAAATAAAACTTCGCGTAATTGCTGAGTTGAATTTATATTAAATTCCATACCGGCTAGCTCATGTATCTTTTTTGTTAAACGGCTAATTCTTTTGTCTACCGACTTACCCATTTCGGCTAAAAATTCCTTATTTATTTTTATGCCATTAATTTCCATCATAGCTAGGACTAAAGCTAGCGGCATTTCAATTTCCTCAAATAATTTAATTAATTTTTGCTTTTTTAATTCTGGTATTAATTTTTTTATTAAACGATTAGTAAAATCAGCGTCCTCACAGGAATAATTAAATAATTTTTCAACCGCAACTTCGGAAAAAGTTATTTTATCTTTACCCTTACCTAATAAATCTTCTTTAGTAATTTTCACGTAGTTTAATTCACTAAAAGTCACTGCGTCTAAATTATGTTGGCGGCTACCTGGATTTAAAAGATAAGAAGCAATCATAGAGTCTCCGGCCGCGCCTTTAACTTTTATGCCTTGGCTATTCATTACCTCAATATCAAATTTTATATTATGCCCGTATTTTTTTATTTTTTCATCTTCAAATATCGGCTTTAATTTTTCCAACCATAAATTATCTGCTAGGCTTTCTTTTTTATTATAATTAAATAAATCACTTTTGGCTTTTGACTTTAGACTTTCAATTTTTATATAATAAGCAACACCCTCTTTCCAACTAAAACTTATACCCAATAATTCAGCCGTTACCGGATTAAAATTAGCCGTTTCCGTATCAAAGGTAAACTCTTTTTGCGCCTGCAATTTTTTTAAAAATTTATCAAATTTTTTATCATTATCAATTAACTCATATTCAAACAACTCTAAATTTCTTTTAAATTTATCTATCTGCTCATAATCATCGTTTTTCATTAATCTTTTTTCGGCCGTCTCCGCTAAGCCCTGGAGTCTTGGCAGAAGTGAACGAAATTCTAATTCATTAAATAATTTAGCTAATTTTTCCTGATCAAATTTTCCGAAACGCGCCTCGTCTAAATCAAATTTAATTGGAACGTCACATTTTATAGTGGCTAAATTTTTACTCATGTAAGCATTATCTTTATGCTGCATTAATAATTCACGAATGCGATCTTTTATTTTTTTAGATTTTATATTTTTATAAACTCCATCTAGAGTTTTAAAATTTTGCAAAAGTTCGGTCGCGGTTTTCTCGCCAATACCTTTTACCCCGGGAATATTATCAGAAGGATCGCCGCGCAAAGATTTAAAATCAATCATTTGTTCTGGTTCTAGACCATATCTTTCTCTAACCGCTTTCTCATCATAAATCATAGAATCGGTTAAACCGCGTTTCATGGTAAAAACTTTGGTATGTTCATTAATTAATTGCATAGTGTCCATATCCCCGGTTACAATTATTTTTTCAACTTTACCGTCAACTTTATTAGCTAAAGTGCCAATTAAATCATCGGCTTCAAAACCGGCTAATTCAAAAATAGGAATATTAAAATTTTCCGCGATTTCTTTAACTCGAGGAATTTGCGAGTACAATTCATCAGGCGCTTTTACCCGCGTAGCTTTATAATCTTTAAATTGTTTATGGCGAAAAGTTTTTTCTTTTCTGTCTAAAGTTAAAGCAACGTATTCAGGCTTAAACTCGCGCAAAGCTTTAATTAAGACAGTCGTAAAACCGTAAACCGCGTTAACGATTTCCCCAGTTTTAGTAGTTAAAGGCGGCAAAGCGTGAAAACTGCGATGAATCAGAGCGTTGCCGTCAATAATCATAAATTTTGCCTTGTTTATACTCATGTGTTTAGATGCTGGAAAAAATTAAAAGTAAAACAAATACAATAATAATTTCTTGTTTTGAAAAATATTTTATCGGGCCATGTAGTCTTATTTTTTTATTCGGATAAAATGGATAGTAGCTGGAATTATCTAATGAATCTAAAATTAAATGCAAAATATAAGAGATAAAAAAAATCAAACCGATCTTAAAATTTATTAATAAAATTATTAATGAAACTGCTAGACAAAAAAATATGTTATGAAAATAATTTCTTTGAGGAATTCCAATATTGGCCCTGCTCGTAGCCATGGTAAATAATTTTTTAAAGTTAAATAAAAAACCGGCCCGATAATAAGAAAATAGATGATCTAAATCCATAAATATTGAACCTATAATTGACGTAGTATAGTCGCCGGTTAGCTTCCCTATAATCATCCCAGCGACTAAATGAGTTGGTAAAAACATATTGTGGACTGTAAGGGACTCGCCCGCGACTCAAGAGCTCGCCGTCGCTCACTCTTGGTCTGAGCACCGGCTCGTTTAAATTTTCTGCTAAAAATTTAAACTCCGCCGTTCGAGTCCCGCGCAAGCAAATTTATTTGCTTGCGCTTATCTATATTAGTGGACTGTAAGGGACTCGAACCCTTGACCCCCGCGTTGCAAACGCGGTGCTCTACCAACTGAGCTAACAGCCCAAAAACAAAATTACTGTTGCATTCTGCTATAACGTAAAATCGGCGATAAAACCCATTCTAAAAATCCACCAATCATATTAGTCATAACTAGCATACCTATAAAAATAATAATCATGCCTATTAATTTATAACCTAGCCTAGAACCGCCATCAGCTCCAAGATGTCTTTCAAAAAATTCAATTCTACCAAAACCATTTAACATAGCTTCTGATTTAATAACAATTAAAGCGCCGACTGCTAAAATAATAAAACCAATTAAAACATACATAATTTTATATAATTAAATAAAAAATAAAAAGGTTATTTCAAATAATTTAAAGGATTGGTTTTTACGCCATTAATAATATACTCAAAATGTAAATGTGATCCAGTTGATCGTCCAGTTGAACCCATTAAACCGATAGCTTCGCCTTTTTTAACCACATCGCCTTTACTGGCAATAAATTTAGACATATGAGCATAGCGCGATTTTCTGCCGCCGCCATGATCAATTACAATCTGATTACCATAACCAGTACCCCAGCCGGCTACTTCAACCACACCAGCGTCGCAAGCATAAATTGGCGTACCAATCTTATTGGCAATATCTACGGCATAATGCCGCCAGGAAGAATATTGAGTAATTCTTGCGCCAACCGTCGGCCAAGCCAATTTATTACTAGCAGTAGATTTAAGATCTTGTGGTTTAAATAAATTTTTAAGAGCTGAGATGCCGGAAGCTTTACTAGACGAACTCTGAGCATAATAAGTTTTTTTACCGCCTGGTATAATTAATTTTTGGCCGACTGATAACATTTCTGCATTAGCTAATTTATTAGTTTCCATTATCATATTAGCATCTATGCCATATTTTGAAGCAATTGAAGCTAAAGTATCACCTTTGGCAACTTTATGGGCTACGCCAGTTACTGGTAAAATCACTAATTTATTACCCGGCCTAATTAAGCTATAAGCGTTAAGATCATTCTCCCATAAAATAGTATTAACGCTAACGCCAAAATTAGCGGCAATAGTACTAATTGTATCGCCAGCTTGCACCACATAATCAATAATGCCGTCTCTTGGACGTAAGGTTTTATTAGTGGAGGCTATGTCTGTTCTTCTTAAAGCATCGCCATTTTGTTCAAAATTTTCTATATCATAATCAGTATCTTCCGGCGCCATCATTTCGGCTGTCGGCTGAGGCTTAAAAGCGGTTAAATTGTCTAAATAAGTTTGTTGGACTGGGGTTATAATTTCTTGCTCATCAAAATACTCTTCTATTAGCTGGCCATTTTCACTAAATTCACTTGAAATTATTTCTGACAAAAAAGTTTTTCCGGCAACTTCATCTGGAGCCACGGCTTGGGTTTTTTGAGTTAAATTAAAAACAATAAATAACAAAGTTAAAACCCCTACGGTTATATGAATTAATTTTTGATTAACAAAAAATGAAGCCGACTTATTCTTAATTTTATCAGTTAAGCCGAGTCGTTTTATAAGTGAAATATAAAACAAATAAAACTTAACCAATATTTTATAAAAAATAAATCTTAGAAAGGCTAAAGCTGGCGTTAATACCAGATTAACAAAAAAAGCGGCTAGTAACCTCTTCAAAAATATTAAAAAATTTATTAAAAATATCAGTAAATTAACCGATATTTTCTTAAAATTCCTAGTAATATAATTAGTTTTAATTTTATTAAAATAACATCATTATGTTAACATTTTTACGTCCTAAAGTCAATCATAAAAATAAAAAAGAAGGTTAGCCTAAGCACCTTCTTTTTTAAATAAAATTATTATTTTACACTTTTATAACCACCGGTAAAACCATAGGACGGCGCTTAGTCTGGCTAAATAAAAATTGACCGACATCATTTCTAATTTTATTTTTTACATAGTCATCATCGGCCGGTGTACGAGGATTATGATCCTTAACTATCTTTTTTACTTTCATTCTAGTCTTTTGAATTAACTCTTTATTTTCTTTCATATAGACAAAGCCGCGTGAAATAATATCAGGGTTGCCAATAGTATCGCCGGTCTTAGCGTCAATCGTAGCGATAATCACAATCATGCCGTCTTCAGCCATAACTCGACGATCGCGTAAAACAATGTTAGAAACATCGCCAACGCCCAAGCCATCAACCATAACATAATCAGTTAAAACTTTTTCTTTAGTAAGTTTGCCTAAAACTTCGCCGCTAGCTGTTTTATGAAATTCAATAATTTGACCGTTGTCGGCTACAAAAATTTTATTTTTGGGCGTACCGACCTGTTCAGCTAATTCAGCTTGAGCGCGAAGCATATAATGATTGCCTTCAATCGGCATAAAATATTCTGGTTTAATTAACCGCATCATTAATTTTAAATCTTCTTGTTTGGCATGTCCGCCAGCGTGCACGTCCATCATTTCATAATTTATTACTTTAGCGCCTTGTCTAACCATCATATCCATTAAAGTCTGGATACTACGCTCGTTGCCGGGAATAACTGAGGAAGAAAAAATTACCGTATCTCCAGTTTTTAAACTTATACTGCGGTGTTCATTGTTTACTACTCTTGTTAAAAAAGCGTTGCTTTCTCCCTGGGCTCCGGTGCCGATAATAATAACTTTATTATCAGGCAAACGATCTAACTCGCGGTCTTCAACTAAAATCTTTGGATTAAATTTAAGATAACCGATTTGATGAGCAATTTCCACGTTGTCATTCATACTGCGACCCTGTAAATTTATTCTACGACCGAATTTTTCCGCCAAATCAAAAAGTTTCTGCACACGGCTTAGTTGTGAAGCAAATGTACCAATAATAATTCTGCCTTCAAGCGTCTCAAAAATTTTTCCCATTTCATCGCCGATAGAAGATTCTGAAATCTGATATCCCGGATGAGTAGAGTCGGTAGAGTCTGACATTAAAAGCAATACGCCAGCACCGCCAATTTGAGCAATGCGATTTAAATCTGCCGGTTTATCATTAACCGGAGAATAATCTATTTTAAAGTCACCAGTATGAATAACTGTGCCAACCGGCGTATGAATAATAACAGCGAAACAATCAGGAATAGAATGATTAACTCTTAAAGCTTCAACTCTAAAGTGTTTACCTAACTGTAATTTTGAATTTTCATTAATTTCAGCAATGTTCAATTTAGGGCACTTATTAAATTCTTCGGCTCTTTTTTTAACTATACCAGCGGTTAATTTTCCCATAAACATAGGCGGATTACCAAGTCTACCCATTAAATGCGGAATGGCTCCAACATGATCCATATGGCCATGAGTAATAATAACTCCTTTTATCATGCTAGTTTTATTCTCTAAATAATTAATATTAGGAATAATATAATCAATGCCCGGCATATCTTCTTCAGGAAATTGCATGCCCATATCAATTATTATTATCTCTCCGTCATATTCAAACAGGGTCATATTTCGACCAACCTCCTCGAGTCCACCTAAAACTATAACCTTTAATTTATTTTCTGCGGACGCAAAACCGGCGGTTTTTACACCGGCGGAATCAAAGCGCTTATGCGCTAAGCCTGCACCCGTTCTTGAAGCAACCATCGGTTGTCTTCTGTTTCTTGATTTATATTTTGTAATCATATACTTATTAGTTGCCATTCTTAAAATGGCAGAGTTTTTTAATTATGTGCCGGAAAGAGGATTTGAACCTCCACGGGATTTCTCCCACTAGCTCCTGAAGCTAGCGTGTCTACCAGTTTCACCATTCCGGCAATAAGCACTGGCGACTAAGATAACTACCAAACGATTTTTTTGCCAGTATTTATATACCACTGGCTAACATCGCTAAAACGATCGCTTGGCGAAACAATATTTTTGACATTGAAGCCTTTAATTTTTTTTGATTGGGCGTAAATGTAATTCGGACTATAAAGAAAAATAGCCGGTTCATCTTCGGTGATAATTTCTTGAAACTTTTTATATTTTTCCTGACGCACTTTAATATCGGAGCTTAAACGTCCATCTTCTAATAATCTATCGACTTCTTTATTGCCATAATCAGCAATATTTAAACCTGATTGGCCAATCTGGGAAGAATGCCAAAAAGCATAAGGATCGGGATCGGCGCCGGTTATTTCTCCATAAATTAAAGCGTTGAAATTTCTTGATTTAATAACATCAACTTGAATTTGGCTAGCCGGTACTAAAATTATTTCGGTTTTTACATTAATATCATTCCAAAATTTAGCAATTAATTCAGCTGTTTTACCATATTCTTGATTATCTACTGTGGTTAAAGTTATAACTAGATAATTATTATCTTTTATAAGCCATTTACCTACACCCATTTTAATTTTAGCTTCAGCTTGTTTTTTAATCTTTTCGTCTTCTGAAATTAAATCTTTATTGGCTTGAGTAATATCTGCTGCGGTTAATTCTGCAATTTTCCAGCCAGCTTCAGAAAGTAAACGGCTTGAAGTCGCCGTATTGTAATCATACTTTTTAATTTCGTTATTGTAGGCGAAACTATTGGGTAGAATCGGCCCATCAATAATACGAGCATTGCCAGCCATAACTTCAGAAATAATTTTATTTTTATCAATACTATAAGCTAACGCTTGACGAACTTTTTTATCAGCTAAAGCCGGATTAGATTTTGTGTTAAAAAACACGACTGACAGTTTCGGCAAATTTAAATTATATAAATTTAAAGAATCTTGCGCTACCACTTTAGTTTTATCCTGTTCTGATAAATAGCTAATACCATCAATTAAATTATTATTCAAAGCTGAAATAACCTCCTGCGAATTAACAAATAATTTAAAGCTAATGGTATTAATGTGCGCTTGAGCGCCATAATAATTTTCGTTGCGAGTTAAAATATAAGTTTTAATATTTCCTGATTTATCTTTAACCAATGATTTAAATTTATATTTACCAGAGCCAATCGGTTTTAAATTTAATTCGGCTAAACTAGCCGCGGTTGGCTCAATTTGTTGCCAAAGTTCTTGGGGCAAGATGCCAAAATCCAATAAATCTAAAAAGGCTGCATATGGTTCAGACAAACTAAATTTAATGGTTTTATTATCAACCCTGGAAATTTCCACGCCAGTAAAAACATCTCGCAAAGGAGATTTATATTTAATATTTTTTATAGCTTCAAAAGTAAAAATTATATCATCAACTGTTACTGGGCTTGCATTATGCCAAGCTGCGTCCGATCTAATTTTTATAGTATAAGTTTTACCGTCTTGACTTACTTCGTATCCGACGGCTAAATCATTAACTAATTCAGCATTCTCATTTTTTTTAAACAACGAGGAATAAACTAATTCGGCAATATCGCTATCAAGGTCGCTTACGCTTGAATATAAAGGATTAATATATTTTATTGAACCAATAACGCCTTCAATATAATCGCCACCATCAGCTGGAATAGTTTGCAAGTGAGTTTTATAAAATCTAGCGCCTAAAAATATTGAACTAAATAAAATAACTACTAAACATGCGCCAATTGTTATTCGCTCAATTGGATCTAAATATTTTTTTATATATTTTAACTGTTTAAGGCTCGGCCACCTAGATTTAGCCAAAGAAAAAACTAATTTTTTATCTAACTCCGTTTGCACTTGGTTATGATAAAAAATATTTTTTAAGCCTTTAATAGAAAAATCAAAATTAAAAACAAAAGTTTTTATTTTGATAAAAAAATTAATTATTTTATCTTTTAATGAGTTCACTTTTATGATGTTTAACCGCTGATTTATTTAACCACGCTCACCAGCTGGTGAAACTATTTATAAATTAATAAACCTGCCTGAGTATTTTGAGTATGCAATTTTATATTAATTTAGCCTTTATACAATAAAATTACGGTCAAAGAGACCGCGAAGAATAAAACGGCTAAAATTATAGTTGCGATAAATAATTTTTTTTCTACACCTCTTTTGGTTCGATAAATATTTCCTGAACCGCCAAAAACTCCGGATAAACCAGCTCCGCGATTCTGTAAAAGAATCGCTAACATCAATAAAACCGCTATGGCAATTTGTACAATCTGTAAATTTTTCATTGGATAATTCTATTACTTTTTAACTTGCTCTAAAATTTTAGCTAAAACATTCTTATTATTAACCGCTAAATCAGCTAAAATTTTTCTATCTATCTCAATTTTATTAACTTTTAATAAATGAATAAATTTTGAATAAGATAGACCATGCTCTTTAACAAAGGCGCTAATTTTTATCTGCCATAAAGCTCGACTGTCTCGCTTTTTTAAACGGCGATCAATATAAGCGCGAACTCCAGCTTTAACCACGGCGGTTGAAGCGGCTCGCATTAAATTCTTTCTACCCCATTTATAACCTTTAGCTTTTTTAAGTAAATTTCTTCTTTTTTTAAGATGTATTTTTGCTCTCTTAACTCTTGGCATAATTATATGGCATTAATTGTTTAATTACTCTTCTTTCGGTATTAGAAATACCAATATCTCGACGCTTTGATCTCGTAGTATTACCTGATTCACGCGAGTTAAAGTGATCCTGACCAGCTTTTCTCTTTAAAATCTTAGCATTTTTAGTTACTTTAAAACGTTTAGCTGTAGCTTTGTGAGTTTTTACTTTTGGCATATTACATTTAATATTAAATGAAATTTTATGGCCGTAGGCCTTTTAAACAAAAAACAGGCTAAAATACCTGGTTTTCGTATTCTTGATTATTGCTTATTTATCAATATTATATTAAACCTTCCGCCTTGTTTTGTCAAGCCCTGCTCTATTTCCATGTTTAAACCAGGCGTAGTTTTAAGCTGCTGATAAAACTTTTTCATAATTTCTTCGGCCTTCTCTGGATGTTGTCGTTCCCGTCCTTTTAGAATTAGTTCCAGTTTTAATTTATCGCCTCTTTCTAAAAATTTCTTGGCTTGATCGAATCTAAAATCAAAATCATGCTGGCTAATTCTAACCGATAATCTGATACCCTTTATTTCAACTTTTTTTTGCTTAACTTTTTGTTTTTGGGCTTCTTTTTCTTTCTTATATTTAAACTGTCCATAATCCATAATTTTCACCACTGGCGGCTGAATTTTAGGATTAACTTCAACTACATCCATGCCAGCTTGCTCGGCCATAGTTAAAGCTTGGCTGATTGACATCTCGCCTATACTTTCACCATTTTCATCAATAACAAAAACCACCGGCACACGGATTTGTTGATTAACTCTAAATCTTTTTTCTTCAAAATCTGGCTTTGGCCTTCTATAAACTCGACGCATTTGAAATGGATAAGCTTAATTATGTTATTATTTTATAATAATATAAGTTAAAAGTCAACTTTTTGTTTATTCGATTCCCATCTTCATCAACTTAAAAAATAAAAAGCAGCTTTTAAAAAGCTGCTTTTTTATTCTTGGAGCTAAAAAGTAGGCGATGATCAAGCCTATTTTAGAAAAAAACTATTAAAAATGTTAAAAAGTCTTATTTACCAACTTTTAGGCTTATGAAAATCGCCGACTTTATCTTTTAAATTATCAGGAAATTGAAAATTAGGCAGTTTATCTTTTAAAATATATTTAATATTAGAAGAAGCTTTTTGTAACTTTTTGTTCGTTGTAGGATATGGATTTAATATTTCTACCTTTTTGCCAAGTTCATTTTTTACAATTCTTAATCCTCCGGCTAAATCAGAATCATTAGATATAACTATCGCCACATCAAATTTATCGTTGTGAGCATCATTAACTAAATGTATCCCCAAATTAACATCAGAACCTTTTTCTTCAGTCTTTTTTATCAATGCATATTGAGGTTTACCATATTTTTTATCATCAGCTAACGGCATTTTTCTGTCAAATAACTCAAAAAATGAAACTAAAATTTTTTGACGTATACCTTTTTTATTTTTTGAAACTAAAGGTCTTCTAACTATATTTTCTTGAAATGACCCAAGTATTTTTTCAAAATTAGACAAGGTATGTAAAGCTCTAATATACACTTGTTGATTAATCGGACTTTCTTTATCATCATTTCTCTCTTTTACTAAAGCTGTAAAATATTTAATTTTTACTATATTATATTTTGGGAAATAAAATTTACATAGTTCTTCAAGATTTAACCATTTATATTTAGACCCCTTCAAAATACCATAAAATAAATTAAATCCGTCCACATAAATATAAGCTTTTTTTATTAAATTTTTATCCATAAAATTATCAGATAATCAGATAAAAAGCAAGGGCTGTCGAAACAGCCCCGCGTTCTGCCACCGAAGCAACAGAAGTAGTATATATTTATAGTATACACTTTTTTTATAAAAAGTCAATATTTAACCAAAATAGGTAATAGTTAAACTTTTTACTTTTTCATATAAAAACAGCCCTTTCGGACTGCTTTTATTTTTGGAGCGGGTAACGGGAATCGAAGGGGCGGAAGCCCCACGCCGACACAACGGTTTCTCAACCCACTACCGCGCTAAAATAAAATTGACCCCATTAAATGGAGTCAATTTTATTTTTGGAGCGGGTAACGGGAATCGAACCCGTATCTCTACCTTGGCAAGGTAATATAATAACCATTATACGATACCCGCAAATTATAAATTAAAGTGCCGCGGGAGGGAATCGAACCCTCACTGCATATTAGTGCAATTGGATTTTAAGTCCAACGCGTCTACCAGTTCCGCCACCGCGGCAAATTAAGTGGAGATGAGGGGAATTGAACCCCTGTCTAATAAATTTCTTAAAACATATTTACAGATTAGAACGATTTGTTGTCTTGCTAACACCGTAAAAACCGAACAAAATCGGCGTTAGCCAGCTTTAATTTTTTAAAATAACCGGTTAAAGCGACCGGCTATTCGATCCTAAATTATAACACCCGTATCCGGCGCCTAGGCAGCATCCGGGCGGATGGTTGCGGCTATTAAGCGACAACTGGTGCAAAAGCTGGCATTTTCCAAGAAAATGTCATTTTGCTTAATAAGTTTTTAGCACTTATTTTAATTTCAAGCGCGGTTTAAAGTGACGCCCTTGATGAGCACTTCTGAATGTTTTTAAGAAAATTTTATTATCGATGCCTAGCATCCCCTATTATAAATTTTCTACCTTCTAAAACTTTCTTTTGTTAAAGTTCTAATGCTTCTGTCTAGCTCCCTTTTCTTAATTACTTCCCTTTTGTCATACTTTTTTCTACCCTTACCGACGCCGAATTCCAGTTTAATAAAACTATGCTTAGTATATATTTTAATCGGCACCAATGTCAAGCCTTGTTCATCTTTTTTCCCGAGCAAATATGTAATTTCTTTCTTTTTTAAAAGTAATTTTCGCGATCTGGTTGGATCATAGCTTGGCCGGTCGCCGGCAAACTTATATAAAGGAATATGGGCGTTAGTTAAATAAGCTTCGGGCAAACTTTTATTTTTTGCTTTTTTAAAAGTAACATAACTGCCTTTTAAACTTACATGTCCGGTTTTAATAGACTTAACTTCATAACCTAATAAGACCAAGCCGGCTTCATAAGTATCTTGGATGTCGTAATCGAAATTAGCTCGTTTATTTACTGCTAGTACTGGCATAAATTTCCAAGAATTTATTGTCTGATTGATTAATCTTTCACGATATTCCACTCTTTCAATTTCTCTACAACTTTCTTACCAATTAAGTTATTTTCTACATAAGCATGATAAGCATGACTCTTAACTCTCTCTATTATAGTTTCATTACCTTTATATTGCTCTAAAATATCATCAATTGCTTTATGAATTTCTTCGTGTTTAACTGAAATTTTTTCTAAAGTACCTACTTCTCTAATAATTAAAGACACCTTAACTCTTTTAACCGCGTCAGGCATTAACTCTAACATAATTTCTTCGCGCGTTTTTTTAAGATGCATTAAATAATCTTCAAATTTTCCTCCTTGGCTTTTAACATTATATTCTAGCTCGCTTATCATAACCTCTGCTTCATGCTTTATTAATGCTTCTGGAATATCGCCAAATTTAGATTGGCTAATAATTTTATCGAGCATTGCACTTTCGCTGGCCTGAATTTCTTTTTGTTCTTTTTCTGCGAGTAAACTTTTTTTAATATTACCTTTTAATTCTTCGGCTGATTTTAAGCCAAAACCCTTAACGAATTCTTCATTTACTTCTGGTAAAACACGACTATAAACTTCTTTGATTTTTACTTTAAATTCAGCCATTTTCCCGGCTAAATTTTTATCATGATAATCGGCCGGATAAGGTAAACTAAATTCTCGGGTATCATCTTTTTTCGCGCCAACTATTTTTTTATCAAAGCCAGGCAAAATATAATTTTTACCGATAATTAAACCTGCGCCTTTACCCTGTCCGCCTTCAACCGGCACTTTGTCTATAAAAATTTGAATATCCATAATTACCCGGTCGCCGTCTTTACTTTCAGCTTCGGAAATTACTTCATTAGCGCGCATTTCACGTAATTCGGAAATTAATTTTTCTACTTCTTCGTCTTTTACTTCTGCTTTAGCTTGTTTTATTTTCAGATCTTTATAATTGCCTAATTTAACTTCTGGAAGCATGGTTAAAACCATTTTATATTCCATCGGATTATCGGGAGCTAACTTAGTAATATTAACTTGTGGCTGACCCACAATTTGACCAACTACATTCTCCTTAATTGTATTATCAATAGTTTTATCAATAGCAATCCTAGCGGCTTCTTCTAAAATTGTCATTTCGCCAACTTTATTCTTTAAAATTTCATAAGGCGCTTTACCTGGACGAAAGCCTTCAATTTTTACTTCCTCGGAGACTTTTTCTGCGCCGCGTAAAATATACGGCTTAAATTCTTCAGCCGTCATTTCCACGGTTAATTCAATTTGCGATTTACCTAAATCTTTTTTAGTTATGTTCATATATTATTTAATCTTTATAAAATTACTTCTTATTTATGATGCCACCAAATTGATACCTTGGCAAAAAGAAACCAAACAAAACCCATCAATGCAATAAATGCTCCCCAATTTTTTCCAGAATCAGATTTAGAGGAAAACAATATTATAAAACCTAAAACAAGAACCAATAAGCCATAAATAATTTGCTTTTTATAAATTTTACTTGTTTGTTCAATAGTTTGTATTGATTGGCCTAAAATAGGATAAGCACATTTAGGACATTTTTCGGCTTTATCAGAAACTTCGGTGCTACACTCTGGACATTTTATTAAAGCCATATTTTTTTTATTATGAATTAATTTATTATAATATTCTTCAAAATCACCAGAGGGGTTCGGGGAGTGGAGTTGGCGACATTGCTTACAGAACTAAGAACAATCAACATGATAGCCAATCGGAACTCCCCGAGACTTTTTGCTTACTTTTTAGTCATAAAAAGTAAGTCCTAGCGAAGCGTCACGGATGTTTTACTAAAAAACCAGAGATTGCTTCGTCGTTCCGCTTCGCTTCACTTCTCGCAATGACAAATGACAATTATATTAACAACCCCACAATCAACAACGCTACAATGTTTAGAATCTTAATCATTGGATTAATAGCTGGACCAGCAGTATCCTTATAAGGATCGCCAACAGTATCTCCAGTCACGGCCGCTTTATGCGCGTCTGAACCTTTACCGCCAAAATTTCCTTCTTCAATATATTTTTTAGCATTGTCCCAAGCACCACCGCCAGAAGTCATAGAAATAGCTGTAAAAATCCCGGTAATAATTGAACCAACTAATAAACCGCCTAAAGCTTCAACGCCTAAGATAAAGCCCACTAAAATAGGCGCAGCTACCGGAATTAAAGCTGGTACAATCATTTCGCCGATAGCGGCTTTAGTTACGATATCTACGGTTCTACCATAATCAGGAGTTTCTGTGCCGGCCATAATACCTGGTTTAGCTTTAAATTGCGCTCTTACTTCTTCAACCACTGAACCAGCTGCTCGTCCGACTGCTTTCATAGCTAGAGCGCCAAAATAATATGGTAATAAACCGCCGATAAATAATCCGGCTAAAACTTTCGGATCATTAATTAAAAATTGATAAGTATCTGGAATACTATGAGTATAATCAGCGAACAACACAAGCGCAGCTAAAGCGGCTGAACCAATAGCATAACCCTTAGTTACGGCTTTAGTCGTATTGCCAACCGCGTCTAATGGATCAGTAACTGCGCGAACATCATCGCCCATCTCCGCCATCTCGGCAATACCGCCGGCGTTATCAGTAATTGGACCATAAGAATCAATCGTAACAATTATTCCAGCCATAGATAACATGGCCATAACTGCAACGGCAATACCATAAAGTCCGGCTAAACTATAAGCCCCTAAAATAGCAGCAACGATAACTACAATAGGCCAAGCAGTTGATTCCATAGAAACCGCTAAACCAGCAATAATATTTGTGCCATGACCAGTTTTTGAAGCTTCAGCAATAGATTTCACTGGTCTGTATTTCGTTGAAGTATAATATTCGGTTATAACAACAATAGCCGCGGTAACCGCTAAACCAATAAGTGAGGCTAAATATAAATTCATTACGCTATAAGTTCCGTTACCAGCCATCAACCAATTAGTTATAGGATAAAAAGCAATCGCCGCTAAAACTCCGGCGACAATTAAACCTTTATATAAAGCGCCCATAATGTTTTGGCTCTTGCCTAATTTTATAAAAAAGCTACCGATAATAGAAGTAATAATAGAAACTGCGCCAATAACTAAAGGATAAAGCACGGCATTATTAAAGCCGACAAAAAGTAGTGATCCTAAAATCATTGTAGCGATACAAGTTACCACATAAGTTTCAAATAAATCAGCAGCCATACCAGCGCAATCGCCGACATTATCACCGACGTTATCAGCAATAACCGCTGGATTGCGTGGATCATCTTCTGGAATTCCGGCTTCAACTTTACCGACTAAATCAGCGCCTACGTCCGCGGCTTTAGTAAAAATACCGCCGCCTAATCTCGCAAAAATTGAAATTAAAGAACCGCCAAAACCCAAACCGATTAAAGCATGAGTGTCTTTAGTTATAAAATAAAATCCAGCCGTTCCGAGTAAAGCTAAACCAACAACTAACATACCAGTAACATTTCCGCCTTGAACCGCCACTTTTAAAGCTTTGGCTAAACCGCCGCGAGCCGCTTCAGCCGTTCTAACGTTCGCGCGCACAGAAATATTCATACCAATATAACCGGTTAAAGCTGATAAAAAAGCGCCTAATAAAAAAGCTAAGGCCATAGTCCAACCCAATTTAGGAATAAAACCAATAATTAAAAAAATAATAACTGCGACCACCGCAATAGTTTTATATTGGCGATTTAAATAAGCTTTGGCTCCATCTTGAATGGCTTTAGCAATAAATTGCATTCTTTCATTGCCAGCCGGTAAACGCAAAACTAGTTTAATTAAAATGGTTCCATAGATAATGGCGAGCACTGCGCTGCCGAGAATTAAGAGAGTGGTTAATGTCATAAGTTTTAAATTACTTATTAATTAATTATTAAATTATTATTTTATTCTTTTTTCTTTTTAGTTTTTTTCTCAGTTTTTTCTTTCTTCTTTTTTTCAACTTTCTCTTCTTTTTTTTCTTCTGCATTTTCTTCAATTTCAACTTTAACTTCCGGTTCCGCTTCCACCGCTTCTTCAACAACGGCATTTTCCGCTTTAACTTTTTCACCGACTATATCTAATTTACAACCAGTTAAACGAGCGGCTAATCTAACGTTTTGTCCTTCACGGCCGATAGCTAAAGATAATTGATCTTCGGCTACTTTAACTACCGCTTCCTTTTTTTCATTATTAATTTCTACGCTTAAAATTTTAGCCGGAGATAAGGCATGGCTAATAAATTTAGTTAAATCTTCGTCATATTCAATAATATCAATTTTTTCTCCGCCTAATTCGCTAATAATAGTTTGGATTCTAGCGCCGCGTTGACCAACGCAAGAACCAATCGGATCAACGTTCTCGCCGGCGGCGAAAACCGCTACTTTAGAACGGCTACCAGCTTCGCGCGCTACCGCCTTTATTTCAACTAGACCATTAGAAATTTCTGGTATTTCTAAATAAAAAACTTTTTTTAGAATTTCATCAGAAGTGCGAGATAAAATAATTTCTGGTCCTTTAGGCGTAATCGCAACTTGTTTAACATAAACTTTTACTCGATCGCCTGGGCGATATCTTTCATTCATAATTTGCTCTTCGGCCGGTAAAACGCCAACCGCTTTATCTAAATCAACTAAAACGATTCTGCCTTCTCGTCTCTGTACAACCCCAGCTACAACTTCATGCTCTTTACTTTTAAATTCGCTGAAAATCATTTCACGTTCCGCTTCTCTAAGTTTTTGAATAATTACTTGTTTAGCGGTTTGCGCGGCCATGCGGCCATACTCGGCTGGAACTTCTAGTTTAGTTTTTATAACATCGCCAACTTTAGAAGTCTTTTTAATTTCTTTAGCGTCTTTAATTTGTAGTTCAGTTTTAGGATTAAATTTTCTAACTTCTTCTTCCGGAACTTCTTGAACTACTACTGGTTCAGCTTCAACTTTTTTTTCTTCTTCGCCCTCAACTTTTTCCTCATCATTTTCAATTTCTTCTGGCATATCTTCTACCACGGTTTTAACATCATAAACCTTTGATTTGCCGGTTTCCGGATCAAATTCAACTTTAATGTTTTGGTTTTTTTCACCAAAATCCTTACGATAAGCCGCGGCTAAAGCCGATTCAATCGTTTCTATTACCGCGTCATAACTTAAATTTTTTTCTTCGCAAATTTGTTTCATTGCGTTAGTTATATCTGACATAATATTTCAATTAAAAATTATTAATTAAAAAAGGCTAGTTTGAATTTAATCAACTAGCCTTAGTATCTATATAATAGCATTATTAAATAAAGAAGTCAACGGCTAAAAAATCCTTGGTAAAAACATCGGCACCTTCTTTTTATATTCTAAATAATCATTGCCAAATTTTTCAATTAAAACTTTTTCTTCGAGATGCATCCAAAAAAATAAAATTATATTTAACCAAATAATACTTAAAAATACTATTATGGTGGGCCAGAATAAAAATACCCCCCAACCCAAAACAATATCGGCGGAATAAATCGGATGCCTAACTATTCCATAAACTCCGCTTTGAATTAATTTTTCAGTTTTATCAGAACCTAAAAGAGCTTTACGATTAACTAAAAAAGATGGCGGAGAAAAACGCACCCAATAAACTATCGCTAAAAGAGATAAAATATTAGTAAAAATATTTTTTTCTAATAAATTACCGTCAGGCGCAAATTTAAAAATCAATCCTATACCAACAAGAATTAAAAATATCATTAATGGCGGATTAACTAATTTTTTATTTATCATATTATTTATTTCCCCAATATTCTTCAGCTTCATCTTCCATTTTTTTAAGCCTAGTATAATAATCGCCGAACTCTTTTAAATGCGCCCAAGCGATTTTCCCGGTAGTAATTAAATCATCATTAGTTACATTAGTCTCGCTATCGTGCAAGCCATGCTCTAACTCAACATGTAGTCCTTGTTTAAATTCTTCTATTTGCACTTTATCCCAATTAATTCCAATTTTATCACCAATTTTTTTCGCTTCTTCAGTTGTAAAAAATTTTTTAGACATAAATTTGAATTGTCATTCCGGCCTCCGAGCCGGAATCCAGGTTAAATACATAATTAATTTATATTTAAAGTTAACTTTCAAAAAGCGGGCATATGCCTTTCACTCCTAGATTGCGGGTCAGGCCCGCAATGACATTTATTATTTCTTTCCCGCTAACTGCCCGCAAGCGGCTTTTATGTCCTGGCCGAAGCGATAACGTTCGGTAACTTCAATGCCCTTTTTATTTAAAGTTAATTTAAAATCTTTAATTTTTCTGGCCGGCGAAGGTTTAAAATCTTCTGTTGGATTATAAGCGATTAAATTTACAAAAAATAATGGCGGATCAATTTGCTGTAATAAAATGCCTAATTCTTCAGCCTGCTCTTTATCGTCATTAAATTTATCAATCATTAAATATTCAATCATAACTCGACGGCCGGTCTGTTTTAAATAATTATTTAATTCTTCCATAATCGCGTCAACCGAATATTTTCTATTTGCTGGAATAAGTTTTTCGCGTAAATCATTATTGGGCGCGTGTAGAGAAATGGCTAAATTAACTTGCAAGGGCTGGCTGGCTAATTTTTTAATGCCATTGGTTATGCCGATAGTTGAAATGGAAATATGACGCGCGCCAATATTTAAGCCGTCCTTATCATTTAAAATTTTAATCGCGTCCATAACGTTTTCATAATTTAATAGCGGCTCACCCATTCCCATAAAAACTATATTATTTATTTGCTTACCTTCCTTTTTTAATAATCGCGCGAAATAAATAGCTTGCTCAACTATTTCCATATCGGTTAAATTTCTTTTAAAACCCATTTTTCCGGTAGCGCAAAATAAACAGCCTAAAGGACAACCAACCTGAGAAGATAGGCAGATTGTATTACGGCCGGTACCGTGCCCTAATAAAACTGTTTCAATTTTTAAACCATCGCTTAAACTAATTAAAGCCTTAATTGAGTTGCCTTCTTTACTAACTAAATTCTCTACTTCAATTTCTAGAGGACATTCTTGATTTAATTTTTCGCGTAAAGCCAAAGGGAAAACAGTCGCCTGATCCCAATTGCTTATTAAGTCAACAAAAACCGCCTGTCTGGCTTGCTTTAATCTAAACTTTGGTTCTTCGCTTAAAATACTTTCTAATTTTTCTAAATTCATAATTGTTATATATTAACATCAAATAAAATTTAATGGCCGTAGAGCTTTGCTCGCTATTAAATTTTATTTGATACATTATATTTTTGAAAATATTAAAAACTTTTTTTGAAAAAGTTTTTAAAGGTTTTACGGTTGCAAAACATCTTCTACTCTGCCGTTAACAGAGATGACAACATCTTTAACTGTAGAAAATTGTTTTAAAGTTTGAATTATTTGCGTGCGAATAGCGCTAACGCGGCATGACCCGCCCATACCCTCTTCCATAGTATCGTCAAAATCAACCTTAGCGACTCCGTCAATAATAGTCAATTTATTAATTTTAACTCCCGGGTTAATACTAGTATAAAAACCTTGGGCTTTTTCTTGCTCGGTTGGTCCGGCTAAAAGTTGTTCTAGCGCCGCTCTGGCGGTTTCAACTGTTTTAGCTACCTGTCGTTCTATGGGGAAAACTTTAGTGCAAGTAATCTCCTGATCTAAATTATTATTACTAAAAAATGCTCTAACGACCATAACTTGGCTAGGACTGATTAAAACCGGAATCTCTATTTTTTTATCATTTTCCGCTAAACCTGAAGGGTTATCATTTTTTAAAACTAATTTACCCGTAGTCGCGGTCGCAACCTGATAATTTAATTCTCCTTTAAACGCGACAAAATCAGTAGTCATCCAATCACTTTGCGCTTGCACGAAACTTTGACCCAATATTTTTCCCTGATTATCAACTAACTCAATCGGAAAGCTGGCTTCAAAAAACCAATTGCCCCTAGCTTGTCCCTCTACTATTAAAGGACTATTAATTGTTTGGTTTGTTCCCGGTTTTGTTACTATAACTTCATCCGTGGGAACTGAATTTTGGCTCGACCCACAACCAGTTGTTGGTTCTGGAGCGCTCGGCTGACCATGTTTACTCCATTTGCCATTTTGACAAAGCCAAGCATCTTCCGGGCCGCTTAAAAATCTAATGCTTAAAATCGCGACAATCGCTATAACCCCCACTAGAATAACGCCGATAAAAATTTTCCAAAATAAATTCATGTTTAAAATTTTCATAAATTTATATTTAATTTATATCTTTTTATATTTAGATATTGTTACAGCTTTGCGATATTTAAAACCCGATGGCGTTCTAAAACCAGGATTGCCTCGACGACCGCCGACTTTTACGCGCGCTTGCGACTTCATATTATTTTTCTATCTTTAAATAATTTTATAATAACAACGAAACTTAAAACCAAAAAGCTAAACCAAAATAAACCTAAAGCAAATCCGGCTAGACAATCGCTAAAATAATGCACCTTTAAATAAATTCTTGAAAAACCGACTAATACTATTAAAAATAAATTACTAAAAATAAATAAATATTTTAATAATTTATTTTTAATTTTTTCAGTGAACAAAAACATTACTAAAGAAAAAAATACTACAGCCATTAAAGAGTGCTGGCTAGGAAAACTTAATCCGGTTTCTAAAATTAACCCGTCGAGCGGCCTTAAACGGCCGACTAAATGTTTTGTAATAGCTCCTAAAATTGCTCCGCCGACCGAACTTATAGAAATTAAAGCGGCATTATACCAATTCTTTTTAATAAAATAATAAATAGCGGCGATTATCGCTAAGCCTAATAAAACTTCTGGGCTAAAAATATTAGTTACAATAATCATTAACTTATTTAACCAAGGCTGCCAAATTGAAGCGATGTTTTGCGTGAGCCAGAGATCAAAATTATAGGTTGATTCTTTATCAATATAATCTTCAACCATTTTAGAAAAAATATAAATTGACGCGGCGTTTAAAACTAAATAAAAACCATGTTTTTTAACGAAAACCTGTTTTCTTTTATTGAGCGTCCGATAAAACAAAAATAACAAAACGATTAAAATAAAAGCGATTAAAACAATTCGACCGAATATTTTAGCCGCGCCTTGAAAACCGTGGCCAATAAGATAACCTAAAAATACAGAAATGACCGACCAACTAACCCCGCCAACAATGGAATAAAAAATAAATTTTATAAATTTTATTTTATAAATGCCTGCTAAAAAAGCTGAAAACGCCCTAGTAAACGGGCTAAAACGTCCGACGATTAAAGCTTTGCCAGTATGCTCGACGACTAATTTTTTAGTTTTTTCATATTTTTCCTCGTTGAGAAAAAAATATTTGCCATAGCGAACAACAAAATCATAGCCGAATTTACGGCCAATAAAATATGCCAATAAATCACCGATAACCACGCCGAAAGCCGCCACAAATATAACCGCTTCTATTTTTAATACCCCGAGCGTAACTAAAAACCCTCCCAATATAATTATGGTATGTCCGGGGATAAAAGTTCCAATAATCGGCAAAGCTTCTGCCATAGCCGCGATGAACAGAATAATATAGCCCCAATGGTCAATCAATGGCAAAGGTAAATTCAATAGAAAATCATTAATATTAAACATAATAAAATAATAAATTATATATATAATATAACACTTTAATTAATAAATGAGAAATTTAAAAAACAACGTCTTGCTAACGTTATTTTTATATTATTTCTTTACCCTCACACATAAAACAAAAATTCATACTAAAAATATCAGTGGCTGATAATTTAAAATTTAATTAAAATATTTGTGGTATTTAATTATGTGTGTGGGTTTATTTTATCTGGCAAACCGCTTTTAACGCCGCTATATCGTCGGCCGTTATTTTTTCATTACCGCTTTCATTCAACCGATACATAATCGCTTTAAGATTATCTAAATGATCGATGCCTAAAGCATGCCCGAGTTCATGCGCTAAAACTCTAACTAATAATTCCCTATTATCAAATTGATAAATATCTATTCTTTCGCCGGTCGCGTCGCTTACGTATTGGCCTGCCTGAAATTCTCCGCCCGCGCTAGCGCCGATATTATTATAATCGCCCACGGTTAAATTTAATTCGCGTATTAATCTATTCATTACATTAACTACGGCGTTAATATCATCAACCGTTTTATTAACCTCGTCTTGTTTTTTCTTAATTGATTCAGCTAAATTATTTAAATCTTTTCTTTCTTGTTCTAAAATAGCATATTCATCCGGGCTTACCCCGCCCCGTTTATTAGCCGATGCGACTTCTTCTTCATAATTATTTTTTTGCTGATCATAATACTTAATCATATTATCAAGTTCATTCTTTTGCTTATCGTAAGTCGCTTTTAAAGAATTATATTTATTTTTTAAAGTGTCGTAAGTCGCTTGATCATTATTAATATTAAGCCCTAACTTTTTTAATTTATCGGTCGCTTCCTGGCGCGAGTCATAAATTAAATTAATTTTTAAAGCCCCGTTTTCGAAATAATTAAATAAGTCTTTACCCGCCGCATCTTCCCAAATTTTCTCCGCTTCTGCCACGGCCTTTAAAAAATCCGCTTGGCTTAAATTAAATCTTTTATCAAAACTACCTAAAGAATATTCAATCGGCTTATCGCAGGGCTTAATTATTTTAGTTAAATTATTCTGAGCTAATTTTAAATCGTTTTCAAAATAAAAAATTAAGCCAAAAACTAAAGCGACCGGAAAAATTACCGCGAGTATTTTATAAAATATTTTCATGAAATTATTATTTAATAATTTTTATGCCTTTTAGTCCTAAGACTAATAAAATTAAAATTACTATTTTAAAAATATAATGGCCGTTTAGATCTAAAAAGGCTTTAACCATAGGCGTCATTCTTCCGATGAGTAAATGAATAAGAATGCCAATCGGTAAAGTTAGAAACAGCCAATTTTGTTTTGGTACATCAATACTAAATTTTAAAAATATTTTTGATAGTAAAGGAGAGAGTAAATAGATTCCTAAAAACGATACCGCGAAATCAAAAATAGCGTAACCACCGATACGAAATTGTCTAAGAAATTCTATCGCATTCATACGGTTTGATTTAAAAATAAATAAGCTAAATAAATAACTGAAAAATTTTGGATAATTAAAAGCGGAATGCCGATTAGAAAATACCATTTTCTGATTTTATGGCGGAAAGCGAACATGCCGGCATAAACTCCAATACTGCCGAAAGCCGCTGCCAAAAAAAACATCACACCTTCAGAAATTCTTGATTCGTTAGGATTAGCCGACTTAATTTTATCTACGAGCATTATTAAAAAGGCTAAAACATTAATCGCAGAGAAAAAAATTAAGATGTAGAGAAGTTGATTGGGGATTAGCATAATAAAGAATCTCTTTTTAGTATTTTATATAACATATCTAAATATATTAAATTTTAATGTTCTTTTAACATTTCTATTTTACTTACTATTATAAGAGGAATGGGTTTATCAAAAACGCCATCAACCCCCTCGATTTCACCAGTAACCAAAAAAGTATCTTTAGCCCAATCTATTTTTTGCGGGCTAATATTGGAGTAGGTTTTGAAAATATAATCAAACCAATCACCGGAATTAAAAAAATTAGGGTCGTCTTTTGTGCCTAAATTTTTATCTAATAGCCAAAACCAATCACAATTGCTACCAGAATCTACATTTTGGTGTTCATCATCAACAATACAAAATTTAATTCCATCACGCTGAGTTAAACTACTGGCAATTTTTGCTTGCCATTGTATTTTCTTTCCGACATAAGGAGTTTTTATTGAGCCATCAGTTTCATCTTTATCAAATAAAGAGTCTTTATTAACAACATCTGCATAACTTAGAATTATCGTTGAAACCGCATCTTTATTTTCAGATATATTGTTTGTTGAAGTTGTTTGATTATTTTTTTTATTGTTTAAAGAAAAATTTGATGTGTTCGAAATTGAACACCCTGTTATTAATAGACTTAAAATAAATATAAAATATATTATTTTCATACTTTTTTAATTACTATTTAGTCCAAAAGCTCTAGAACCTAATTTAATTTTAAATTTTTTTTCAAATTCAATAACTTCTCGAGCTGTTAAAGTTTTAGGCAAGGTTTGTAAAATCGTAAATTGAAATTTTTTAAAACAATCCGCATCCTTTTTTAGTAAATCGATTAATTTTTGATTTCCGCCATGCTTTGTTTGAACATATTGTTTCCACCTTCCCCAAATACCATTTTCACCATAAGCAGACCCGATGTATTGATTGCCTGCACGATTGTCGAGAATCAAGTATATTCCAGCCGCAGATGAAAGTAGTGTGCGCCACTCTCTGTTAGATTCTGGATTATTTATAATATGTTCAAGTTCGTTAAAATCTAAAGTGAAATCAAGAAAACCAGGAAATTCTTTAACATACCCCTTAGGTAATATCTCAAATATGTTTTTGTCATTTCTTTGGACGTATGCTAATGCGCCAGGACCCCACTCAATAACTATTCTATCTTTAAATTCCCTAAATCCGTTTATTTCTTCTAATTCATAATAGTAGTTACATCCTTTAAACATATCGCCATACTCTGGCAAATAAGCTTTTAATTTATTTTCATATTTTTTTTCTTTTGCATCGTATTTTCCAAGAACCTTAAATACTCCAATAAATTTTGCATATGTATTGCGCATGCCTACAAATGAGATCAAGTAATCGCAGTTATCAAAAATTGGTCTTGCTTGAAAACTTTGGTATAGATTGAATAATTTATAATTATTTAGAAATAAACTATTAAAATCATGACCGCCTGCGTTATTTTTGTGTCTAACCAATTTAACGCTTTCTTTATTAAAGTCTATATTAGATTGATTGGATAAGAACGTTTTAATTTTAAACATAAAATTAATTAAATTTTGCCCCCCCAAATTACCAAAGGTTATAAAAAATTTTTAAAATAATTTTATTGAGCTCGTGAACCAAACATGACTTATTGGGCGATGTTTATTTTTACTTTTTACAATAAGCAAACCCTAATATGCCTTCGCCCTTATGGCAGACAATTTGGTTGGGGTCACTTACTTGATCACAATACCATCCCCATCTTTCATTCATAGCTTGACATGTTTCAAAATTTTTAAATTTAGCGATGACATTACAATCACCGTTTGTTTTATTGCACAACATTAAATCTGCGCCAAAATTATTTGCCATAAAAAAAATAATAATAGCGATTATAGCAATACCTAAAATAATAATTGAAAGTGTTTTTTTCATAAAATTATATTTAAGAATAAAATGTCACCCCATTATATATACAACCTTATACCTCTATTTTACGCCAATATTAAAGAACAGTAAATACGTGAGAATTCTATATTTTGCCCAAATCCAAATTGTCATCAAACTTGATTTGTTTAACGAAATCAGGCATATGGCTAACCATTATCATGGCGCCTTCGTAATTATCAATCGCCTTAGCGATTATGGGAAGATGTCTAAAATTAATATGATTGGTCGGTTCGTCTAAAATTAAAAGTCCGGGTTGCATAAGCGTTAAACGCGCGAAAGAGAGTAAACCTTTTTGCCCTTCGGATAACTCGCCGACGATTCTGCCCATTAATTCTCCGCCAATTAAAAATCCGGCCGCAACCGAACGCATGGCCTGGGTGTCTGTGCCTTCGTTTAGGGCGCTCGAAAGCGAATCAAAAACCGTTTGGCTAAAATCTAAATTAGAAAAGTCTTGGCTGTAATAGCCGACGCGCACGCCTTCTAAAATTTTTGCGTGTTCATTTTTTCCGCTGACGAGCGAGCGTAAAAACGTGCTCTTACCGACTCCGTTCGGACCGGTAACGATTAAATGCATTTTCTTACGAATTATTTTATCAACTTTTTTTATTAGCGGTTCATGATTATGAATAACTTTTACGCCGTCTATTTTAACGATTTCGCCGACGATGTCCTGGGCTTTAATACTAAACTCTCTGATAGTTTTATCTTCCTGCCTAACGTCAACCATATCTTCTTCAAGTTCGGCGGTTTCATCTTTTAATTTTTTTGCGAGTTTGCGCATTTTACCGCCCTTGTTGGCGAAAAAATTTACTTTTTCTTTTCTATCTATAATTTGTTTTTTAAGTTGGGCATTTTTTCTTTGTTCGCGTTCAACTCGTTTTGAAATTTCTTCTACTACTGAAAAATAATCGCCGACGTAGGTTTCAATTTTTTTTGTAAAAACGTCTAAATAAATAACGCCTTCGGTAAAACAATTTAAAAAATCCGCATCATGCGAAATTACGATGACGGTTTTATCATACATGACTAAAAATTCAATTAAATGATCGATGCCGGCCTGATCTAAATTGTTAGTCGGCTCGTCGAGTAAAAGAATATCTGAATTTTGGATTAAAGCAAAAGCTAAAAGTAGTCTTGCTTGCTGGCCGCCAGAAAGATCGCCGACGCGCCGATCGGTCGGCACGTCTAAATTTACCGCTGTCATTACTTTAGAAATTTTACTGGCTAAATTGCCTGGCACTATTTCAAAAGCTTTAGAAAAATATTCGGTAACCGTTAAAGAAAAATCTTCGCGAGCCATAACCTGCTTAGCCGTAGCTATCGTTGCTCCGTTAGTTATGGAAATACGGCCGGATTTAGGCTGTAAATCGCCCATAATTAAGTTAAACATTGAGCTTTTACCTGCGCCGTTTTGCCCCATTAAAGTAATTTTTGCGCTTCGGCGCACGCTAAAACTAGCCTCATCTAATATAGGCTTGTCGTGCTGATATTCAAAACTTACTTCATCAAATCGTAAAATTACTTCTTCGGCCATAAAAAATAAAAAAGGCGCTTATTACGCCATTAATTTTAGCTTAACATATTTTCTGAAAAAGTCTAGTTAAAAAATCACGCTCTCCCCGGCCGCGTACCCCGTGCTCCAGCAAATCTGTAAATTATAGCCGCCGGTCGGCCCGTCTAAATCTAATATTTCTCCGGCTAAATATAAATTTTTATAAATCTTAGAACGCATAGTTTTAGGGTCAACTTCTTTAATATCAACTCCGCCGGCCGTAATCATAGCTTTAGAAAAACTTTTTAACTCTTTAACTTCTAAAGTAAATTCTTTTAGGGCGTTTACTAAAGCCTGGCGTTCTAATTTAGTAATAGCGTTCACTTGTTTTTTTTCATTAATGCCAGTTAGCTTAATAATGACCGGCGCTAATTTCGGTGGTACTAAAGCGGTTAAATAATTTTTAAACATTTTATTAGCGGCGGAATGAAAATCGTTTTGTAATTTTTTATCTAACTGCGCGGCTTCAATTTCAGGCTTAAAATCAATACGCAAAAAAGTTGGCGTCGGGAGTAGCGCTCCGATCTTTTCGCTTAAATCAATAATCGCCGGTCCGCTAACGCCGTCAGAAGTAAAAATAATTTCTCCCATGCGGCTAATAATTTTTTTCTTATTTTCGTAAACGTTAAGTTTAATATCTTTTAAACTTAAGCCTTCTAAATTTTTTATAAATTTTTCTTTTACGGTTACAGGGGTTAAAGCCGGCCTGGGCGTAATAATTTTATGCCCGAGATCGCTTAACCATTTATAGCCGTCGCCAGTAGAGCCAGTTTCGGCGTAAGATTTACCGCCGGTAGTAATTATAAAATTTTTAGAAAAAATTTCTTCGCCATTTTCTAAAATTATTTTTTCTATTTTTTTGTCTTTAGTAATAACCTTTTTAACTTCCGCGTTAAGTTTAACTTCAACGCCGCTCTTTTTTAAATATTTTATTAGTGCCTGTTTTATGTCGCTGGCTTTATCGCTTTTCGGAAAAATGCGACCGTTATCTTCTTCTTTAGATATTACGCCTAATCTCGCAAAAAAATTTATAGCGCTTTCGGCGCTAAACTTACTAAAAGCGGAAAATAAAAATTTATAATTTTTACCATAAACGCTAATCGTTTCTTTTTTATCGGCTAAAACGTTAGTAAAATTACATCTACCATGTCCGGTCGCTAGCAATTTAATCCCTAGCTGATTATTTTTTTCAACTAAAAGCACGTGAGCGCCAAATTCGCCCGCGCGCGCAGCCGCCATCATGCCGGCCGGTCCGCCGCCAATTACTATGACATCGTAGATCATAATTATTTGCTAGATTTACGAGATGAGCCTTTTTTCTCCCAGGTTCTTTCAATATAAACTTTGCGCCAACATAAATCACCAAATAAAAATCCGGCCAAAGCGCCCAAGATATAAAATATCATCTGACTTAATGGTGAAAAAACACAACTACCATCAAAATATATTACTTGATCCTGACTAAGAGCAGAGCTTAAAAAATTAACCTCAATTAATACTTGGACAATAAGACTTAGAAGCACGCCTAAAATTATGGCGGCTAATAAATAAATCGTCTTTTTTAAAATGTCGGGTTTTCCCGGTTTGTCAAAATGCATAATGTTGTTTATTAAATTTAATTATTTTTAAATTAACTTAAACTGTAAATCCAATTAACTTAGTTAACAACCATGCGATAATTATAAATAAAACTGAAAAAACAGGAACAAAAACATATTTCATTTTATCTTTTGGTTGCAATGTCCAAGATGAATATTTAGCAAATTTAAGCTGTCGGAATAATTCCCTATCTTCAACTTTAATTTTCCTTAGTATAATTACAAGAGTGAGAGATACAATAGCTCCTGAAATAAAAGGTGTAATAAACATAATTTCTTCAAATGATATATGTTTACTATAATCTATAAAATACTCCAATACTACAAGAATAAAAAACAAACTAATTAGAAATAGAGGAAAAAATACTACCAACAAAGATGAGGCGAGCTTTCTTTTCCAAAAATATCCTTTTTGTTTTATTTCGTTAAGCAATAAGTCGATATTTTTATCTTTCTCTTTCGTATTAAAAAACCAAACTGTTATTATTAAAGCGAAAATTGTTAAACAATTAGATAATCCGATAACCCCAAGCTTCTTAAAATTATTTCTTAAATTCTTAAAAACAAGTAAGCCAGCTAAAATCCCAGCCAAAACAGAACTTAAAATAAATAAAATTATCCCAATAAATATTGAATAATCAGCTATAAAATTTGAATAATAAGTTTTAATTGGAGCATGATTACTAATCCAAAGATCGTTTGTTAAAAATTTTGACGGAGCATTAATTTCTATTTTTGTATAATTTAAAAATTCATACAAGGATAAAAAATTTTCTACTGAATATGAATATTTTGAACCCTTGTAAAATTTTCCAACAAATTTTTCAAGATCATTATCAAAATATGGGGAGTTCCACTCATAATAACTAACTTTCGTATAATTTTTAATATCACTAAAAATTTCTGGTGAAACATAACCAAACACCCTAATAGTAGCTGGGACAATCTTTTCTCCATAAACACTTGTTGGAAGCAATGGAAAATATATATCTTTTATTGGAAATGTTACAAACACACCTTTTTGTTTGCTTAATATATTGTCAATTATTGAGGGATCACTTTTAATAATTGTTGTAAGCTCCTGCAAAAAATTATTGCTTTGTTGAGATTCTAAATAATCCCTTTCGTCTCCATGAGATTTTTTATAAGCTTCAAAAAATTCAGGATATTTTGATTGCAAACTATTCACCACATCAATAAATTTTTGATTAATGTTTCTAGAATCTGGAAAGCAACTCACCCAGTCCGAAGTAGGAAAACAAGAACTATAATAATTCAATAATACTTCCCTGATATATGAAACGGAAATATATTCTTGCGGCGGAGTTATCCAGGAAATTACAAAAGAATAATTTTTTCCAATATAATTATTTAAAATTGGAATTGATCCTTTTTCTATTTTTAACCCTTTATTTTTTAAATAATCATAAATTCCATCAGCTGTTTTAGCAGTAATAATTTCTGAAATAACTCCCTCTTTTTCTAAATGTTCATAAACTGAAACGTCTGATTCAGTCGACCTTTCATATTCTGCTCCCCCTAGGGCGCCTTCGGTAAATCCAGTTGTCATATTATTTGATAGCATTTTCAACAAAACTGGAATTGTATATATTTGACTTGCCTGGAGACCTTGATTAATTATATTTAAATAACTTTTTACTTTTGCTGAAATTTCTTCTCCATATAATCCAGGTAAATCTTTAAAAACATCAATAGTAATTTTTTGGGGTTCAACGGGGATGGGGAAAAGCCAGACTGCTCGATTATTATTTTGTCCATCAATCCCAATACTTATAATCATTTTTTGTATACCATCTTTATAGTTAATAAAAGCTTGCTGGTTACTTTCTTTTGAATAATCCCAGCTATGAGAATAAGGATCAAACTCTATTGCCATACCGTCTGCTAAGGCTACTCCTGGTGAGAATAAAAACACCATTAATAATGCAACTACTAATTGTTTTTTTATATTCATATCTATAAAATATAAGCCCGTCTATTAAATTATTTTTTTCCATCTAGCTAATTTCGGGATGCCCATAGTGAAAAACACTGCTATAAAACCCGGCATACCCATTTCTTTTAATTTCCCCTTAACTAAATCTTGCATTTCCGTAACCGTCATATCAGGAGAGAAAAATGCGCCGTTTTTATAGCAGTAGCTACAATACATGGTTGACTTTGTGCCATCGGCGTTTGTGCCTCCGCCTTGCGGATCTTTTTTCATGGGCATACCGCAGCTTTGGCAATTTTTGTAAACTTGTTCCATATTGTTTTGCCTCTCTTAACGAGGTAAATTTAAATAAGTTATAGTTAATTGCAATACGGTCGCGAACGAAACCCAAAGCA
>CAYSKV010000003.1:0-121314 GCA_964431805.1 uncultured Gammaproteobacteria bacterium
AAGAATATAAAGGTTTTGCTTATGACCGTTATTTAGCGCGCTATAATATTTATTCGGTTTGTTATTATCCTAAAATTAAAATAGTTGGCTCTAACGAAAATTTATTTTATAAAAAAATTTTTACTTTAAAAGAAAAATTGTCTGGTTTAATAGATTTAGGCATGAGCGAGCCGGAGTCAAGTTTAGCGCGACCGATTGTTTTTGGCGGTCAACAAGGCGTAGAAGAAAATATTAAACAAAATTTTCAGCGCTTAGGTTTAACTCATATTATGGCTGTGTCTGGTTTTAACGTCAGCATTTTAGCGGCTATCGTTATGGCCGTGCTTTTAACTATAGGCTTAAATCGCCAGCGCGCTTTTTACGCGGCCGTAATATTTTTAGTCGGATATATTATTTTAGTCGGTTTGCCAGCTTCGGCCATGCGCGCTGGATTTATGGGATTTCTAGTGCTTTGGGCGTTGAAATTAGGCCGGCTTAATAAAATTACTAATTCTTTAGTTTTAACCGCGGCTATAATGCTTTTAATTAATCCGAAATTGTTGCGCGACGATGTTGGTTTTCAACTATCTTTTTTAGCTATCGCCGGTTTAGTTTATGTTTATCCAATTTTTGAAGCGTTTTGGGTTAAGATTAAATTGCCTAAACTAAAAGGCGTAAGCGATGCGCTGCTTATAACTTTAGCCGCTCAAGTTTTTACTTTGCCAGTCTTAGCTTATAATTTTTCGCAAATTTCTTTAATCGCGCCTTTAGCTAATTTAGCCGTGTTATGGGTTTTGCCGATTTTAACCATTTTAATTTTAATTGCTTTGCCGTTAAGTTGGATTTTACCCGGGCTGTCTTTTATTTTCTTTTTGCCGTCTTTAATTTTAACTAAATATATTTTAGTTGCGGTTAAATATTTGGTAAAAATTCCTTATGGTTATATGGAAATAAGTTATGTGCCCTGGAGTTTTATAATTATTTATTATTTTGTCGCTATTTTTATAGTTATAAAATTACAGCGGTCAAAATTGTTAAAGCAGGAGATAAATGGTAAAATATAAGTAATAAATTAAAAATATGAAAAAAATAAAATTTTGTTATTTTTTGCCCTTAGTTATTTTCGCTATTCTTTTTTGCTTTAGTAATTCGGCAAAAGCCGCAGTTGATTTAAGAGTTGAAAGTATTAGTGTTAACCCGGCTTTCCCAGAAATAAATACGTCCGTTATAACAACGGTTAAGGTTAAAAATGTTGGCGATGATTTTACTTTAAATTTTCCCATAAGTTCAACAATTAATTTTGACAACTACACCGCCGAGGGTTCAGTGACGGTTTACCCAGAGCGGGGCACAGTTATTAAAACTGATGACTATATTACTTTTTCTTACCGGGGGCTATTTAAAAAAATCGGTCTAAATAATTTAAGTTTTAATGTTAGCGTATCTGGCTTTTTAGCTGAAAGTGTAACCAATAATAATTCTATTAACACTACCATAACAGTAACCGGTTATGACTTAGCGGTTGAAAACGTAACAGTTCTGCCGGCTAATCCGATCGTTAACCAAAATTGTTATATTTTAGTAAAAGTAAAAAATAATAGTTCTTATAATTTATATACTTCTTCTGGCTTAGATATTAATAAAAGTTTCCCTGATTTTAATATTGACACGGCTTCAAGCACCGTACCATCTTTAGCCAGCCCGGTTATTTCTGGCGGTTATGTTTATTATGAATATTGGGGTAAGTTTTCCACCAATGGAGAAAAAACATTAAGCTTCTCTCTTGACGCTAACGATGTTTTAAAGCAGAGCGATTTAGCTAATAATATTTTAAACAAAAAAGTTAGTGTTTATTTGCCGAGTGATACTGATTTGACTATTAATTCATTTATTTTAAGCCAAAATAAAATTATTATTGGTTCGCCGCTTGATATTACTATTGGCATAAAAAATATCGGCAAAACTTCCTTAATTAGTCCGGGAGGTTTTTCTAAACAGGAAATAATTTATAATTTTCCTTATTTTATTTCCGGCGTTAATGATATAACGGTTGGTGATTATCCGACGCTTAATAATTCTTTTGACCCAGGAGATATTTTTTATTATAAATTTCATGGTTCATTCAGCAAGTCAGGCAGTTTAAATTTGGACTTTTCGCTTAATAATAATAAGCAGATTTACGAATCAAATTATAATAATAATGCTACTACCACGGCAGTAATGATCTATAATAATTTAGCTGAAGCTGAAACTTTTTCTATTATTAGCAAAAGCGTAAATTTAATTAGTTCGACAACCGCTATAATTAATTGGGAAACTAACCAAAAAACTACGGGCGTTTTAAATTATAGTTTTTCTGATTATTTAATTAGCGATAATATAATTAACGTGAATGATAATTTAACTAGCCATTCAATTACCCTAAACAATTTAAAACCGGGCAAAACTTATGTTTATATGATTACGGCTAAGAATGGCACAGTAGAAAAAGTTGATATGATGAATAATTTTACTATGCCAGTAAATGATGTTGTAAAAATAGTTAATGGCCCGGTCGTAAGCGTTAATAATAAAACAGCGATTTTTAGTTGGGCTACTAATTTAGCGGCTTCATCTAAAATTTATTATAAAAAACAAGGCGCTAGTTCTTTAAGTAGCGCCGGTTTCGAGACTGCTGCGTCTGATCATAAAATTGAATTAACTGATTTAGCGGTTGGTAAGTATGATTATTTTTTAAGTTCAACCAGCACGCCTAAAACAAATATTAATACCGCTTGGTCTGTTTTTGAAATAAAAGATGCAACACAACCAACGGCTAGTAGCCCCGCAAGTTCTAATAGCGCTACAAGCGCAAGTCAAACTACGGTAGTTAGTTTAAATGTTCTTGATAGTAATTTATATAATCAATTAAAAGGCAAAATTATTTTAAAAGTAGAAAGTAATGGCGAAGCTTATTATGTAAGCCCTAAAGAAAAAAAATTATATTATTTAGGGCGGCCGGATGACGCTTTTCGAGTAATTAGAAATCAGGGTATTGGCATCGTTAACACCGATTTAGTTAAAATTCCTATCGGCTTAAGCGCTTTAAGCGGAACCGATACTGATAAAGATGGTTTGCCTGACGCTTTTGAAGAAGCTATTGGCACGGATAAAAATAAAGTTGATTCGGATAGCGACGGATTTAACGATAAAGATGAATTAGCGACCGGTTATGCGCCATGGGCGAAAAATACAAAAATTGCTTATAGTAGCAGTTTTACTAGCGAACAAAAAGGCAAAATATTTTTGCAAGTGCAAAGCAAGGGAGAGGCTTGGTACGTTAATCCGGCTGATGGCAAAAGATATTTTTTAGCTCGCCCAGCCGACGCTTTTAATATCATGCGCAAGCTAGGCGCTGGTATAAGTAATAGTAATTTTAATAAATTAGCTAAATAAATATAATTTATTCATGCCAGCTAAATTATATAAAATATTATTAATTTTAGGCATAGCCGCGGTAATCGTGGCTATGCTTTTATTTTGGTTGTCTTACCGAGCGCCGAAAAATTTAGAAGTGGATTTTTTAGACGTGGGCCAAGGCGACGCGATTTTAATTAAAACGCCGAGCGGGCAAAATATTTTAATTGATGGCGGGCCGGATAAAAGCGTAATTAAAAGATTGGGCGAAAATTTATCTTGGTGGGATAAGCAAATTGATTTAATAATTTTAACCCATCCGCATGACGACCATGTTACTGGCTTAATAGATGTTCTAAAAAGATACCGAGTGAAGAAAATTTTATATACTGGCGCGATTCACGACGCGCCCAATTATTTAACTTGGCTTAAGTTAGTGCGCGATAAAAAAGTGCCGTTAGTAATTATTGATAAAACCCAGACCATAAATTTAAACGAAGATGCTAAAATGGAAATATTATATCCGGATGAAAGTTTATTAAATAAAAATTTGCCTGATTTAAACGATAGCTCAATCGTTGTAAAATTAATTTATGGGCAAAATAAATTTTTGCTAACTGGCGACGCGAGCGATAAAGTTGAAAAAATTTTGTTAGCGAATAGCGCTGATTTAAGCGCCGACGTTTTAAAAGTCGCTCATCATGGTTCAGGGTATTCTTCAAGCCAAGAATTTTTAGAAAAAGTTAAGCCGTTAACCGCTGTAATTATGGTCGGTAAAGATAATGATTTTGGGCATCCAAATTTAAGAACGATTATGAGATTAAAAAGAATCGGAGCTGAGATTTTTAGAACAGATAAAAATGGTACGATTAGGCTTTTTAGCGATGGTTTAGAAATTAAAGTAAAATAGGAATTTCTTGCTTTTTTCTTTAAAAATGATATAATTTATGATAATCACCTTTTAGAGCCTGTCCAATAAGTTCGTTTTCTATTGCGACTTTCAAATTTCGGCATAATTTTTTCTAAATTTTTCGCCTATATGGCGATATAAGCTTAAAAATTTATAAAAAATTCTGCTCGAAATTTGTAACTCTCATGACGAAAGAAACTTATTGAACAGGCTCTTAGAGTGTAATTTATTTTTCTAAAAAATAATTATGGCGAAAGATAAAAATAAAATTTTAGTAGTAGAAGATGACCCAATGATTAGTTCAATGTATAAAACTAAATTTGAAGTTGATGGTTTTGAAGTTTTTACCGCCGATAATGGCGCTACCGCCTTAGAGTTGGTTAAAAAAGAAAAACCGGATATTGTTATGTTAGATATTATTTTACCGCAGCTAGACGGTTTTTCTGTTTTAGAACAGATAAAACAAGATAAGACTACTAAAAATATTCCGGTAATTATGTTAACTAATTTAAGCACTGATGAAGACAGAGAAAAAGGAGAAAAAATGGGCGCGCTTGATTATTTAGTGAAGGCTAGCTTGACACCAGGCCAAATTAGTGAAAAAATAAAACAAATTTTAAAGATTAAACTTTAAAAACTTTTTTAGAAAAAGTTTTTAATATTTTCAAAAAATATAATGTATTAAGTTAAAATTTAATAGCGAGTGAAACTCTACGGCCATTAAATTTTAACTTAATAAAATAAATATGCAACATCCAAAAAATGAAAGAACATTAGTTATTATAAAACCAGACGGCATCCAAAGATCATTAATTGGTGAAATTATTCGCCGTTACGAAAGAACGGGCCTTAAGTTAATGGCTTTAAAAATGGTTATTCCAACCGAAGAAATGGCGATTAAACATTATTATGAAGTTGGCGGCGATGCTTGGCTTGAAGAAGTCGGCAGAAAAGCTCGAGCGGCTTACGAAAAGAAAGGCATGAAATCTCCTTATGCCACTAATATGGATAATGGTAAAGCTGTTATGTTGGCCAATGCAAAATATTTAAGTTCCGGACCGGTTGTTGCTATGGTTTGGCAGGGCAATAGCGCGGTCGGTTTAGTTAGAAAAATTACTGGCGGCACCGAACCTTTAACTTCCGACGTTGGAACTATTAGAGGAGATTTTACTTTAGATTCTTACCAAATTGCCGATTTAGATCAAAGAAGCGTTAGAAATTTAATTCATGCTTCTGGCACGGCTGAAGAAGCGGAAAAGGAAATGAAGATTTGGTTTAAAGAAGAAGAATTGCATAATTATAGATTGATTCAAGAGCAAATTTTATATGATGTTAATTTAGACGGTTTTAAAGAGTAACCCCGGTTAAATATAAAATAAAAAATTTTTTTATATTTCCGCATAATTATTTAACGGGGTAAATATTGACAAAATAAAAGTCATTAGATAAGATATTAGTATATGAATTTAAGCGCCAAACAAACCATAATTAGCCAAACCATTATTATTAATGGCATTATTGCTATTGGTTTCGGGGTGGCTTAAAAAGAACAGAAAATAAATAGATTAAAATAAAAAAAGCCACCTCTAAACCGAGGCGGTTTTTTTGTTAGTTTAAAATAAAAAATAAATTGGTCATTTTATTATTTAGGGAGGGTTGAAAATGTTAAAGAATAATACTGGCGGAAAAATTAAAAGCGGCAGGGAAGTGTTGGATGGTTTAAAAGAAGGGTTTAGTGTTGTGATGATTAAATTAAATGGAGGGTTATTTTCTCCTTATGGAGATCCGTGCCATGCTGTTAATCAAGTGGACGATTTGCGCAAACTTTTAGCAGGCGCAAGAAATATCCATCACGACAAAGCTGTTTTATTTACCAAAGAAGACGGTGTTTTAAAGAGCACAGCATCTATTAATAGTTGCTCGGTTAACAATAATAAAATTTCTCGCCAAGTTCCTGGTTATTTAAGAGTTTAAAAATCAATTTAAACTCAGAGGAAGTTTTTACTTCCTCTTTTTTTATTTAATTTTTGTTGCTTTACAAATTTTTTATTTTTGCTAATATATAGTTATGAAATCAATAAAATTACAAAATACTTATTTTCTAAGAGCTATTATTTTGGTCGTCGTCGTAGTCGGTCTTCTGAAGATCAGTCTTTTGTAATTTTTAAAAAAATTAGCAAAAACCGGTCTTCTAAAAAGAAGGCCGGTTTTTTTAAATTTCGATCTTTATTATTAAATATTAAGGAGGGTGATATATGCGGGTAATTGATGGGATAAAAATTGGCGGTGTTCCCGAGGGCCATGAAATTTGCTTAATCGTTAAAGTTGGTTGTAAAGAATTTTTGGTCTTACATCGGGTGAACGGCGGTTCTTTAGAAATAAAAACCGGAGATTTAAAACAGCTGCATAATGGTGTCTTTATAAAGCGAGAGTCAATTTTAAGCCATGGCAGGATTATAATGACAAATATGGGCGCTTTATACATTCCATTGCCGGATAATTATAAAGACATTAAAGCAGGCAAAACTAATTGTCCTTTTTATGATGAAGACTTTCCGACGTTAGCGGAAACAACACGTGTTGAAATTCCTTATTATAATTTATAATGATTTTCAACAAATAAAGGGAGTTTAAATACTCCCTTCTTTTTTTATTTAAAATTAGCTATATTTTATTTAAGCATTTTTTAGACTTGATTTTTACCTAAAGTTTGCTATAATTATCCACAGGTAGTCTAACTACCATTTTTTAATAAATATGATTAAGACAACACAAAAAATCGCTTTTGCATTTTACTTTTACTTTTTCGGCTCCATGAGGAGAACGGTTTTTTGTGGTGTTTTAGCTGATTGATCTAAAGTTAAAACTCACTAGGGAAAACGAACCGGCTCCTCTTATAGAGGGGTCGGTTTTATTTTTATGCAGTTCTTTAAAAAATAGTTTTTCCGCGAAGTTGGTAATTCAGATTTTTGAATAGCCGTCTTTGCGGAAAAACAAAATAAAAAATTAAAAGGAGAATAGTAGGATGTCAACAAAAACAATTGTAGTTGGTTTTAGGAAAAAGGATCCGTTGAAAAAAATTAAATTAATCAACGGAGTTAATAATGTTAGACCAATGGAAAAAGGATATTTGGTTGATGTTGAGGAGGGCAGTGATTGCGCAATAATATGCAACAAAATAGAAAAATCCGGAGGTATAATTCTTGCCGGACGTAATTAACAGGAGATATAAGTATGAAAGCAATAGAAGAAAAAAAATCAATGCAACGCATGGACAATCTTCAGCTTAATCTTGTATTAGACGCTTGCCGTAAAGGCGGTAATACAAAAAAGGCTGAAATAGTAAAAGCAATTTTAAAGGAAAGACAAGACAAAAATAAAGGAGGCATACAATGAAGAAGGCAATAGTAGTTACTTGTGACAGATCAAAAATTAACAGTCTTGTGGGAAATGCTGAAGTGTTTTCCGGTGATAAGGATGGAGATTGTATAGTCGTTGTAGAAGGTGCAGTTTTTGATGATACAATTTCTAAATTAAATGAATGTTTTGGCGCAGCCAACGTCAGGCCATATTCATGTAAAATCGGAGACGAAAAAAAAGTTGGTATAATCCATAACTTTGCTGGTGTTTCAGCCGCCGGCAAAGGCAAAAAAGAAAAACATTTTTTTGTCTAAAATGATCATTAGCCGCAACGTTATTAACGGATGCGGCTTTTTTTATTTAACGCATTTTGATAATTTGGCCTAATGTAATATAATAAATAGTAGCTGCTGTAGGTACTTATTATGCCAAATTTATCGGGGCGTTGTATAATGGTAGTACGCAAGGCTGGGGGTCTTGTAGCCGCGGTTCGATTCCGCGCGCCCCGACCAGAGAAAAATTGTTAAATAAATTAAATAATTCAAAAAATATATGAAAATTTCTAATGAATTTAAAAATCAAAAACCGCAATTTTATTTTTTGCTGGTTTTACTCGTCTTAACCTCAGTTTTGTCATTTTATGTTTTGCGTCCATTTGTTTCGGTTTTTATTTTAGCCTTGATTTTTGCGACTATATTTCATCCGCTCTATAGAAAGATATTAAAATATTGTTTTAATTTTGAAGGTTTAGCTGCTTTTTTAACAACGCTTGTCGTTATAGTTATTATTTTAACGCCATTGACTTTTCTAGGCGTAAGAATTTTACAGGAAGTGCGACAACTTTATGTTTCCTTAATAGAAAATGGCGGTAAGGATAATTTTATCAATATTTTTAACAGTTTGTCCGAAAGTTTTCGCCATTATTTTCTTTTGCCACCAGAATTTTCAATTAATATCGGGCAATACGTAAAAGAATTTTTAAATTGGTTGCTGCAGAATTTAGGCGGTTTATTTTCTAATTTTGCCAGCATTCTAATAACCTCCTTTATCTTTTTATTTTCGTTTTTTTATTTACTTAAAGATGGGCAAAAACTTAAGCAAGCAGTTGTAAAATATAGCCCCCTAGATGATAACGACGATGAAATGATTTTAAATAAACTCGAACTGGCTATTAGCTCGGTTATTAAATGTAATTTTACCATCTCATTTTTACAAGGTTTTCTAACGACTATCGGTTTTACAATTTTTGGCGTGCCTAACGCTATTCTTTGGGGCACGGCCGCGGCCATATCTTCTTTAATTCCGAATATCGGCACCTCGTTAATATTTATTCCAGCTATTATTTTAATGTATTTTAGCGGACATTTATTTTCCGCGATTGGCCTACTGCTTTGGGGCGTATTAGCCGTCGGACTAATAGATAATTTTTTAAGCCCAAAACTCATCGGTCGCGGCATGCAATTACATCCTCTGCTAGTTCTTTTTTCTGTTATTGGCGGCGCGGTATTTTTAGGTCCGATTGGTTTTATTTTAGGCCCGATGACTTTAAGCTTGCTTTTTACCCTAGTTCATATCTATTTTTATGTTACTAACCATAACGGTAAAGAGGTTAAATAATCTATGCTCGGCGTAATTATAGTATTTTTTTCCACGTTGTTTGACGAAATAGCTAATTCCATAACTAAAGCTAAATTAAGTCAAAAAAAAATTAGCGTTTACAGTATTGGTATGATAAATTGCCTGGCCGTAGTAATATTTTTTATCATAATAAATATTGTTAAGCGAGAATTTATTTTTTCCCCAGCCTCTTTACCAACTCTCAGCCTTAGGGCGTTGCTAGAAATTATATTAACTTGCGCAGCCCTAAAGGCTACCGAAATAACCGATCGCAGCACTTTTGGTTTTATTAGAGTTGTAACTATACCTCTACTTTTAATGGTTGATTTTTTGTTGGGTTATAGAATAAATGTTTGGCAATTTATCGGCATTAGTATAATTATTTTTTCTTTATTTATAGTTTTTTCCTATCAGGGCATAAAAAAGCAAGGCGCTTGGTTGTCTTTATTGACTGCCATTATGGCAGTAGCGACCATCACTCTATATAAATATGATATAACGCATTATAACTCCGTAGCATCTGAACAAACTATTATTTATTTAATTTTGATGACATTTTTAGCCGGCATGGCATTTTTTAAGGCCAAAGAAAATCCTTTTACTTTTCTAAAACAGAAAATATATATTTTTCAAACTCTAATTAACGCCGTCCCGTCCTTAGTAAATAGTTATGCTTATGCCCTTGCTCCGGCTTCAATAATTGTATCAGCCTATAGGTCTTCAGCCGTATTTTGGACAGTAGTTTCCGGCAAAGTTTATTTTAAAGAAAAACATTTGTTAGTTAAATTGGTTTGTTTAAGTTTATTGGTTGGCGGTATAGTTTTGTTAGTTTTTTAGACAAAGGTTGGTATGTTATGAAATTATTTTTTATTAGATAAATATGTTACAATATAATAAATAATAACTAATATAATTAAACAAAATTTTATAAAAAAAACTATAAAAAAACTAGGATTATTAATATTAATTTTTCAATTTGCCTTCTTCCAGTTCCCATTACCAAAAGCTATGGCCGCTACTGGTTCCCAGACCCTGACCTCTAATGCAGATTGGCAGGCTGGCACAGCTGATGTAAATACAGAAATTAATCTAACTCCAGGGGACATCAAACTTAAAGAAAACAAGAATATATATACAGAAACGACGAAAGAGGATTTTGATGCAGGTAGCTCACCGGCAAGTGATATAGTAACGATTAATAATAATGGTGGGGAAGTATCAATAAAAAAATTAGGCTATTTATATACAAATACTACTTCTCCTTCGATTGGCAACGGTGATAGTGTTTATATTTATAGTTCTTTTTTGGATTCTATTCATAATCTTTTATATATAAGCATAAATGGTGGTGGCCTCTCTGTTATTAACACTCAAGGAACAGTTGATTCTTCAGATGATGTTCTTGTTACAACGTATACTACTTCCACATCTCCAGCAATTCTAAATAACCGTGTTGAACATGCCTTTATTGATTATGATAGGAACTTACTTTATGTGGATACTTGGAGTGGTCTCTCTGTTATTAACACTCAAGGAACAATTGATCCTTCAGATGATACTTTAGTTATTACATATACTACCTCATCTACTCCTTCTATAGTTGGCAATTATGTTCGTTGGTCTTTTCTTGATTCTACTAAAATTTATTATATGTAGGTGTTGCAGGTGGAGTTTCTGTTATCAACACCCATGGGACAATTGATCCTTCCGATGATGTTCTTGTGAGAAATCTCCCTGTGGCAGGTTGGAGTGTTTA
The DNA here is from genome assembly GCA_964431805.1 of uncultured Gammaproteobacteria bacterium. GTDB lineage: Bacteria > Patescibacteriota > Patescibacteriia > Patescibacteriales > GWC2-42-12 > JACPHD01. The sequence continues at coordinate 11,019 of CAYSKV010000003.1, forward strand.
TCACATTTCTTATGACTATGACCACGATCTCTTATATATAAGCACTAGAGATAATGGTGTTTCCGTTATAGATACTCATGGTAATAGTGATCCTTCTGACGATTCTCTTTTAACTGTATATAATAGTACCTCTAGTCCTACCATTGCCAATAACGATGCATTTAATTCCTTCGTTGATGCTCAGCATAACCTTATTTATATAAGTCTTTATGGGGGAGGTCTTTCAGTTATAAATACTAAAGGAACTTTAGATCCATCTGATGATGAATTGATAAAAACATATACGAATACAACTTCCCCTGCTATAGGAGAGGGAAGTATTCCTCATTCTTTTCTTGATTCAGATAACAATCTTCTTTATGTAAGTAGTCGAGGAAGTGGCTTAACTGTGATTAATACCCAAGGAACAATCGACCCATCAGATGATATTGTAAAAAAAATATACACAGTAACTTCCAATCCAGCTATCATTAGCAATGATGTTTTTTATTCATTCATTGATTTTAATCATAATCTTTTGTATGTGAGTACTACAAGCGGTCTTTCTGTTATATATCTCAATGAAGAATATAACAACCAAGGAGAATTTATCAGCCAACCTTTAGAAATTTCGGCAATTTATACAAGTGATATTTCTTTCGAATCATTTTTACCAGAAAATACAAATATAAATATTCAAACACGTGCAGGAGAAAATGAAGTAATATGGGAAAATAATTTTGACGACAATAGTACCTCCGAATATGTCGGCGATTACTATGGATGGGGAGAACCTTTTAATGACGCGGAAGAATCTAACGGAACTATGGAACTTTCTAATCCGACGGCATATACATATGGAGATGATCAGTGGGTAGATTTTTGGTTTAACCTAGGGCAGACTTTCCCAGCTGGGTCTACTGTTAAAGCGCGCGTTAAAATTAATAGCAACAAAGAAAAAGGAACATATGACGACTATATGTTTGACGATGATTGGTGGACTAATTCTGATCCTTTATGGAAAAACAATGAATGGGAAATTCTCCGGTTTACAACCAATGAATCATTTTCATATATTGGTTTTGATATTAACTGGAAAACTGGCACCTGGGATAACAATAACGATTCTTTTGAAATCGACTGGATTAAAATTGAAACTCCCATCACCTGGGACTCCTGGTCTTCCGAATGCACCAACCAATACGGTTGCCCTGTCGCCGACACCACTGGTAAGACATATCTACAATATAAATTAAATCTATCTACAACCGATACCTCTGTTACTCCAGTAGTTAATTCGGTCACCCTAGCCTCAGGTTATCCTAGCTCCGGAGTCTACACCTCTAAAATATTTGACGCTAATCTCAATTCTAAATGGGAAACTCTATCAGCTGAAAGTACTATTCCAACCAACACTAGCATTAGCTATCAAACCAGAAGCGGTAATACGCCTACGCCTGATTCTAGCTGGTCAGATTGGACAGATATCTCTGGCTCAACCATCACTTCACCGAGTAACAGATATCTGCAAGTTAAAGCCACTCTAGCCACGACTGATGGCACAGAGACCCCAACTCTATCTGCCATGACTATAGACTATACCAATCTCAGTGTGGGTCCGGTTCTACCACTACCTGCGTCAAATAATAATCAGGGTAATAGTAATATCACCCCGCCAATAACCAACGAAACTAACACCCCAACCAATACCACCTCAGCAGCAACTAATGGAACTAGTAACTCAACCAATACTACTACCCCAGGTATTAGTATGTTAGATAATATTCTAAACGAAGCTAAAATTCTAGCTACTAAAGACACTAGTCTATTATTAAATCATCTAGGTATCCAGGCTGATATTACTAAAGAACAAGCTGGATTAACTAAATACCAAACTATTCTAGATTTAGATAAAACTATCTCTAATGAGGCTAAACTAACTATCAATGATTTCATGGTCTACGGCACACTATCTACCCTGAGACTAGGCGCTGGCGAAAGAGCCGCAGTCATTAACTCATATTACCGAGCCTACTCTAGACTGCCAGACAGTGAAGCCGAATGGAGTGACGCGCTAAAGATAGCTAATGGCAGATGGCCAAATGAAAGAAATTCTAATATAGAGAATCAGGCTAAAATAGAATTCTACCGAGTCTATGGTCGTAACCCAGAGATGACTAACAACATTGACCAAAACACCATTATGGTTATGGCCTATGGTTTAATGCCGTTACCGCGTAATCTTAATAACGAGAGAATCGCCATTACTACCTTTAGGTGGGTTTATGGGCATAACCCGGTTAGTGCTTTAGCCTGGAACATTGTCAGAGCGGTTGCTTACTCCGGGGCGGGGAGATAAAAAATAATAAAATGAAATAAAAAAACAACCGATAATATTATCGGTTGTTTTTTTATTTAAAATCGGTTGTTTTTTTATTTAAACAAATTATTTTTTCTTTTTTGCCATCGTCTTAATGCATTTAGTGCAGACATTGAGTTTTTTGCCGTTTACTTTTTTTATTTGCAAATTTATATATTGTCTTCTAACGGTTTTGATATTGGAATGGGACCGGGAGGCGTCTTTAGTTGAACCTCGTCCGCAAACATCGCATTTTTTTGCCATAATGATTTCTTAATTAATTTTTATATATTTCATACTAACAGCTTTTGATGTAAAAGGCAAGATGTGGTAAAATTAAAGTAATAAATAAAATCTATGGACATGATTTTTGCTTTAATTATAATTTTATTTTCCGCCATTATTCATGAATATATGCATGGTTGGATGGCGGATTATTTAGGCGATCCGACGGCGCGCGACGCCGGTCGTTTAACTTTGAATCCGATTGCCCATATTGATATTTGGGGTTCAATTGTAATGCCGGCTTTAATTTTTATTGGTACGGGCGGTGGGCTTATTTTTGGTTATGCTAAGCCAGTGCCGTTTAATCCTTATAATTTAAGCGATCAAAAATATGGCGTAGCTAAAGTAGCTTTAGCCGGGCCGTTAGCTAATTTAATTACGGCTTTATTTTTTGGTTTAGTTTTAAGATTTGTTCCAGGGTTAAATGTTACAATGGTTAGTTTTTTAGCCGCTATAGTGCAAATCAATTTAATATTAATGATATTTAATCTTTTACCAATACCGCCTTTAGATGGTTCAAAAGTGCTTTTGCCGTTTTTACCTTATAACTGGCAGATGAAATTTATGCAATATGAGCAATTCGGCTTTGTTTTTGTCTTACTTTTTGTCTTTTTTGGTTTTTCTCTAATCATACCGATTATTAATTTTTTGTTTAACTTAATAGTTGGGATTTAATGTTGATAAAAGCCTCTTGACCATTTTTATTTCTTGTGTTAAATTAAAGTAAGTAATTAAATTTTACATATCCCTAAGCTTTTGGGGATTTGTTTTGTTTATCAACGAATTTCGTAAAAAATTTATAATTATAGTATGCCAACATTTAATCAATTAGTCCGTAAGGGCAGAAAGACATCTAAAATTAAGTCAAAATCACCAGCGTTGCAATCAACATTGGATACTTTGCATAGAAAAAGAACAGAATTAGCAAAAGGAGCTCCTTTTAAACGTGGAGTTTGCTTAAAAGTAACTACAACCACACCAAAAAAACCTAACTCAGCTTTAAGAAAAATTGCTCGCGTAAGATTATCAAACGGCATGGAAGTAACCGCTTATATCCCGGGCATTGGTCATAATTTGCAGGAACACTCCATTGTTTTGCTTAAAGGCGGCAAAACCAAAGATTTGCCAGGCGTTAGATATAAAGTAATTCGCGGTGTTTATGACACTCAGGGAGTTGAAGGTCGAAGACAAAGCCGTTCTAGCTATGGAGCTAAAAAACCAAAAAATTAAACTAACCTTTAAAAATTTTTTTAGAAAAAATATATATGAGAGGAAAACCAGTTTCAAAAAGAAAAATTCAACCAGACGCTAAATATAATGATGCGGAAATTGCCAAATTCATTAATTATATAATGGAGCGTGGTAAAAAAACCGTAGCGCAAAAGATTGTCTATACTTGTTTAGATATTATTAAAGAAATTTCTAAGCAAGATCCTAGACATGTTTTTAATAAAGCTTTAAAACAGGTTAGTCCGTTATTGGAAATTCGCGGTCGTCGTATTGGCGGCGCTAATTATCAGATTCCATTTCAGGTTAGAGGAGAGCGTCGCTTTAATTTAGGTTGTCGCTGGATTATTACTGCGGCTCATGCCAGAAAAGGTAAACCGATGGCGGAAAAATTAGCTATGGAAATTATGGATGCGGCTAAAGGCGAAGGCGCGGCTGTTAAGAAAAGAGCTGAAGTCCACCGCATGGCCGAAGCCAACAAAGCTTTTGCGCATTTTGCCAGATAAAAATATGGCATTAAATTATGCTAAACAAAGAGGTTTTAGCTTAATTGTTATACTAGTAGCTATTTTAATCATCGCCGTAATTGCTTTTGGGTTAATGAATAAAAAGGGTCAAGTTGAACAAAACAAAGAAATTAAAGATAAAGCAACCGAAGATTTAAAAGTTATTAATCAAAATTTAGAAAAAAATAATCAACAGATACAGGATAGTTTAGAAAATAAATAATGATATATATAAATTATGCCTAGAGAATATTCGTTAGAAAAAACTAGAAATATCGGCATTATTGCCCATATTGACGCCGGTAAAACCACGGTTAGCGAACGTGTTCTTTTTTATACCGGAAAAAAACATAAAATCGGTGAAGTTCACGAAGGCGGGGCTGAAATGGATTGGATGGAGCAGGAACAGGAACGCGGCATTACTATTACTAGCGCGGCCACTACTTGTTTTTGGAAAGATTGTCGTATTAACTTAATCGATACTCCAGGACATGTGGATTTTACGGCCGAAGTAGAACGTTCTCTTAGAGTTTTAGATGGCGGCGTAGTTATATTTGATGGCGTAGCCGGAGTAGAGCCGCAATCAGAAACGGTCTGGCATCAAGCTGATAAATATCACGTGCCTCGCATTGCTTTTATTAACAAAATGGATCGCACGGGCGCTAATTTTTATAATGACGTAGAGTCAATTCATAAAAGATTAACTAAACACGCTTATCCGGTTCAATTGCCAATCGGCGCTGAAGCGCAGTTTAAGGGTATAATTGATTTATTTGAAAGAAAAGCTCGTGTTTATCTTGATGATTTGGGCACTAAATGGGAAGATACTGAAGTGCCGGCTGATATGAAAGATAAAGTTGAAGAATATCGCGCGAAGTTAGTTGAAGCGATTGCTGAGAATGATGAAGTTTTAATGAATAAATATTTATCCGGCGAAGAAATCGCGGTTGAAGATTTAAAAAAAGTATTGCGCACTGCTGTTATTGGCAATAAAATTGTGCCAGTATTTTGCGGTAGCGCTTTAAAAAATAAAGGCGTGCAGTTTTTACTAGATGCGGTAGCTGAATATTTACCGTCGCCACTCGACGTGCCAGCGATTAGCGGTTTTGATCCTGATGATAAAGAAAAATTTATTGAAGTTAAACCGTCTGATGCCGAACCTTTCGCGGCTTTAGCTTTTAAAATTGCTACCGACCCTTACGTTGGTAAACTTTGTTTTATAAGAGTTTATAGCGGAGTTTTGCAATCAGGTTCTTACGTTTTAAATACTACTACGGGAAATCGAGAAAGAATTGGTCGTATCGTTAGAATGCACGCTAATCATCGCGAAGAAGTGCAGGAAGTATATGCTGGAGAAATTGCAGCCGCTATTGGTTTAAAGGGCACGACCACAGGTAATACTTTATGCGATGAAAGTCGACCGTTAGTTTTAGAATCTATTACTTTTCCTGAACCAGTTATTCATATTGCTATTGAACCAAAAACTAAAGCTGATCAGGAAAAAATGGGTATGGCTTTATCAAAATTAGCTGAAGAAGATCCAACTTTTAGAGTTAGGAGCGATGAAGAAACCATGCAAACTATTATTGGCGGTATGGGCGAACTTCATTTAGATATTATCGTTGATAGAATGAAACGAGAATTTAAAGTTGAAGCTAATGTTGGACAACCGCAAGTAGCTTATCGTGAAACCATTAAAGCAACTGCCGAAGCTGAAGGAAAATATATTAAACAGTCAGGCGGTCGCGGTCAATACGGCCATTGTTGGCTAAGAGTTGAACCAAATGAAGCTGGTAAAGGTTTTGAATTCAAGGATGAAACTAAAGGCGGATCAATCCCACGTGAATATATACCAGCGATTGAAAAAGGCGTTAAAGAGGCTTTAGATAAAGGTATTTTAGCGGGTTATTCCATAGTTGATATTAAGGTAGCCGTGCTTGACGGTTCTTACCATGAGGTTGATTCTTCTGAAGCGGCTTTTAAAATCGCCGGCTCTATGGCTTTCCAAGAAGCTTGCCGTAAAGCTACGCCGATTATTTTAGAACCAATTATGAAAGTTGAAGCGGTAACTCCAGAAGAATTTATGGGTGAAGTTATTGGCGACCTTAATTCTAAAAGAGCGCAAATTGAAGAAATGGGCGACCGAGCTAATGTTAAGTTTATTAAAGCTAAAGTTCCTTTGGCCGCGATGTTTGGTTATGCCACACAATTAAGATCAATGACTCAAGGTAGAGCTAGCTATAGTATGGAATTTGCTTATTATTCAGAAGTACCGAGAAATGTTGCCGAAGAAATTATCGGTGGAAAAGAGAAAAAGTAAAAATAAATTTTTGATTTGCTAGTTTAATTGACATAAAGCTGAAAATGAATATATAATGTAAATATTCTATATAATTTTCAACATCCCTTATGCAGGATCAATTGCAAAAAGCGATAAATTTAGCAAGAAAAACCGGCGACAAATTAATTGTTGTTGATAGTTCAAAACCGGATAATGTGTTTGTCGTAATGTCATTAAAAGATTACGAAAATTTAGTTTTAGGCAAGAGTGAAGTTAGAGGCTTGACAGAAGATGATTTACTTGATAAAATAAATCGCGACATTGCAATTTGGAAAAGCGACCAGACAGAAGAAGAAAATATTGGTATAATTCCAGATTATTTTAAAGAATTACCGAATAAAGAAGAAGGCTTTGAAAAAGTAACAAAAAAGTTTAATAAAAGTTGGTCAATTCCATCAAGAAGAAAAATTAATGCCGAAGAAATAATTGAAGAAGACAGACAATATTTAGAAGAATTGGCATTTTAATTATATTAGTAATAAATTAAATTAATAATAAAGACGGCTGGGAGCCCGCCTTATTTAAATATAAGGGCAAATAACTCTGTCCGCAGATATGTGGATTAGAGGCCGTTAAGGAAAAATAAATATGGCAGAAAAATTTGAACGATCAAAACCCCATGTTAACGTCGGCACAATCGGCCACGTTGATCATGGTAAAACAACTTTGACTGCCGCTATGTTAGCGGTGTTAAAGAGTAAGGGCTTTAAGTCATCTGAAAAAAATGTTGATCAGATTGACGCGGCTCCAGAAGAAAAGGCTCGTGGTATTACTATTGCTACTTGTCACGTTGAGTATGAAATAGAAAAAAGACATTATGCTCACGTTGATTGTCCTGGACACGCCGATTATGTTAAAAACATGATTACCGGCGCGGCTCAAATGGACGGAGCCATACTCGTGGTAGCGGCTACTGACGGACCAATGCCTCAGACCAGAGAACACATCGTGCTTGCCAGACAGGTCGGTGTACCTTATATAGTTGTTTTCTTAAATAAATGCGACATGGTTGAAGATAAAGAATTAATTGATTTAGTCGAAGAGGAAATTCGCGATTTATTAAAGAAATATGAATTTCCTGGCGATACCACCCCAATTATCAGAGGTTCAGCTTTGAAAGCCTTAGAAAATCCTAGCGGTGAATATGGTAATGCAATTATGGATTTAGCTAAAGCTTTAGATGATTATATTCCAGAACCAAAACGCGATACTGATAAACCATTTTTAATGCCAGTCGAAGATATTTTCTCAATTGAAGGCCGTGGTACCGTGGTTACCGGTAGAATTGAAAGAGGCGTAATTAAAGTAAACGAAGAAGTCGAAATAGTCGGTTTAAAAGACACACAGAAAACCGTAGTTACCGGCGTGGAAATGTTCAACAAATCTTTAGACCAAGGACAAGCTGGCGATAATGCTGGGTTGCTTTTAAGAGGTACTAAAAAAGATGAAGTTGAAAGAGGTCAAGTTTTAGCTAAACCAGGTACTGTTACTCCACATACTGAGTTTGACGCTGAAGTTTTTATCTTAACCAAAGAAGAAGGTGGCAGACACAAGCCATTTTTCAAAGGTTATAAACCTCAATTCTATGTCCGCACAACCGATGTTACCGGTGAAGTTGAATTACCAGAAGGTACCGAAATGGTTATGCCTGGCGATACAGTCAATTTAAAAATTAAATTGATTTCTCCGGTGGCTTTGGAAGAAAAACAAAGATTCGCTATTCGCGAAGGTGGTAGAACCGTCGGCGCTGGCGTAGTAACTAAAATTATTAAGTAAGCATTTAGCCCAGCTCTTTACGAAGAGCTGGGTTGTAATGTATATTTAATACATTAATCTTTAAAACATTTTAATTTTAAAATTTAAGAAACATGACAGAAGTTAAAGACAAAAAGAAAACGGTAGCGGCAGAGGTTAAATCAGAACCAAAAGCCAATGAAGATTCTAAACAAAGAATCCGCATTAAAATTAAAGCTTTTGATCACAAGATTATTGACCAGTCGACCAAGAATATTATAGATACCGCGCAAAGAACCGGAGCCCAGATTTATGGCCCCATACCCTTGCCAACGGAAAAGAAAAAGTATACAGTTAACAGTTCAACCTTTGTTCACAAAGACTCCAGGGATCAATATGAAATTAGAGTTCATAAAAGATTAGTGGATATTATTGAACCAACGGCTAAAACTATAGAATCTTTGACTAATCTTGGATTGCCGGCCGGAGTTGATGTAGAAATTAAAATGTAGATTGTATATTTATATAATATGCTAAGAATCGTTTAGACAACTCCTTTAAGGAAAGTGTTTGAATGAAAATTAGTATAATAGTGAGGTAAAATTCAACAAAATATCAGTTAAAATTAAATTCTTTATTTATAGAAATTAATTTAAGTTAACCGCCTAAGGCGCGGCTTGGAACTGGTTTGTTGAACAACCCAGTTTTTGTTTTAAAAAATATGAAATTTATTATAGGAAAAAAAATTGAAATGACCCAGGTTTGGCAAGGCGAAAAAGTAGTCGCCGTGACCAAGGTTCAAGCTGGTCCTTGTCCAGTAGTACAGATAAAAAATACTGCTAAAGATGGTTATAGCGCCGTTCAGCTTGGTTTTGGTGAAAAGAAAGAGAAAAATATTAGAAAACCGCAACTTGGTCATTTAAAGAAAGCTGGAATTGTTTCTAAAAATGGAAAAACTAATTTAAAATATGAACGTGAATTTAGAGACGAAATTAAAGATTTAAAAATTGGAGATATAGTTTCAGTAAATACTTTTGAAGTCGGTGATACGGTAAAAGTAGTCGGTACTTCGAAAGGTAAAGGTTTTCAGGGTGGTGTTAGAAGGCATCATTTTCATGGCCATAATAAAACTCATGGTACTAAAGATCAGGTTAGAACTGGCGGATCAATCGGCGCTGGCGGACCGCAACACGTTTTTAAAGGCTTAAGAATGCCTGGCCGTATGGGTAATGCTAGATCAACTGTCAGTAATTTAAAAATTGTTCAAATAGATAAAGAAAATAATATTTTATATATTAGCGGTGCTGTCCCAGGCGCGAGAAACGGTTTAGTTTTAATTTCTGGAGACGGTGAATTAAAAATTGCTCAACCGATTATAGAAAAGGTAGAAGAAATTAAACCAGAAGTTAAAGTTGAAGAAACTGCCGAAACTGAAATTGAAGCGGTGGAAGAAAAAAAAGCAGAAGCGCCAGTTGAAGAAAATAAAAAAGCTTAATTATTATGTCAATCAAGATAAAAGTTTATAATCAAAATGCTGAAGCTACAGGGGAAATGGAACTTTCGCCAAAAGTTTTTGGTATGAAAGTTAATAATAGTTTGGTTTATCAAGCTGTAACGACTCAGATGGCTAACGAAAGACAGGTTATTGCTCATACTAAAGATAGAAGTGAAGTCAGGGGCGGTGGCAGAAAACCGTGGCGCCAGAAAGGCACTGGTCGAGCTAGACATGGCTCTTCTAGATCTCCAATTTGGATTGGCGGCGGCGTAACTTTCGGCCCGAGAAACGACAGAAATTTTAAAAAGAGAATTAATAAGAAAATGAAACAAAACGCTTTGCTTATGGTTTTGTCTGATAAAGCGGCTGGCGATAATTTTATTATATTAGATAAATTAGAAATTACTGAATTTAAAACTAAAGTTTTTAATAAAATTATTACTGGTTTTGAAACTAAAATTTTAAAATCAAAGAAAAAAGAAACTAAAGCTGATACTAAAAAGAAAGAAGTAAAACGAAGCTTTTTAATGATTGTTGATAAGGGTGATGAAAAATTAAGTTGTTCAGCTAGAAATTTACCTGGCGTTAAGTTAATAAATACAGAAAATATTAATATAGTTGATTTATTGAAATATAAAAATTTAATTTTAAATAAAGCAGCGGTTGAAAAAATAACCGAGAGATATGGTAAATAATTAAAACTATGGGTTTATTTAATAAAAAAACTGAAGAAAAAAAACAATCAGCGGTAAAAACTGCCAAGGTTAGTAATGATAAAAAAAATGAAAAAATAGAAGTTGAAGCTAAGAGCATGAAAGATTTATACGGCGGGGTTGAAACGGAAAAGGTTAAGCAATCAGCTAAAGGCGTTATAAAAAAAACAGTTCACGGCAACGCCTATAAGATAATTATGAAACCTTTAGTTACGGAAAAGGTAAGCGATTTAGGAGCTTTAAATAAATATGCTTTTGCTGTAGCTAAAAATGCTAATAAAATTGAAGTAGCTAAAGCTATTAAAGAAATTTATGGCATTAAACCAGTCGGCGTAAATGTGATTAGAATGAGCGGTAAAAAGGCGCGTTACGGTCGAGTTACTGGTAAAAGAAAAGATTGGAAAAAAGCTATTATAACTTTACCAAAAGGTCAGACTATTAAAATTTACGAAGGTGTATAAATTAAATTAATATGGGAATAAAAAAAGTAAAACCTACATCACCAGGCAGAAGATCGGCAACTTTCGATGATTTTTTAGATATTACAAAAACCGAACCGGAAAAAAGTTTGATTATTATAAGAAAAGGCCAAGCCGGAAGAAATAACCAAGGCAAAATTACGGTTAGACATCAAGGCGGCGGAGTTAAAAGATATATTCGCCAGATAGATTTTAAACGCGATAAATTTGATATACCTGCAAAAGTAATGTCTATTGAATATGATCCTAATCGCGGCGCTCGCATTGGTTTAGTAAATTATAAAGATGGGGCGAAAAGATATATTATTATGCCTTTAGGTTTAAAAGTCGGCGATGAAATATTAAGTTCAAAAAATCAGATTGAAATAAAAACCGGTAATGCTATGCCAATTAAATTTATTTTACCGGGCATAGAAGTTTATAATATAGAATTAGAGCCAGGCCGAGGCGCTAAAATAGCTCGCAGCGCCGGCAATTTAGTATTTGTCATGGGAACTTTAGGTAACTATGTACAAATCAAAATGCCTTCAGGAGAAATTAGATTAGTTAATAAAGAATGTCTTTGTACCGTTGGCCAAGTTAGTAATCCTGATAGAAGACATATTGTTATAGGCCGAGCCGGAAGACAAAGATTATTAGGTATTAGACCAACCGTAAGAGGCACAGCCATGAATCCAGTTGATCATCCACATGGCGGCGGTGAAGGTAAACAATCTATTGGTTTAAAACATCCGAAGACAAGATGGGGCAAGCCAGCCTTAGGCGTTAAAACCAGAAGACCAAAGAAAAGATCAAATAGATTAATTGTTCAAAGAAGAAAGAAATAATTTAAAATCAATAATATATGTCCAGATCACTTAAAAAAGGACCATACATAAACGAAAGATTATTAAAAAAGATAAAAGCTTTACGCCCTGGCGATAAAACTATTATTAAGGTTTGGGATAGATCTTGTACGATTACGCCAGAAATGGTAGGCTTTACGATTGGTGTGCATAATGGTAAGCAACATATTCCAGTATTTGTAGTAGAAAATATGGTTGGACATAAATTAGGGGAATTTTCTCCGACTAGAAAGTTTGTTAGCCATGGCGGTAAAATGGCTAAAGATCAAGCTAAAGCCGCTACGGCCGCTCCGGCTCCTAAGGCAGGAAAATAATAATATAATTTAGAATTTATTTATAATATGGAAGTTAAAGCTAAAGTAAAATTTATCAGAATGTCTCCAAGAAAGGTACGCTTGGTAACTAATCTTATTAAAACCATGCCAGTTGAGAAAGCTTTAAATCAATTGCAGTTTATTAATAAGATAGCTAGCAAACCGGTAGCCTGTTTAATTAAATCAGCCGTAGCTAATGCTGAGCATAATTTTGAATTGGCTAAAGATAATTTATTTATAAAAGAAATAAAAGTTGACGAGGGTCCGGCGTTAAAACGTTCAATGCCTAGGGCGCATGGCAGAGCTACGCCAATTATAAAAAAGACCAGCCACATTAATTTAGTTTTAGGCGAGATTAAAGAATCAAAAACTGTAAAGACTAAAAAACAAGAGATTGCCGCACCGGTAAAATTGGGCGAACAACCTAAAAAAGAAGCGTCTGTTAAATTAAAAGAATCAATTAAAGAAGAAACTACCGAACCTAAAGATGATAATAAGAAAGAAAAAGGTAAAGTTATAGTTGATCCAAGAATGGAAGGCAGAGGCGGGCATGCTAAAATTGAAGGCGGTAAAGGTTTTACCACTAAAATATTTAGACGCAAAAGCGGATAATTAATTGTAAAAAGTTATATATGGGACACAAAGTAAATCCAAAAGTTATAAGATTGAATATCACCAGGACTTGGCCGTCTAAGTGGTTTGCTACTGGAAAAAATATGATTAAGAATTTAGAGCAGGACGTTAAAGTTAGAAAGTTTTTATTTAATAAATTACGTGAAGCTGGACTGGATAGAGTTGAGATAGAAAGAGGCGGCCATAAAATTACTGTCGGTATTTTTACGGCCAAGCCAGGAATTATTATTGGTCGTGGCGGCAGCGGAGCCGGAGATTTAAAAAAGGAATTACATGATAAATTTTTAAAGAATTTTAGATTAAATGATATAAATTTGAATATTACAGAATTTGATAGGCCGAATTTAAGTAGCATGATTATTGCTCAAGGCATGGCGATTGATATTGAAAAGAGAATGCCGTTTAGACGCGTTATTAAGCAAGCGATTAATAAAATTGAACGAGCCGGCGCTTTAGGCGTAAAGGTTGTTATTAGCGGTCGTCTTAACGGAGCGGAAATTGCTCGTACCGAAATGTTAACTTCAGGCAAGATCCCTTTGCATACTTTAAGAGCTGATATTGATTTTGCTAAAACTACGGCTAGAACTACTTATGGAGCGATTGGTATAAAACTTTGGATATATAAGGGAGACATTTTTAAAAAAGAAGAAGCCGGTAAAGGCGAAATCGTAGGGGAGAAAAAATAATATGTTAATGCCAAAAAAAACAAAATGGAGAAAAATGCATAAACGCAGAAGGGGCGGAAAAGCCACTCGCATGATTAATGTTGCTTTTGGTGATTATGGATTAAAGAGTTTAGAGGCTTGTTGGATTTCTTCAAGACAAATTGAAGCAGCCAGAAAAGTTTTAACTAAATATATTAAAAAGGGCGGAAAAATTTGGATTAGAATTTTTCCTGACAAATCAGTAACGGCTAAAGGCGGCGAAATTCCTATGGGTAAAGGCAAGGGCGCGGTTGATCATTATGTTGCCGTAGTTAAACCAGGCATGGTAATGTTTGAAATGGTTGGCGTTAGCGAAGAGATAGCTAAAGAAGCTATGAAAATGGCTGCTTATAAATTACCAGTTAAATGTAAATTTTCAATTAAATAAATATGGATTTTAAAGAATTAAAAACTAAAACCGAAAAAGAATTAAAGCAATTTTTAGGAGAATCTCGAGATAAATTAAGAGATTTGCGTTTTAAGGATGCAAATAAACAGTTAAAAAATGTCAGAGAGATTAGGCAAATAAAAAAAATAGTTGCTAGAGTTTTAACATTATTAAGCAAGAAAAATTAATTATATGGCAGATATTAAGAAAAACAATTCTAAAAAAGATATTATTAAACGAAAGTTTAATGGTGTGGTTGTTAGTGATAAAATGAGTAAAACCAGAGTAGTCTCCGTTGAATCAATAAAAGTCCATCCGATTTATAAAAAAAGATATAAAGTTAACAAAAAGTATAAAGTACATGATGAAAAGAATTTGTATAAAATTGGAGATAAGGTACAATTTATAGAATGCCGCCCGTTAAGTAAAGACAAAAGATGGCGAATGATATATTAATAAGTAATTAGTTTTTATTTTATGATACAAGTACAGACAATATTAAAAGTTGCAGACAATAGCGGCGCCCAAAGCGTTATGTGTATTAGGGTGTTAGGTGGATATAAAAAGCGCTATGCTCATGTCGGAGAAATTATTACCGCAGCGGTTAAAAAAGCCGCGCCTCATGCCGCCATTAAAAAAGGTGATGTAGTTCATGCCGTAATTGTAAGAACTAAAAAAGAAATTAGGCGCAATAGCGGAGTTTATGTTCGTTTTGATGAAAACGCTTGCGTTATTATTGATAAAGAAAAAAAGGAACCAAAGGGTACAAGAATTTTTGGCCCGGTTGCTAGAGAGTTGAAGCAAATGGGATTTTTAAAGATTGCTTCGTTAGCCCCTGAAGTTTTATAAATTATAAAGTTATGAATATAAAGAAAGGCGACAAAGTAAAAATATTAGCAGGTAAAGATAAAGGTAAAACTGGTAAAGTTTTGCAGGTTTTTCAATCTGCTAATCGAGCTAGTATAGAAGGCTTAAATCTTCTAGTTAAGCATATGCGCCCAAGAAAGCAGGGAGAAAAAGGACAAAGAATAGAATTCCCGGCGCCGATTAATTTATCAAATGTTATGTTGGTTTGTACAAAATGTGATAAACCGACCAGAGTCGCTTTTAAATATTTAGAAGTTACTAAAAATAATATTAAACAAAAAAAGAAAGTTAGAGTTTGTAAAAAATGTAATCAAGTAATAGATTAATTTATATGGATTTAAAGCAAAAATACAAAAAAGAAATAGTGCCAAAAATGATAGAGGCGTTTGGCTATAAGAATATAATGGCTGTACCTAAGTTAACTAAGGTAGTAATTAATGCTGGCGTGGGAAGAAATGCTAAAGATAAAAATTTTATAGAAAGTGTAGTTAGCAGTTTGGAAAGAATTAGCGGTCAGAAACCAGTCCAAACTAAAGCTAAACAGTCAATTTCCGCTTTTAAAACAAGAAAAGGCATGATTATCGGTGTGGCTGTAACTTTACGTGGTCAAAGAATGTATGATTTTATGGAAAAATTAATTCATATAACTTTTCCGAGAATTAGAGATTATAGAGGCATTGATCCAAAGCAAGTAGATAATCATGGTAATTTAGCGGTAGGTTTTAAAGAACATATTGCTTTTCCAGAAATTAAAGCTGACGAAGTGCAAAATGTTCACGGTCTTCAGGTTTGTCTTTCTACGACCGCTAAAACTTATGAAGAAGGTTTAGAATTATTTAAATTAATGGGTTTTGTATTTAAAACCGAATAATATTTATGGCAAGAACAGCATTAATCGTAAAATCAAAAAAGAAACCAAAATATTCAACTAGAATTGTCAGACGTTGCTGGCGTTGTGGACGTAACCATGGCTTTATGAGAGATTTTGGTATTTGTCGCATTTGTTTTAGAGAGCTAGCCTCTAATACTGATATTCCTGGAGTAACTAAATCAAGTTGGTAAACCTTTAAAATAAACAGACTAAATTATAACATAATATGACAGATCCAATAGCAGACATGCTAACAAGAATAAGAAACGCTCAAGCCGTAAACATCAAAACGGTTGTTTTACCTATGAGTAAAATGAAGCACGGCATAGCCAAGATATTAGAAGATGGCGGTTGGGTTGGAAAAGTTGAAATTATTAAAACAAAAGGTAAAAAGAATTCAAGTTCAATTTTTAATGAAATCAAAATTGATTTAAAATATCAAAATGGCCGACCCATGATTACTTCTTTAAAGAAAATAAGTACTCCGGGTCGCAGGATTTATGCTAGCAAAGATGAATTGCCAAGAGTTTTAAATAATTTAGGTATAGCCATTATTTCTACGCCAAGAGGATTAATGACCAATAAAGAAGCTAAAAAGCAGGGTATTGGCGGAGAAGTAATTTGCGAAATTTACTAAAATTTTTAAAATAATATATGTCAAGATTAGGAAAATTACCAATTGAATTGCCAGTAGGGACTCAGGCTAAACTTGAGAATGGTTTTATAATTGTTAAAGGACCCAAGGGTGAACTTAAAACTAAAATGCACGAAGCCATAAAAATAGAAATAACTGAAAAAGAAGTAAAATTATCTATTACTGATCAAACTATTTCTAAAGACAAAGCTTTGTGGGGATTGTTTAGAAGTTTGATTAAAAATATGGTAGTTGGAGTTAATGAAACCTATACTAAAAAATTAGAAATTAACGGTGTTGGTTATAAAGCGGCGGTTAGCGGGTCTAAATTAACCTTGAATGTCGGTTATTCGCACCCAGTAATTTATGAATTACCAGCTGGCATAAAAGCCGAAGTTCAAGCCAATACTATTATTATTAATGGTATTGATAAGCAACTAGTTGGCGAAGTGTCAGCTCAAATTAGAAAAATTAGAAAACCAGAGCCTTATAAAGGTAAAGGTATTAAATATAGCGATGAAATATTAAGACGTAAAGCAGGCAAAACTGCAGGCAAAGCGGAAAAATAAAAACCCTTGAAAACTTTTTTAGAAAAAGTTTTCAATACTTTCCCCGCTTAAGCGGGATAAACAAAAAATATAACGTATCAAGTTAAAATTTAATAGCGAGTAGAACCCTACGGCCATTAAATTTTAACTTGATAAAAACTATTGAAATATGGATATTAATAAAGTTAAACAAAATAAAAGATTTAGACGTAAAAATAGAGTTAGAGCTAAAATTACCGGCACGGCTGCTTGCCCGAGGTTAAGCGTTTTTAGATCTAACCGCGGAATTTACGCCCAAATTATAAATGATGAAATTGGCAAAACTTTAGTTGCGGTTGGCGCTGGAGAAATAAAAAAGAAAGAGAAAAAAATTGCCGTAAGTTTAGAATTAGGAAAATTAATTGCCACTAAAGCTATAGCTAAAGGTGTAAGCCAGGTTGTATTTGATCGTAACGGTTATAAATATCATGGCCGAGTAAAGGCTTTGGCTGAAGGCGCTCGTGAAGGCGGTTTAAAATTCTAAAAAGATATTAATTTATATGGAAGATACAAAAAAACAACAAGAGAATATTGGAAATCAAGCTACGCCTTTAGCGGAAGCTAAGGTTGTTAATGCTATGCCAACGTCAACCGTTGAAGGCAGAAGGCATAATGATGCTTCTGACAGAAAAAGAAATTTTAAAGGTAAAAGGCCTGGCGGTCGAGGTAGGGATAGCGGTATGCCGGAGGAATTTGAACAAAAAATGATTGACATTGCTCGCGTTACCCGCGTTATGGCTGGAGGTAAAAGAATGCGCTTTAGAGCTTGTGTGGCCATTGGTAATAAAAAAGGCAGAGTCGCTATCGGTTTAGCTAAGGGCGCGGATGTTACCGGCGCCGTGACTAAAGCCGTTAATAAAGCTAAAAAAGAATTTATTGATATCCCGATTGTTAACGAAACTATTCCTCATGAAGTTTACCAAAAATTAGGCGCGGCTAAAATTTTATTTAAACCAGCTAAAAAGGGTAGAGGTATTATTGCTGGCGGCGCCGTCAGAGTTCTTTTAGAACTTTCTGGTATAAAAAATATTACTTGTAAAATTTTAGGTACCGGCAATAAAGTTAATAATGTAAAATGCACAATTGAAGCTTTAAAAAATTTAAAGAGACCGATTAAGCATGAAAATAAATATAACCATGTTCAAGAAAAGAATTTAAAATAAAAATATGTCTTTATCATTACATACAATTAAGCCAGCGCGCGGTTCAGTTAGAAGGAAAAAGAGAATTGGCAGAGGCAATGCTTCTGGCCATGGTTCTTATAGTACTAGAGGGTTAAAAGGTCAAAGATCAAGAACTGGCGGTAGAAATAAATTAAGAAGATTAGGTTTTAAACAAATATTAGCCGCTACTCCAAAAAATCGTGGTTTTAAATCGGCTAAACCTAAAAATCAAGTTGTTAATCTTAAAGATTTAAATACCAATTTTTCTGCTGGCGATAAAATAAACGCTCATAGTTTATTTAAAGCTGGTTTAGTGCAGACTGTTCAAGAAAAAATAAAAATTTTAGGTCAAGGCAAGTTATCTTTAAAAAATTTACAATTTGAAGGCGTTAAATTGAGCGATAGCGTTAAAACGCAGATTGAAAAAATGGGCGGTAAAGTGTTATAATTGTAAAGAGCTAAATCTATAAAATTTTCTATTGCAGATTTAATAATATGTACGATAAGTTAATACAAATTTGGAAAGCGCGAGATTTAAGAAATAGCATACTCTTTGTTTTGGGTATGCTAGTTATTTTTAGGCTAGCCGCGCATATTCCGGTTCCTGGAGTTGATACTCAAGCGTTAAAAGATTTTTTTTCTTCTAATCAAATATTGGGTCTCATGAATATATTCGCTGGCGGAGGTATGTCTAATTTTTCTATTGTTATGATGGGCGTTGGTCCATATATTACTTCATCAATTATTTTTCAGCTTTTAGCCATGATTATTCCTAAATTAGAAGAAATGAATAAGGAAGAGGCTGGACGTCAAAAAGTTAATATGTGGACTCGTTGGATGACCGTACCTTTAGCCATACTTGAAGCTTACGGTATGATTACATTATTACGCCGATCCTCTTATTCAATTTTAGGTGATGTTAGTCCGTTTAATTTGCTAGCTATGATTATAACTGTAGCCGCTGGCACTATCTTCTTAATGTGGCTAGGCGAGCTCATAACTGAAAAGAAAGTTGGTAACGGAATTTCTTTATTAATTTTTGCTGGTATCGTTTCTGGAGTTTTACAAACTGCTCAGCAAGTTATAGTTACTTTTGATCCATCAAAGCTATATATGATTTTAGGATTTTTGGCCATTGCTTTAATAACTATAGTTGGCGTGGTTGTGGTAAATGAAGGGCAGCGCAAAGTGCCGGTGCAATATGCTAGGCAGATTAGAGGTAATAGAATGTTTGGCGGCACCTCAACTCATTTGCCTTTACGCGTTAATATGGCCGGCGTGATCCCGATCATTTTTGCTATCTCAGTTGTAATTTTTCCACCAATGATTGCGCAATTTTTTATTCATGCTCGCACTGCTTTTATTGCTAACGCGGCAGAATGGACGATTAGCTTTTTTCAAAATCAATTAGTTTATGCGGTTTTATATTTCTTGTTAGTTTTTGCTTTTACTTATTTTTATACAGAAGTTATTTTTCACCCAACTCAGATTGCAGAAAATTTGCAAAAGCAAGGCGGGTTTATTCCTGGTATTAGGCCAGGTAGACATACTAGTGAATATTTAGCTAATACTACGCATAAAATTATATTTGTCGGCGCTTTATTTTTAGGTATTATCGCTATATTGCCTTTAATTTTAAGATATTTTACAGGCATTCAATCTTTAACTATCGGCGGTACGTCTTTACTCATCGTGGTGTCAGTGGTTATTGAAACCGTTAAACAAATTGAATCGCAGTTGACCATGAGAGAATACGAAGGAATGTAAAATAATTATTAATCAGCAATTAAAACTCCGCTTAGGCGGGGTTTTTGTTTGGTCAATTTTATGGTATAATAAAATTATATTAATATTATAATAAATAATATGGATTTATTTTCAATTGTTCTTATTGTTGCAGGTTTATGTTTGTTTGAAGTAATTTCGAGCATTGACAATGCGATTATTAATGCTGAAGTTCTCTCAACTATGGGCGCTAAGGCTCGTCGTTGGTTTTTATTATATGGTATAATTATAGCGGTTTTTTTAGTTAGGGGGTTACTGCCTTGGCTTATAGTTTGGTTAGCCACTCCCGGTCTTGGACCGATTCAGGCTTTAACTGCCACTTTTTCTTCAGACCCTAGAGTTATCGAAGCCGTAGAAAAGTCATCACCCATGTTATTGGTTGGCGGAGGAGTATTTTTAATATTTTTATTTTTTCATTGGTTATTTTTAGAGTCAAAAAATTTCGGTTTACGCGGAGAAAGGTTTTTTTATAAAAATGGTGTTTGGTTTTATTCAATAATTTCTATAATTTTAGCTGTTATAGTTTGGCTAGCTTTAGATAGAAATCCTTTAATGGCTTTTGGCGCTGTGGTTGGTTCAACCGCTTTCTTTATTACTCATGGTTTTAAGCAAAACGCTGAGCAAAGAGAAAAGGATTTAACTAATAAAAATTTATCCGATTTAAGCAAAATATTTTATCTTGAGGTAATCGATTCTACTTTTTCTATTGATGGAGTTTTAGGCGCTTTCGCTTTTACTTTAGCTGTACCTTTGATTTTAATTGGCAATGGCATAGGTGCTTTAGTAGTCCGCCAGCTTACCATGGGTAATATTGAAAGAATAAAAAAATATGCTTATTTGAAAAATGGCGCTATGTATTCTATTCTTTTTTTAGGCATAATTATGATATTAGATAGTTTTAGTTTTCATATACCAAGTTGGCTGTCACCGACGGTAACTTTCGGTGTAGTAGGATATTTTTTCTATAAGTCTCATGCGGAAAATAAAAAACTAGCATAATAATAAAATAATTTAAAAATATGGGCATTCAGGATTTGCCAAAACCAGGCATTAATTTTAAAGCTACAATAGGGCCAGGAAGTTTTCAAAGAAAATTAAGCGGCGCGACTAGATACGGCAGCTTGCGCAATTTGCGGGACAACCAAAAAGCTATTATTGATAGGATAAAAAATCCGACCGTACAGAGAGCAATTCGGAGGGGTGGACTTTCGAGATTGCAGCAAAGAGACGCTTGGCTTAAAATTAGAGCTAAAGATAAAACAATAAATAAAGAAGATAGAAGAGAAATAAAAGAAGTACTAAAACATTTGGGTCGCGGCTCATTAGCTACTCAAAATAAAACAGCCGTTGGCTTAAAACAAAGATTATCTCCTAAAGACGGGAAAATTATAAAAATTAAAGGTAAAGTAGTATTTATATCTAATAAGCAAATTAAAGCAAATTTAAAAAACAGAAAGCAAATAGACGATTCTTTTTTGACCGGAGGTGATAGCGGGCAGAAGACAAAGCCTTTTGCTGGGGCGGTTGGTAAAACTTATAGTTCTGGCGTTAAAGGTATCGCGCAAGATTTAGGAATAAAAAAAGCGACGGTTGGTTTCGCTGCAAATTATAATAAAAAATTACCTGATAGCTCAGTTTCTAGACCGTCTTTAGGAGGAGTAAAGCCCCTAGGTTTATAAAAAGGCTTTAAAAATATAAATTATTAGACAAATTAATTATTATGCCAAAAAATGTTATTATTTTTTTCGGACCGCCAGGATCAGGTAAGGGCACCCAAGCCGAAATGTTAGCAAAAATTACTAATTGGAAAAAAATTTCTACCGGAGATTTATTTCGCTCTGAAATCTCAGCTAAAACTAAAATAGGTAAAATGGTAGAAAAATATATTGTAAACGGCAAATTAGTGCCTGATAAAATAACTGTTAAATTAGTTGAGCATGATTTAAAGCAAAAAGCCTTCGGTTTTATTTTTGACGGTTTTCCTAGAAATAAAAAACAATTGAGCCAGCTTTTAGATTTGTTTAAAAAAACGCTTAAGAAAAATGATAAAATTTATGCTATTGAAGTGGCGGTTAGCGATAAAGAAGTTAAACAGCGCTTAGGTCAACGTCGTATGTGCGCTTGCGGTAAGGTATATCACTTAGTTTATAATCCTCCGATTAACGCCGGTATTTGCGATATTTGCGGCAGCAAACTTTTTATTAGAAATGATGATAAGCCTAAAGTGATTTCGCATCGCTTAAAAATTTACCACCATGAAGGCGAACCAATACTTGACTATTGGCAAAAACAAGGTAAGCTTATAAAAATTGACGGCGAACAGCCGATTAAAAAAATACACGGAGAAATAATGCAAAAATTGAAAGCATTAAAGTTAATATGATTACTATAAAAAAGGACAATGAAATAGAATTACTGCGCCAGGGCGGGAAAATTTTAGGACAGATATTAAAGCAATTAATAGCTGAAGTTAAACCGGGTATAACCACGGGCCATTTGGAACAAATGGCTGATTTTTTAATTAAAAAATCCGGCGGTCGGCCTTCTTTTAAAGGTTTTAAATCGGATAAAGATGATAAACCTTTCCCCACAGTTTTATGCACTAATATTAACGATGAAGTGGTTCATGCGCCATCTTTGCCGTCTCGTGAATTAAAATCAGGCGATATTATTAATATTGATGTGGGCATGGAATTTCCTGCTTATGCTGAAATTTTAACCAGCAAGTCTGTAGTTAAGAAAGGGTATTATACAGATATGGCGGCTACCGTGGCCGTTGGTAAAGTTAGTCGAGAAGCACAAAAATTAATCAAAGTAACTAAACAAGCGCTTATTTTAGGCATAAAACAAATAAGGCCAGGCAATAGTTTAAATAATATTGGTAAAGCAATCGAGCAATATGTTAAGGCTAATAATTTTTCCGTAGTGCGTGATTTAGTTGGTCATGGTGTTGGTTATGAATTACATGAAGATCCCCAGATACCAAATTATGATTTAAATTATAGCAAAAAAATAATTTTAAAACCGGGTATGGTTTTAGCAATTGAACCAATGGTTAATACTGGCGATTGGCAGATTAGAGATGGTTCTGATGGTTTAACTATTTTAACCAATGATGGCAGTTTAAGCGCGCAATTTGAACATACAGTTTTAGTAACAGAGAACGGATACGAAATATTAACTAAATATGAATAAGTCTTTAAAAACTTTTTAAAAAATATAATGAATCAAACAATATTGTTATGAATAATAAATTAAGAAAAATATATTTAGGAGTTGATTGGGGCGAAAAACGTATTGGTTTAGCTTTAGCTGATAGCGAAACTAAAATTGCTACACCATTTAAAACAGCTGGAGATGTTAGTGAAGTGTTGCAAATAGTGGAGAGTGAACAGATTGATATGATAATAATTGGCAAACCATCATCAATTGCAAATTCTGAATTAGAAATTACGAATGAAAAATATAATAGTTTTATTAATGGATTAAAAAGTAAAACTAAAATACCTATTGAATTAGTGGACGAAAGATTAACTAGTAAGGCGGCCGATGCTTTGCCGGGAGATAAAAAAACTAAATCAAATCGAGACGAAATAGCGGCTATGATAATTTTGCAAAGTTATTTGGATAAATTATAATATGGAAGAAACATATAATTTTGAAGCGATTATTTTAAACCGTTATGCTTTTCGCGAAAGTGACAGCCGGGTAATTTTATATAGTCGAGAAAGAGGGAAGTTAGAATTAGTAGCTCGCGGAACAAAAAAAATAAAATCAAAAATCGCTCCTCATATTGAACCGTTTAATTTGGTTGAAGCGATGGCGGTTAAAGGTAAAAATTTTGATTATCTCGGAAGCGCTATAAGTCGAAGCGCTTTTTATAATATAAAAAATGATTTAAATCTTTTAACGGTCGCTGGGCGGATTATAAAATTTTTAAATTATTCGGTTAAAGAAGCTGTGTCGGATCAGCAAATTTTTTTATTAACTAAAGAAGCTCTCGAAATATTAAATGATAAAAAATTGAAGGATAATAAAGAGGGATTAATTGAATTATTCTATATTTATAAATTAATGATTATTTTAGGCTATAAACCAGATTTATTTAATTGTTTGCATTGTCATAAAAAAATATCAGATCAAAAAAATTATTTTGATATTACTCGCGGAGGTATAGTTTGCCTAAATTGTTTGAAAAATTTAGTTAGTAATAAGAGATTGACAATTTCGCCAAATTTGATTAAGATACTAAGATTCGCTGATAAAAATAGTTTAAGCGAATTAATAAAATTAAAAATTGATAAAGTTTTAGAAAAAGAGTTAGATAATTTTATTCGGTCTTTTCAAGGATATTATAAATAAAAAAATGAAAGGAGGGGTGCCGATTGGGAGTAAGGAATGCAAGGAAAAAAGAGCATAAACAGTCAGACGGAGAAGCGCCTAATCTTTCCGAAAGTCCAGCGAGTTTTCACTATAATCAAAGGAGTTCGGAAAGAAGCAAAAACGGCGGTGTTGTGCCTTTCCATAGAAAAAAAATAAATAGAATGATAGCAAGAGGAAAGGCAAAAGTAATAAAAAAAGATAGTTCTGGCAAGAGGGTTAAATTGCCCACCGGAGAAATTATTACAATAAGCAAAAAGAATGGGAAAGGCATAACTTATTTTCCTCGTTAGTAAATAAAAAACTAAATTATAATCTATAAGCCTGGCAAAAAGGAGGTGCCTGCTAATGGCGAATGGAAATCCAGAAGTTTTAAAAGAATATTTTATAAAATATAGCTCAGCCCAGACGTTTCCCGTTGGTACAACCACTGAGATTGACGCTAAAGAATATGTAAAGGGAAAACTCGTTGAAGATTCCGGCGTCACTCTCTGGGTGAAAAATGGAGAAAAAGGAGTACAACAGATAGATTTAAGCTAATAAAAGTAAAATTTAAAATCGTATTTATTTAATCGGCCCAACATAAGAGGCCGATTTTTTCTTGCTAAAATTAAAAAAATAAGCTAATATTGAAGAATAAAACAGTTAGTTAAGAACTAATTAATTTTTGTTTTTTTATCTAAAATTAGAGAAATTTTTATGCTTAGAACTCATACTTGCGGTGAATTAACTAAAAAAAATGTTGGAAAAATTGTTGAGCTAGCTGGCTGGGTACATAGCCGACGCGACCATGGCGGTTTGATTTTTATTGATTTACGCGATCGCTATGGGTTAACGCAATTAACTTTTGATCCGAAAATTAGCGCCAAGGCTTTAGCTGAAGCCGATAAATTGCGTCATGAATGGGTGATTAAAATAAAAGGCAAAGTCGCGCCGCGACCAGACGATATGATAAATAAGAAATTATCAACCGGCGAGATTGAAATTGAATGCGAGTCAATAGAAATTTTATCAAAATCAAAAACCCCGCCGTTTGAATTAAATGAAGAAAAAAGCGAAGAAGCTAATGAGGCTTTAAGATTAAAATATCGTTTTGTTGATTTAAGAAGGCCGAAATTGCAGACAATGTTAAAAATAAAAAATGAATTTTTTCAATATATAAGAAAATATTTTCAAATCAACGATTTTTTAGAAATACAAACTCCGATTTTAGCCAATTCATCTCCGGAAGGCGCGCGAGATTTTTTAGTGCCGTCACGCCTTTACCCAGGAAAATTTTATGCTTTACCTCAGGCGCCCCAGCAATTTAAACAACTCTTAATGGTTGGTGGTTTAGATAAATATTTTCAAATCGCGCCTTGTTTTCGCGATGAAGATCCAAGAATGGATCGGCATTACGGCGAATTTTATCAGTTAGATATGGAAATGAGCTTTGTTGAACAAGAAGATATTTTAAAAATAATGGAGCCGTTGATGAAAGAGTTAACAGAGAAATTTAGTAATAAAAAATTAGTGGGCTTACAAAAAGATGGTCGTTTTAAGCAAATTGCTTGGCGCGAAGCTATGGAAAAATATGGAACGGACAAACCGGACTTAAGGTTTGATTTAGAGATTAAATCAATTACCGAGATGGTAAAAGATTGCGGTTTTAGTGTTTTTGCAAATGCAATAAAAGATAACGGAGTTGTGCATGCTCTTAAAGTTGATGGCGCCGCAAAATTCAGCCGTAAAGAAATTGATGATTTAACCGAAATTGCTAAAGCTAAAGGCGCGAAAGGTTTAGCTTATATTATCGTAAAAGAAAAAGGCGAATTACAATCACCAATCGTTAAATTTTTAGGCGATGAATTAGCGCAAAAAATTGTTAAAGAACTCGGCGCTAAAGCAGGCGATATAATATTTTTTGGCGCTGATACCTGGAAAATTGCTTGTTTAAGTTTAGGCGCGGTTAGAAATGAATGCGCTTTAAAGCTTGGTTTAAAAGATAACGCGAAAGCAGCTTGGTGTTGGGTGGTTGATTTTCCAATGTATGATTATTCCGAGATTGAAGATGGTAGAATTGATTTTGGGCATAATCCATTTTCTATGCCTCAGGGCGGCCTAGAAGCATTAAATACCAAAGATCCGTTAGAGATTTTAGCTTATCAATACGATTTAGTGTTAAACGGTTTTGAAGCCTCTTCGGGTGCTATTAGGAATCATGAACCAGAAATAATGTATAAAGCTTTTGAAATCGCTGGCTATACTAAAGAAGAAGTTGATAATAAATTTGGAGCCATGATCAGGGCTTTTGAATACGGCGCTCCGCCTCATGGCGGTAATGCCCCGGGCGTTGATCGTATTTTAATGGTACTGCTTGATCTAGATTCAATTCGTGATATTTATGCTTTCCCCAAAGACGGTAAGGGCAAAGATTTAATGACCGATAGCCCGAGCGAAGTTAATGAAAAGCAATTAAGAGAATTAAATATTCACCCCGTTAAATAGCTCGCTATATTTAACAGGGTAAAAGTAAAACATGAATAAAAAAGAATTATATGAAAGAGAAATTGGAAATTCAATCGAATGAAGAATCAATAGTTGAGGCGGTCAGAAAAAAGATAGATTTTTTATATAATCTGGATAGAAATATAATGGCGGAAATTTACGATAGGATAGGTGATCTAGCCGATGAACTTGAAAAAAAGTATCCTAATGCAAGAAAATATTATTTATTTCATATTATGATAGGTAGCACTTTTGACCGTAAAGATTGTTCTTCTGGTTTTGACTTTCCGGGAGATGATTCAATCGCTAAGCTTATAGATAATTTATATAGAGAATATAAAACTGACTAATTTATGCGGCTGTCTAAGTTGCAAAAATTTATTTTAGAAAAGTGTTATAACTTCAAGGCTGCAAGGCCAGTGGAATTTTCTGATTTTTATCAAAAAAGATCTAAAAATAAAAAAATTATTAAAGATATAATTCATAGAAGTTTGGACTCGCTAGTCGCTGGGGATTTAATTACGGCCTTTGGTAAAAAGACAGCTAAAAAATGGTTTATTCATAAAGTGAAACTGACTAACCTCGGTAAAAAACTAGCTATTAGAATAGTTAAAAACAGGCAAAGAAAATTGCCTTTAAAATAATATTAATTTACTAATTTGACGCAATTGTGAGATTTCTCATTTGCGCCCAAAATAAACTTATGGAAAAACAAAATGCTAAATTCGCGTTTTTTTACCTATTGTCGCTTGTGTCTTTAGTTTTTGTATCAATTTCTACGGGTATGATAATTTTTCAGATTATTAATAAAACTATTATTGATGATTTAACTTTGGCGCCAGGCGGTTTTATGCAAGAAGTTTTAAGATTTGCTATTTCAGCAATTATTGTGGCCGCGCCGATTTATTTCGCTATGATGTGGTTGATTAATAAAAACTTGTTAAGCGCGAAACTAGAACGAGAGTCAGGTGTTAGAAAATGGCTAACTTATTTTATTTTGTTAGTTTCCGCCATTGTTATGATTAGCTGGTTTATCGCTACTGTAGGCAGTTTTTTAAACGGTGAATTAACTACTAAGTTTATTCTAAAATCTTTAAGTTCAATTTTAATTTCCGCGTTGATTTTTAGTTTTTATTTATATGACATTAAACGCGAAGATGTTACTAAAAATAATGGCATCATTAAAGTCTATTTTTTCGGCTCAATGGCTATTGTGGCTATTGCTTTAATCAGCGCTTTTTTCTTCATTGACTCTCCTTTAAAAGTTCGTGATCAGAAATTTGATCAAGCGATTGTTAATAAGTTTAGTCAGATTGATAACGCGATTAACGCTTATTATGGCGAAAATAAAAAATTGCCAGCTGATTTAAATGCTTTGCTAAATGGAGGTTCAACTTATTATTTATTAGAAAGCGATTTAACTGATCCTGTGACCGGCGTAGCTTTTGTTTATAAAGTTGATACTAAAGATTCTTACGAATTATGTGCTACCTTTAAGACGGAAAATAAAAGTCAGGCTAATGATAAATCAATTTATGTGGATACACGTTGGTTGCATGACGCTGGTTATCAATGCTTAAAACAAAGGATTGCCACTTTGGATAATACCAAGGGAGCGCCAGTGTCTGTGCCGGTTAGATAAGTCGTTGACAAAAATAGTAAAATAAGGTTAAATTAGATAAAATAAAACCCAAGGAGATTATTCTTTTTGGGTTTTAAAATAGAAAAATAATTGGTCTTTAAAAATTTATTTTAGAGGTATTATTATGGCGCATTCATTATATGTACATTGCGATGGTTGTAGTTTTTATTGTTTTCCCATCCCATTAACAAGGGAGTATTTAATTCGGTTAGCGTTTACAGATGTAGAAGTTTTTAAAGAGATAAAAAATTTAAGCAGCATTTATGTTTATTGTCCAATAGATGAAACATATAAACTTTTTAAATTTATTACGTGAAGGGAGGAAACATGGCGAGAGGTAAGATGGAGTTTAGAAGAGGTAGTAGTGGGGACCAAGCTGGTTTAACAAACGGTTGGTCGAAAAGATATTTTGACAATCTAACAGCCAAGGCTTTTATGCGCCCAGGGGTTAGATGCAGAAATTGCGGGAGAAGAAAATAACCATAACTTTTGCAGGAGGAAAATTGTAAAAAATGAAAAAACATAAACTTTTTTCTTTGAGAGACAGATTAGTGTTGGCGTGTGATAAAAGTGCCAGACGAATAGATAGTTTTTCGGCAGCTGATAAACTTATAGATACTTTGGCTGAACATGTCGGTTGGGTAAAATTTAATTCTGCTTTTGTTGGCGGAGGAAAAGAGATAATGCGTTGCGCGCAACAGAAGGGCGCAAAAATTTGGTTGGATTTAAAATGGCATGACGTGCCAGATACGGTCGTAAATTATGTTTCCGAAGCTATGCATATACTGCCGTTTGGTGTTGAAATGTTTAATGTGCATGCTTCTGGTGGATCAAAAATGATGAAAATGGTTAGAGACAAAATCAATGAATCGTTTCCGCCCACTTCTTCATCGCCCGCTAGTCCTTTGGCTATAGCGATTACGGTTTTAACCAGTTTGGGGCAGGAAGGTATTAAAGAGATAGGTTATACCTGTACTGTTCCCGAGTTGGTAATGCGTTTAGCTGCTTTAGCTAAGGGCGCCAATTTAGATGGTGTAGTAGGCTCTCCGCTGGAAGCACAGATGCTTCGCGCAAAATTTGGTCCTGATTTTCTCATTGTCACTCCCGGCATTCGTTTTGCAGAAGAGTCTAAGGGTGGTCAAGTCAGAGTAACAACGCCGAGGGAAGCTATAGCTAACGGCGCTGATATGATTGTTATGGGCACTTCTTTAATTAAAGGCGGGCTGGACGCAGTTAGACGTGCTTATGCCGAGATTGAAGAGGGGTTAGAAGAAAGACAAAAAAATAATTAAAAATAAAAATTCAGGTAAAATTATTAGAGAACATTCTAAAAATAATAAAAACAGTATAGTATTTATAGTGGAGGTTGTAATATGACGAAGGTGTTTGATGAAAATCCTTTAAATGTTTTAAAGCAATGTGGCGGATGCTACGAAAGTCCGAGAGATAAAAATGGAAAAATTATTGGTCCACTTGTTGCTTACGCTGGCAAATATAAAGATAACGCTGGCAACGAAAAGCAATATGTTGGTCCGGATTATTTCAATTTTGCAAGAGCCGAACAACATCCCGACATTTGTAATTATTTTGCCAGAGCCATAATGCAGGATATGTGGGAAAAAATGCCCGGGGATCCTATGCCGAACCCGGATGTTGTTATCGGAATGCCAATGGGAGGAATTATTCTGTCTACGCATCTCGGAATTTTGCTCGATTGTCGCGTTGTTTTTGCCGAGAAGAAAATTACTGCCTTGGCTGATCCGGAAAATGGTTTAAAGGAGATTTCGGAACTGATTATTAATCGCCATGAAATTTATCCTGGCGACCACGTTGCTATCGTAGAAGATGTTTGTAATAATTTTTCTACGACCGAAAAAGCGGCTCAGCTGATTGCTGGCGTTGATGCGAAATTTTTCGGCATCTTATGCGGTATTAATCGGTCGAAGACGGAAAAGTGGAATGACTATAATGTCATTTCAAGTATCTTTAAACCCTCGGAACAATACAAACAGGAAGATCCGGCCGTAGCAGATTTGATTTCCAGAGGCAAGATTGTTTGGAAGCCGAAACAGCAATGGGAGGTGCTGAAGGCGGCCATGAAAAAATAATAAATAATAAATTTTAACCCGGCTAATTCGTTTAAGCGAATTAGCCGTTTTTTATTTTTTTAACGCTTTGCTTAAAAGTAATTTTTGAGTTATAATTATGTTATAAATTTTCAAAAAAATACTAATTATTAACTTTATAAATTTATGCCAAAAACAATAAAATTTCCTCAAAAATTAGCTAAATATTTAGAAAAAGCTAAAGTTAAACATAATATTTTAGAACATAAAACCGTGTACACTGCCTATGATACGGCCGCGACTATGGGCAAAAAATTAAATGAAGTTGTAAAGACTTTGTTAGTGACGGCGGACAGAGATTATTATTTAGTTTTATTGCCGGCTGATTATAATCTTGATTTCAAAAAATTGGTTAAAGAAATCAGCAAGGTTACTGGCAAAAAAATAAAAGCAGTTAAAATTCCAGGTGAAAAAATTATGGAAAAATTATTGAAAGTTAAAGCTGGCGCCATAAGCGCTTTTGGTGGTTTGCATAAATTGCCGGTAATTATGGAAAAAAATTTAACCAAAATAAAAAAAGCGGTTTTTGCTTCCGGCAGTTTTAATCATTCAGTCGAGATGGCAGTTAAAGATTTTATTAAATTAGAGGGCGCTGCTTTAGGCGGTTTTGGTATTAAAAAGAAAGTTGTTTTAGTGAAGAAGAAAAAATAAATTTTTCGTTGTCAATATTATGAATTTTAAAATAGATAAATTTGAAGGTCCCTTGGGCTTGCTTTTGCAGTTGATTGAAAGAGAAGAGATGGATATTACGCAAATCAGTTTAGCAAAAATCGCGGATCAATATATTGAATATATAAAAAGCTCTAAAGATATCGGGCCGGAAGAGCTGGCCGATTTTTTAGTAGTCGCCGCGAAGTTATTATTAATAAAATCAAGAGCGCTTTTACCATTTTTAAAAGGGGAAGCCGAGGAAGAAATTCAAGAATTTGAGCATCAATTAAAAATGTATAAAGAATTTTTAGAGGCGGCTAAAAAGATTGAAGCTATAATCGGAAAAAAGCGTTTTAGTTTCGCGCGCGAATTTAACCGCAAAGCATTTTTAGCTAGCGCCAATATTTTTTCACCGCCAAAAAATTTAACAGCCGTTGATTTACAAACCGTGTTTAGTGAAATAATTAGAAATATTAGACCAGCCGAAAAGCTAGAAGAAAAAAATTTAGAGCAGATAGTTAATATTGAAGATAAAATTTTAGCGATTCAAGAAATTTTATTAGAAAAAATAAAGATAAGTTTTAATCATGTTTTGGCTAGCGCAAAAAATAAAACCGAAATAATCGTAAGCTTTTTAGCGCTCCTAGAATTAATTAAACAAAGAGACGTGATGGTTACGCAAGGAGATTTATTCGCAGAAATTGAAATAAACAAAATATAACCTTTAAAAACTTTTTTCCCGCCTGCGTGGGAATGACAAAAATAATTATGCCCATAAAATCAAAAATTGAATCTTTATTATTTATTTCCGCTAAACCAATGGCCGCGAGCCAATTGGCTGATTTATTAAAAGTTGATAAAAAAGAAATTATAAAAAGCGCGGATGAATTACTTGAACAATATAAAATTAACAAAACCGGAACGCAAATTATTAAAGACGGCAGTAAATATCAAATGGTAAGCGCGCCGGAAAACGCTAAAATAATCCAAGAATTTATTAAAGATGAAACTACCGGCGAATTATCTCGGCCGAGCTTAGAAGCTTTAACTATTATCGCTTATCGCGGACCAGTTTCAAAAATTGACTTAGACAGAATTAGGGGTGTAAACTGCGCTTTAATTTTAAGAAATTTACTTTTAAGAGGTTTAATCGAGAGCAAATTTGATAAAAAGAAAAATGAAAATTATTATACGGTAGCTTTTGATTTTATTCGTTTTATGGGTTTAAATGATATTAAAGAATTGCCTGATTATGAAAGGCTTAGCCAAGATGATACAATTGATAAAATGTTAGAGCAAAGCGATAAAGTTAAAGAATTAAATAACCAAACATGCTAATACCAGCGACAATTAGTTGGTTAGTTTCAACAATTTTTTTAAATTTAGGTCTAGTTTTAAGCGGTCAATTTTTAACATCCGGCAATATTGATTTAGCTAAAACCGGTTTAGTTTTAGGCGTGAATGAATATCAACAGGCCAGTAAAGTTATAGTTGAACAGGGAAATAATTTTAGTAAAGCTATAGTTGAAGTAATCGAAGACGCAAAAACGCTACCTATGCCGCCCATACCGCAATTACCTCAGTTCAATATGCCAATGCAGACATTGCCGCAAAATCCGGCGAAAGAAGCGGTGGCTGAAACAGTCAATTTTAATTTAGCAGCTGAGAATGGAGCGATTTTAGATTGTCAAAATTATAATTTATTTTTTTCTAAAAAGCCTGATCGATCATGGCCTATCGCCAGTATAACTAAATTATTTACTGCTTATACTTTTTTAGATTATAATCCTGGCTGGGATACGACTTATGAAATTAAAGCCGAGGATAAACGGGAAGGCGGTAAAATTTATTTATTTACCGGCGATAAAGTAAAAATAAAAGATTTATTTTATTTTAGCTTAGTTGGTTCTGACAATACGGCGACAGTAGCGTTAGTCCATTCAACTGGCATGACCGAAGAAGAATTTGTCGCAAAAATTAATGATAAAATTAAAAGCCTTGGTTTTAAAAATACTAGGATTATTGATTCGTCAGGGCTAAAAGACGGTAATATTTCAACTGCTCGTGAAATCGCTAGATTTGCTGATATTGCCTTAGGGGTAGATGAAATTAACCGCGCCTCTTTAACCAAAAAGTATGAATTTATTACTGAACAAGGCAGGGAGAAATCTATAGTTAGCACTAATGATTTATTAAATACTTTTCCTGAACAAGAAATTAGCTTATTGGGAGGAAAAACTGGGCATATTAATTCTTCGGGCTATTGTCTAGTTAGTAAGTTTAAAGACGATAATGGCAAAGCTATTGTTACCGTAGTTTTAGGCGCTAATAACGAAGCAGATCGCTTTAATTTAACCAAAGAACTAGTAAAGTTATATTACAATAATAAGTTTTAATTTTAGTTGATAAACCAGGCTAGTTATAATATAATAATTAAGAATCAAGTTAAATAAAAAATATGTCAGAAGAAAAAAATGAAAAATTAGAGATGATGCGTCATTCCTTATCCCACATAATGGCGGCGGCGATTTTAAAGTTATACCCTAAAACGAAATTCGCTATCGGCCCGGCCGTGGATAATGGTTTTTACTATGATTTGGATTTTGGTAAAATTAAAATTAGTGATAACGATTTAGCAAAGATAGAAGCAGAAATGAAAAATATTATTAAAGCTAATTTGTTTTTTGAAAAATCTGAATTACCGATTGCCAAAGCTTTAGCGCGCGAGAAAAAGAGCGGGCAAATTTATAAAGAGGAATTAATTAAAGATTTAAAAAAAGCTGGAGAAAAATCGGTTAGTTATTATAAGTTAGGCGAGTTTGAAGATTTGTGCCGTGGTCCGCATATTAAATCAACGGGGCTTGTGCAAAACGGCAGCTGGAAATTAGAAAAATTAGCCGGAGCTTATTGGCGTGGAAATGAAAAAAATAAAATGCTTGTTAGAATTTACGGTTTGGCGTTTTTAACTAAGCAGGAATTAGATAATTATTTAAAAATGATGGAAGAGGCGGAAAAAAGAGATCACAGAAAAATCGGTAAAGAATTGGATTTATTTCATATAGATGAGACCGTCGGTTTAGGTTTGCCGCTTTGGCATCCTAAGGGCGCTATTTTATGGAGGATTATTGAAGATTTTTGGTATAAGGAGCATTTGAAGAATGGCTATCAACTTGTTAGGACGCCCCATGTTGGTAACAGAAAATTGTGGGAAACGTCAGGCCATTGGGGTTTTTATAACGACAGTATGTATCCGCCGCTAGAAGTCGGCCAAACCCTAAAAGAGAGTCAAGATAAAAGTAAAATAAAAGAGTCAGAGCAATTTTTATTAAAACCAATGAATTGTCCGTTTCATGTCCAGATTTTTAAAAACAAACCCCATTCATACCGCGAATTGCCTTTAAGATGGGCGGAATGCGGGACTGTATATCGTTACGAAAAAAAGGGGGAGCTCTCCGGCCTAACTAGAGTTAGAGGGTTTACTCAAGATGATGCGCATATTATTTGTCGAGCCGATCAAGTTGAAGAAGAATTAAAAAAAGTAGTAGATTTTATTTTATTTATTTATCAGGCGTTCGGTTTTGAGATGAAAAGCGTTAATGTATACTTATCTGTTAGAGATCCTAAATTAAAAAAATATGCCGGCACTGAAAAGGGTTGGGATTTTACCGAAAAAGTTTTAGAAAAAATTGCTAGAGAAAAAGGTTTAAATATTAGTAAAGATGTTGGCGGTGCCGTATTTTATGGCCCGAAACTTGATTTTAAAGTTAAGGATGCGATTGGTAGAGAATGGCAATGTTCAACTTTGCAGTTTGATTTTAATTTACCGGAAAGATTTGATATGTCGTTTATTAACGATCAGGGGAAAAAAGAACAACCGTATATGCTTCATCGAGCTTTGTTTGGTTCATTTGAAAGATTTATTGGAATTTTAATTGAACATTACGCTGGCGCTTTTCCGGTTTGGCTTTCGCCGGTGCAGGTTAAAATCGTTTCCGTCGGCTCTGCTCATGTTGAATTCTGTAAAAAATTAGCGCAGGAGTTTAAGGAAAGTAATATTAGAGTTGAAGTTGATGAAACCGATGAAACCGTAGGAAATAAAATTAGAAAAGCTGTCGGAGAAAAAATGCCTTATATGTTAGTAATTGGTGACAGGGAAATGGCATCTGACAAATTAGCGGTTAGAGACAGGGGAGAAAAAATAACTAGGGAAATTAGCAAGGAAGAGTTTATTAAAGAGGTAAAAAATAAAATTAGTGTAAGAAAATAAAATATTTTATATAAAAATAGAGTGGCGAGTTTATTGGAACCGCCACTCTTTTTTATTAGTGTTATGTAGTGTAGTTAAACGTATTTGGAAGGTGCTTTTATTATTTTTATTAAATCTTCCTCGTCTACATAATTCATGCAGCGATCCTTTTTCCCCTTGCTGATCATGACTTCTACCTCGTCATATTCTTTTGAAGGGGTTTTTGGCTCTGAATGATTACCCGACGCTCCAGCGATAATGCTGATTTGAAAATTTCCTCGCCTGGCGCTAACCTCCAGACAAGTTTGGGATAATTTAGCTTTATATAAAGCGTAGTTGTTTACCAATTCTCTGACTACCCATCCTTTTTTATAAAGCATCAATCCAATTTGCTCAATGTTCATTATGCCTCCTTTTGGCCACCTTAAATTTAGTTGTAATTAATATTTTTGTTTTTCTAATTGTAATAATCAAGTATCGCATAAAAAATTTTAAATGTCAATGGTTTTTGATTATTGATTACGTGGGAATAACAAAAATAGAAAATAAAAACGACTTCGTATTAACGAAGTCGTTTTTTGTATGTACAAATTTTATATATCTAAATTTTCCACTCTCTTGGCATGTGTTTGAATAAAATGTTTACGAGGCGCTACGTCAACGCCCATAAGCATTTCAAAGGTTTCATTAGCTAAAGCCGCATCATCAACATTAACCTGCTTCATAATGCGAGTTTCCGGATTCATAGTAGTTTCCCAAAGCTGCTCTGGGTTCATTTCACCTAAACCTTTATAACGTTGAATATTAATACGCACAGCAGCTTTGGCTTTAGTTATTTTAACTTCTTCTTCGGTTTGATTTTCTTCGGCTAATTCTTCTTCGGTAGCTTCTGTTTCAATTACCTCTGCTTTACCGCCGCCAAATTCTTTAACAATTTTTTCTTTTTCTTCATCCGAATAAGCGTATTTTACGCTCGTGCCTTTTTTAATTTGGTAAAGCGGAGGTTGAGCTATATATAAATTGCCGTTAGTTACTAAAGCGTTAAAATGTCGGTAAAATAAAGTTAAAAGCAAGGTTCTAATATGCGCGCCGTCAACGTCAGCATCAGTCATAATCACAATGCGGTGATAGCGCAATTTTCCTAGATCAAATTGATCATCGATGTTCGCGCCTAAGGCAATTACTAAATTTTTTATTTCATTGTTGGCTAACATTTTATCCAGTCGCGCTCGTTCAACGTTTAATATTTTTCCACGCAAGGGGAGTATGGCCTGGAATTTTCTGTCTCGGCCCTGTTTAGCTGAGCCGCCGGCTGAGTCGCCCTCGACGATATATAATTCACTTTCTTCTGGTTTACGGCTTGAACAATCGGCTAGTTTACCCGGTAAAGTCATGCCTTCAAGCGCGCCCTTTCTTAAAATAGAAGCGCGGGCGGTTCTGGCTGCGATTCTGGCTTGAGCCGAAAGAAAACATTTAGCTACTATAGCTTCGGCTTCGCGTGGGTTTTCTTGCAAAAAGGTAGCGAAGCTATCGCCGAAAATTTGTTCAACATAAGTTTTAATTTCTGCATTGCCTAATTTACCTTTAGTTTGACCCTCAAATTGTGGGTTGGTTAATTTTACACTAATAATAACGGTCAAGCCTTCGCGCACATCTTCACCAGTTAGATTTTCATCTTTTTCTTTAATTAAATTCTGGCTTCGGGCGTAACTGTTTAAAGTTCTGGTTAAAGCAGTGCGAAAGCCTACTACGTGCGTTCCGCCTTCAGGGTTGATAATGTTGTTAGCAAAAGCTAAAGCGGTTTCATTAAAACCGTCGTTATACTGCAAAGCCACCTCAACTCGCGAATCGTTTATTTCTTTATCAACATAAAAAATAGTTTCATTTTTTACTTGGTTATTGCGGTTTAATGATTTTACATAAGCTTTA
This sequence comes from uncultured Gammaproteobacteria bacterium, assembly GCA_964431805.1. GTDB lineage: Bacteria > Patescibacteriota > Patescibacteriia > Patescibacteriales > GWC2-42-12 > JACPHD01. Next base: position 48,389 of record CAYSKV010000003.1, read on the forward strand.
ATGCCGCCTTCAAAATAAAATTTATAATCTTTGGGGCGATGACCTTTTCTTTTGTCAGCCACTTTGATGGTCACGCCCTTAGTTAAATAGGTTTGCTGTCTTAAGCGGTCTAAAATTGTACCCCAGTTAAATTCAAGAGTTTCAAAAATTTGCGCGTCAGGTTTAAAAGTAATAATAGTGCCGGTTTTTTTTGAGTTGCCAATTGGTTTTACCTTTTTTAAAGGCTTGCCTCGCTCGTATTCTTGCATCCAAATTTTACCTTCGCGATGCACCTCGGCTTTTAAATATTCGCTTAAAGCGTTAACCACAGAAACGCCGACGCCATGTAAGCCGCCGGAGACTTTATAGCCGCTGCCGCCGAATTTTCCGCCGGCATGTAATTTTGTTAAGACGGTTTCTAAGGCTGAAACTTTTGTTACTTTATGGATTCCTACTGGGATACCGCGACCGTTATCAAATACTTCCACCATGCCGTTAGGCAACAAGGTAACTATTATTTCATTAGCATAGCCAGCCATAGCTTCATCAATGCCGTTATCAACCACTTCCCAAATTAAATGATGCAAGCCAGTAGCCGAGGTTGAACCGATATACATGCCCGGTCTTTTTCGCACAGGTTCTAGCCCTTCAAGTACGGTAATTGATTCAGCATCGTATGATGCCTCAGTGTTTTTTTTACTTAGTTTTTTATCCGCCATAGTATTGGTAAATTTACCCTGCACACTAATATTTTAGTATGTAGTTTTATTTTAATATTAGCCGTTTAAACATAAAAATGAACCCAACGTTTCGGGCTTATTTTTATACCTTAATTTTAGCAAAAAATATGATAACTGACAAGCGAATAAGGCGGATAAAATTTAGTTTGCCACGAAGGTTAAATTTATGTTAAAATAAGTAATAATAATTGAATAAATATTTATGGATAATAATAAAAAATTCGATCAAGAGAGAGAGACAGAAAAAAATCTTAAAAATTATGTAAGCACTGAAGGTATAACAACTAAACAGTTAGAAATTGGCTTGTGGTATGTTGAACATAAAAAGCATTTCAGAATGATTTTAATTGGTTTTTTAATTTTTGTTGGCGCGGTTTCTTGGGCGTATACTATTTACGGTTTTGCTTACTATATTGCTCGAGGTATGAATGAAGATGAAATTTTGACTAAACAATTAGTGCAAATTAATAGTGTAGGGCATGATTATGTTAAGCAAATTTCAGCTAAAGATTTAGTTATCGGTTCGATTGGCATTATTAGATCGTCAGATAAAAAGTATGATCTTTATATAAAGTTACAAAACGATAATCAAAAATGGTGGGCAGAATTTGATTATTATTTTACTGCTGCCGGCCGTCAAACAGAAAAAGCTAAAGGTTATATTTTGCCAAATGAAATTAAACATCTAACGGCTTTAGCTCAAGATTTTTCTTATTCTCCAGACGATGCTCAATTGGTTATTGAAAATATAAGCTGGCGCAGGGTTAATCAGCATAAAATAGCTGATTTTGAAACTTATCGAGCCGGTCATTTAAATATTGAAATTGCTGACATTAAATTTACTTCAGCTAGCGCCAGTCCTTTATCGGAAAAATTAGGTTTAAATCAATTAAGCTTTAATGCCATTAATAATACGGCTTACAGCTATTGGAATGTTGGTTTTGTTATTTTGCTTTATTCAAGAGATCAGATAATTGCTATTAATCATTATGTTTTAACTGATTTTATGTCAGAACAAAAAAGATTGGTAGAAATTAGTTGGCCAGGAGATTTTGGTCGGGCTGACAGAGCTGAAATAATACCAGAGATAAATATAATGAAAGACGATATATATATTAAATATGACGGCGGCATAGGACAGGAAAAGTAAAATAAATTTTCAATTTTCAATGCTCAATTATCAATGAATTTTTAAATTATCAATTATCGTTTTCATTGAGAATTGGTTAGTTGATAATTGAAATTTTTTTATTATGTTTAACAAGTTATTGATTTATCTCAAAAATTTTGACTGGATAATGTTCACCGCCGTGTTGCTTTTGATTTGTTTTGGTTTAGCGGAAATTTATAGCGTCGCCTTAGGCAGGTCTCAATTAGATTTGCTTAATTTTAAGAAGCAAATTATTTTCATTGCTATAGGGATAATTTTGCTTTTTTTGTTGGCTTTTTTCGATTATCACAGTTTAAGAAGCTACAGTAAATATTTTTACATTGGCGGCGCAATTTTATTAATTGCAGTTTTATTTTTAGGCCAAACAATAAGGGGAACTAAGGGTTGGTTTAATTTGTATTTTTTTAATTTTCAACCAGTGGAACTTATTAAATTTATTTGCGTGCTATTTTTAGCTAAATATTTTTCTGGAGTTTCTTTAAAAAATAAAACACTTAAAAATTTAATTATTTCTGGCAGCGGAGTTTTGTTGTTTGTGGTTTTAGTTTTGGCTCAACCTGATTTTGGTTCAGCATTTTTACTTTTTGGTCTATGGCTAGCTATGATTATTTTGGTTGGTTTTGATAAAAAATATTTTTTAGTCATTTTTTTATTACTGACGATAATTTTCGCTGGTTCTTGGTATCTGGTTTTTCAAGATTATCAGAAGGAGAGAGTTAAAACTTTTTTAAATCCATCATTTAATCCCTTAAGTCAGGGCTATAATGTTTCGCAGGCGATTATCGCTGTTGGCGCAGGCGGTTTAATTGGCCGTGGACTTGGTTTTGGTTCGCAGTCGCAATTAAAGTTTTTGCCTGAAGCGCAAACTGATTTTATTTTTGCCGTAGTAGCTGAAGAACTTGGTTTTTCCGGGGTCTTGCTAATTTTATTATTTTTTGGTATATTTTTTTATCGTTGCCTATACCACTTAAAAAGAGTAAACAATGATTTTGGTATATTTTTTATTTTAGGCTCTATGAGCTTGATTTTTATTGAAATGTTTATTAATATTGGTATGAACCTGGGTATTTTACCCGTAGTAGGCATTTCATTGCCTTTTTTAAGTTATGGCGGTAGCGGTATGATTGCTAGCTTAATGTTAGTTGGAGTTATAGAAAGTATCGCTATTAGGTCAAAAATTAATTATTAATAAAAGCGAATTCATTTATAATTCGTTAAAATTTTCTACTATATGACAACAAAAGTACAGCTAAACGCTCAATTAAGAAGCGAAAGCAATGGTAAGGCTAAAAAAATTAGAACCACCGGTTTTATACCAGCGGTTGTTTATGGTTTTGGTAAAGAAAATAAAAATGTCAAAGTTAAAAAACATGATTTTGAAAAAGTTTTTGCTACGGCTGGCGAATTTAATTTAGTTGATTTATCGATTGATGACGCCGCTTCAATGAAAGTTATTATCAAAGATATTCAGCGAGACAGTTTAACCGACGCTATTATTCATGTTGATTTTTATCAAGTTGATATGACTAAAAAGATCACTACTGAAATACCTTTGAATTTTGTCGGTGAATCTAAAGCGGTAAAAGAATTAGGCGGTACTTTAGTAAAGAATATGGATACGGTAGAAGTCAAATGTTTACCAGGAGATTTAGTGAGTCATATTGATATTGATATTTCTAAATTAGAAGTTTTTGATCAATTTATTAGATTACATGATTTAGTTTTGCCTAATGGCATAGCTTTAGCTCATGAAACTAATGAAGCTGTTGTGGGCGTGGCCGAAACTAAGGCTGAACAAGAATCGCCTAAACCCGCTGAAGTTGCGGCCGCCGAAACTCCAGTTCAAGAAACTAGTGCTGAAGCGAAGGAAGCCTCAGATAAAAAATAGTTTAAATTTAGTATTTTCGTATAAAAAACAGCTACGAGGAATAGCTGTTTTTTATACTTATATAAAGTGAATTTGCAACTAAGTTTTAAAACTGGTATAATTAAATTAGTATATAAATTCACTTTTTGTTTAATGTTGCCATATTAAACAAAAAAATAAAATTATGTTTAAACAAAAATTTAGCAGTTTTTTAAATTCTAGTAAATTTAAAAGAGGGTTTACTTTAATTGAGCTTTTGGTGGTAATTAGTATCATCGGTTTTTTAACGGTTGCTTCTGTAGTAGTTTTTAATATCGTAAGAATGAATGCTAGGGATGCGGTTAGGGTAGGTAATGTCGCTACTATTACTCGCGCTTTAGCTATGTATTTAAATGATTCTAACTCTGGCTACCCTCAAACTGATGGTCAATGCTTAAGCGCTAGCTCAGGCGTGGGCGCAGCTCTACAAAATTCTAAAGTATTATTAGATGTGCCAGCCGATCCTCTATGGGCTAGCGAACCAAATCCAACGCCGAATATTACACCTCCTTACACCTCGGATTCCGATGGATTTTGTTATTATTATGTTTCAACAAGCAATAAAGAATTCGAACTCTATTATTTCCTTGAATCAAATTCTAAGTCTGGTTCTGCTGGACCAAATCTAAGAACTCAATAAATATTATGCCAGACATTGGCATCTCTAGTGGTTATAGAATAGAAAAATTAGTAGCCGTTGTTTTTATTGGCTGTCTAACTATTATGTTTTTGTCTAGTTTTGATATAATTAAATCAAAAATTAGAGATGTAAAAAGGCGAGCTGATATTAAAATATTAACTAAAGCCTTAGATTTATATCATGATAAATACGGGAAATATCCAGATTCAGTTAACGATTGGCAGGGTTGGGACTTAAGTATTAGTTATAATGGCGGCAACGTTGAATTTATAAATCAGCTTAAAGAAGAAGGTTTTATTGATAAAACAACGAAAGATTCAATAAACGACGCAACCTATCACTACCGTTATAAAAAATTTAAAGCCGGTGATTATGGTTGTAAAAATGCTTTTTATATTTTGCAGGTTAATAATTTTGGATTACAAAATAAAAATAACGGTAAGGGCAGTTGCCCAGATTTTGATTGGGTGGAGTCGGCGCCTAACGGTTATACGGTACAGGGGTTTGATTAGAAGAGTTTAAAAAATTAATAATAACTAAACGATTAAGGCTGGCCAGGTCTTTTTTTATTTGATAACTTGCTTTAGGCAGTTCGCGTTTAATAAATTGCTTAATTTTTTCGGTTTGGCTCGGGTCTATTTCGCATAATACATAACTGACATTGCTCAACATCTTTATTTGTTTAAATAGTCGGCGATAATATTTTAATCCGTCAGAACCAGCCGTTAAAGCTGATTTCGGTTCATATTTAATAGTGGGAGAATTTTTAATTTGAGCTGGAGTAAGATAAGGGAGATTAGCAGTAATTATCAATTTAGAATTACGAGTTACAAATTTAGAATTGATGATTGGTTTTAATAAATCACCCTTGAGAAATTTTATTTTTTTGCTTAAGTTGTTCAGTCTAGAATTATGTCGCGCAACCTTTAAGGCGTTTTCAGAAATATCAATTCCAAATAATTTGCAATTTTTAATTAAGCTAGCCAATGTAATGATAATACAGCCTGACCCAGTGCCAACATCAACGATAGTTGTTGGATGAGAGTTGCTGGTTGTAAGTTTTAGCGTTTCGTCTATCATTAATTCGGTCTCCGGCCTAGGAATCAAAACATTTTTATTAACTTTAAAATTAAGACCATAGAATTCTTTATGTCCGGCAAGATAAGCCATCGGCAAACCCTTAAGTCTTTTTTTAATTAATAATTTACTTTTTGTAATTTGTAATTTTGTTAATTTATGTTCCGGATGAGTGATGATATATTCTCTTGATTTTTTCAAAACATATGCTAAGATAAGCTCAATATCAAAAATATTAAGTTTTGTTTTTTTGTTCATTTCAAAAATAATTTTTTTTAGATTCATAATAAGGAGAATAAAAAATGAAAATACAAGATGGGTCGGAAAAGGAAACGGTGGATATTTTAGTGGTTAATATTTCAGATGCGATAATTACCGATTTAATTAAGACTCTTAGTAATATATTTCAAGGTAAGAAAATAAGCAAAATTAAAATAATTTATAATACTGATATAAGATTTGAAGATGTCGGAAAATTTAATTACTTTATTATTGATCCGGTAAGCCACTATACTATTGATAGAAAAATGATAGATATTTTACTTTTAAAAAAGAAAGTTGATGCTCAGATAATAGTGTTAACAACAGTTTATTGCAATATTTTTGGGGCTATGGGTATAAAAAAAATTATCAAAATGCCGGTATCCTGGGAGAAATTCTCGGAAATTTTGTTAGCGTAGTAATATAACTATGTCAAAATAGAAATAAAATTTAGGCTGCTAATTATTTAGCAGCCTTTTTTAATTCAGCAATAATGTCAGCTATATCGCCATCCATAATTTTGGCTAGCCCATGCCAGTTTTGTTTTATGCGATGATCGGTAAATCTATCTTGAGGAAAATTATAAGTTCTAATTTTATCGCTTCTGTCGCCGGCGCCGACTTGCTCTTTTCTTTGAGCCGATTCGCGGATGCGTTTTTCTTCTTCGGCCTTAGCTAAAAGTCGGGAGCGTAAAATTTGCAGAGCTTTGTCCTTATTTTGATGCTGTGATTTTTCATCTTGGCAGGTGACCACTAAACCGGTCGGTAAATGTGTTATGCGAATGGCTGAATAAGTAGTATTAACGCTTTGTCCGCCCGGTCCGGAAGAACAATAAGTATCAATTCTGATATCATTGGGTTTAATTTCTAAATCAGCTTCTTCGGCTTCAGGCATAACTACTACGGTAATAGCGCTAGTATGAACTCGTCCGGCTTTTTCAGTTTCCGGCACTCTTTGCACTCGATGCGTGCCGGCTTCATATTTTAAATTGCCATAGACATCTTTACCTTCTACCGAAAATATAATTTCTTTAAAACCGCCGATACCGATGCGGCTAGAATATAAAATTTTTAACTTCCAGCCTTGTTTTTCGGCATAATGAGAATATAAGCGGAAGATTTCGGCCGCGAATAAAGCTGATTCATCGCCGCCGGTGCCAGCTCTAATTTCCATAATAATATTTTTTTTGTCATTAGGATCGGCTGGATGAAGTTCAGTTTCAATTTCGGCGGTTAATTTTTCGATTTGTTGTTTTAGCTCCGCGATTTCATCTTTAGTGATTTTTAATAATTCTTGGTCAGATTCATTTTTGATCATTCCTTCGCTTTGGTTTAATTCGGTTTGTTTTTTTTGCAATTCTAAAATTAACCCGATTACATATTTTAAATCGTTATGTTTTTTGGAAACTTCTCTTAATTTTTTTTGATCAGTTAAAACGCTCTGGTCCGAGAGTTGATTTTCTAAATCTTTAAATTGTTTTATTATATCTTCGTACATAAAATAAAAACGGTTATTTTATAATTACGCCATAATTAAATTATAGCACAATAATAAAATAACCGTTTAGAGTAGTTATTTTTTGTCTGTTTTTTTAGCAATTTTAGCTTTAGTTTTAGCAGTTCGTTTAGCCTTTTTACTTTTATGTACGGCTTTACTTTTAGTTTTAGCTTCAACTTTAGCATTAAATTTCTCAACTCGGCGAGCCGAATCAAGTAATTTCTGCTTACCAGTATAAAACGGGTGGCAAGCTGAACAAATTTCCACTTTCAATTCCGGTAAAGTTGAACCGGTAGTGAAACTATTGCCGCAAGCGCAAGTCATCTTGGCTTTTGGATAATATTTTGGATGAATGTCTTTTTTCATAAGGATTTTTATAAAATTAAAAACAATCTGTTGCAGATTGGATTATGATGTGAGATTAACATAGAAAATATATTTTGGCAAGTCTGCCCGCTAACAGATAAAGGTTGACAAAATATTAAGATTATTATAATCTATTATCATAGCTTTTAAAGGCTATTTTAATTTATTAAATCTCTCATACTCCTTAATTTTCCTTGTCTCGATTATACGAGATGATTAGGAGTAGAGGACTAAAGGAAAAAAAATTATGAAAATTCCAACAGTGGAAGAGATGCTTAAGGCTGGAATGCACTTCGGGCATCGCACATCAAAATGGCACCCTAAAATGGAGCCTTTTATTTTTGGCTCAAGAAAAGGCGTGCACATTATTGACTTAAGAAAAACGCAAGCTATGTTAGGCGTTGCTTTAGAGTATTTAAAAAAGCAGGCAGCTGAAGGAAAAACCATTCTTTTGGTTGGCACAAAAATGCAAGTTAAAAACACTCTTAAGAAAACCGCTGAAGAAGCTGGCGTACCTTATGTTTCTTCAAAATGGTTGGGCGGATTTTTAACTAATTTCGCCATCATTAGAAACTTAATCAGAAAATTTAAAGATTTATCAGAAAAAAGAGCCGGCGGTAAATTGGATAAATATACAAAGAAAGAAAGACTTGATTTTGATCGCCAGATCGCAAAGTTAGAAACTAATGTTGGCGGCTTAGTAAGTTTAACTAAAACTCCTGACATTATTTTCATTTGGGATATTAAAAAAGAAAAAACCGCTTTTACCGAAGCTATGAAGAAAAAAATTCCAGTGGTAGCTGTTTGCGACACTAATACTAATCCTGATGGCGTCAAATATATTATTCCTGCTAACGACGATGCGTCTAGAGGTATAAAGTTAGTAATGAATTTAGTTAAAGAAGCGATTTTAGAAGGCAAGTCTGAGAGCCAAAATAAAGAAAAATAAATAAATATTTAAAATTTATGGAAAATATAAAAGTTTTACGTGATAAAACCGGCGCTGGCATGGTTGATTGCAAAAAGGCCTTAGAAGAAGCTGGCGGCGATATTGAAAAAGCTGTAGAAATTTTAAGAAAAAAAGGTATTGCTAAAGCGGCTAAGAGAAGCGATCGCGAAGCAGGCGAAGGCATAATTAAAGTTGCTTTAGATAGCGATACTAAGACTGGCTATGTCGTAGAGATTAATGCCGAAACTGATTTTGTAGTACGCAGCGAGAGATTCCAATCTTTTACCGAAAAAGTTGTGCAATTAATTATAGAAAAACAACCAAAAGATTTAGTTGAATTAATGGCATTAAGTTTTGATGGCGTTACGGTTAAAGAAAATTTAGATAGCTTAAGCGGTGTAATTGGCGAAAAATTAGATATAAAAAGATATGAGATGCTTAAGTCGGCCGGAACGGTAGCGGCTTATTCCCATATGGCTGGTAGAATTGGCGTACTAGTAGCTTTAGATAAAGAAGGCCAAAGCGATATCGCTTATGATGTTGCGATGCAAATTGCCGCCGCTAACCCAAGATATCTTAATCCTGAAGATGTTGCGGCTGATGAGCTTAACAAAGAAAAAGAAATTTATCGCGAGCAACTTCTTAAAGAAGGTAAGCCGGAAAACATGATTGATAAAATTATGGAAGGCAAACTAGCTAAATTTTATGGAGAAATTTGTTTAGTTAAACAGGAATATATAAAAGATGATAGTAAAAAAATTGAAGATATTTTAGGCGATGTAAAAGTAGAGAAATTTATTAGATACAGCTTATAAATTTATATATGCGCGTAGTTCAAGTACAATTTACTTCTTGGGATAAAAAGTATAATTTTGACGCGGACGAAATTGACGTTAAGATAGGCGATCAAGTTATTGTAAAAACTGAACTAGGCGTTGAGCTCGGTAAAGTAGTCGGTTTTCAAGATTTATCAGATGTAAAAACCAAGCCCGAAGTTGAAGGCGAGAAATCTATTGTAGAGATAAAAAAGATTATTAGAAAAGCGGAGCTAGCTGATTTAAAAAAATTGCCTGATGAAAAACAGATAAAAAAAGATTTTGTTTTCTGCAAAAAAATTATAGACAAATATCAATTACCAATGAAGTTGGTTGATGTGCATTATTCTTTTGATGACACTAGAATAACTTTTCCTTTTATCGCTGATTCAAGAATTGATTTTAGAGAATTAGTAAAAGATTTAACTAAGCATTTTAACCGTAGCATTAGATTGCAGCAAATTGGTATTCGCGATGAAGCTAAATTTTGCGGTGATTTCGGACATTGCGGTCGCTCTTTATGTTGTTCTCGTTTTTTAGGCGATCTTAATTCCATAACTTCAGAAATGGCTGAGCTTCAGCAATGTGTGCATCGTGGTTCAGAAAGAATTTCTGGTATTTGCGGCCGTTTAATGTGTTGTTTATCCTACGAAGAAGATGGTTATAAAAAGCTAGCGGAAAATTTACCGTCGGTTGATAGCCAAGTTAAAGTTGAAGGCAGAAAAGGCCGAGTTTTAGCGCGCTATATTTTAAAGCAGACAGTAAAAGTTTTATTAGATGAAGGCAACGGTGAGGCCAGCGGCGTGGTAGAGGTGGAAGTAGATAAAGTAAAAAAAATATAAAGTAAAAAATAATAAGACAAGAACAGCCGAAAGGCTGTTTTTTGTTATTCCCGCGAAAGCGAGAATCCAGGTTTCGGCGGAATGAATGTGATTTTATCTTTTTGTTTATTAATTATTCAAACATTGTAGTATACCGTTTCTAAATCGAAGTGTTCGTGTCGCTCCGCTAGGGGTTACTTTCTTATAATTGAGAAAGTAACCAAAGAACTTTTGGGGTGCCTCAATGCGCTATAGCATTGATTAATCTTCGTTCTGTAAGCAATGGCGCTTATTCGTCACCCCAAACCCCATATGATTTTTAAATATTTTTATTGTTAGCGGTAAAATGTTATTATATCAATTTTGGTAGTTATAAAAATATATGAAAATTGGGTTAATAGTAATTGATTAATTTTTGCTATTTTTATGATTTTATGGTATTTTTTGTGTATAATTTCTAATTTAATTAAATAATTAATATTATGAGTTTATTTAATTTTTTAAAGAAGCAATCTCAACCAAAATCTCCGTTAGAAAAATTTAAGGAAATAAAAACATATGTAAGAGAAAAGACGAAATCTCTCATGAATAATGATTTTGAAGGTATGAAGCCTGAAGAAGTGTCCAATAAGATATTGTATCAAACAATTGATCAAGAGCAGAAAAAAAAGTTGAGTTATGAGGAATATGTAAAATTAGATAAAGCTAACGAAATAAAACATGTCCTAGATGCACTTAGAGAGGAAGCGGCAAACGGGCGTATAAGCGAGGTCGAAATTCAAGAAATTTTTGATTCAAAAGAATTTAAAGATTATACTGCCGTAAAATAAATATGAAAAAGGTGATTGACTTAATAATTATTGAGTGTAAAATATTATTACCCTTTAAAGGGTTTTAAATAACTAATTCATAATTATTATGAAAAAGTTTAAAAAAATCCCGTTGGGTAAGTTTTGATGAGTAATTATCAAACTTGCCCTTTGGTTGGTTGGCGTAATAGTCAGCGATTTTATTTGAGATCATATCAATTGGTAAAATCACCAACGGGCTAGAATTAAGCGGTATTAAAACCGCTTTTTTCTATTATTTATAAAATTATATTATTTGTTAAGATAAACTTTAATTAAATATAAATCGCCTGAATGTTATCGTTTTTGGTATTCACTAAAGTTTTTGTTAGGGATTTTTAGTAATGGCGATTTTATGCTATAATAATTTTATAATTTTTAAATAGAAAAATATGAACGTAGCCATAAATGGGTTCGGTCGTATTGGCCGGGCAGTTTTTAAATCTTTACTTAATAAAAAGGGGATTAATGTCGTTGCTATTAATGATTTAACCGACACTAAAACATTAGCGCAATTGCTTCAATATGATAGTTGTTATCGAGTCTATGGGAAAAAAGTTACGGCTCAAGCCGATAATTTAGTGGTGGCTGGTAAAAAATACAAAGTGTTAGCAGAAAAAGAGCCGGCTAAATTACCTTGGGGTAAAATGAAAGTAGATATCGTTTTAGAGTGCACCGGTAGATTTTTAGACATGGCAGGAGCCGGAGAACATATTAAAGCCGGAGCTAAAAAAGTTATAATTTCCGCGCCAGCCAAAGACGAAACTATAAAAAATATTGTGTTATCGGTTAATGAAAAAGATTTAAATAAAAATGATAAAATTATTTCCATGGCGTCTTGTACGACTAATTGCTTAGCGCCGGTAACTAAAATAATTTCTGATAACTTTGGCATTAAAAAAGCCGTTATGTCTACCATCCATTCTTATACGGCTGATCAGAATTTAGTTGACGGTCCGCATAAGGATTTACGTCGAGCGCGAGCAGCGGCTTTAAATATTGTGCCAACGACGACCGGCGCGGCTAAAGCAGCGGCTAAAACTATTCCGGCTTTAGTTGGAAAATTCGACGGTTTGTCGTTACGCGTACCGACTCCAGTCGTGTCCTTGTGCGATGCGGTTTATATTACGGAAAAGTTTGTAACAGCGGAAGCTGTAAATAAAATTATTAAACAGGCCGCCGCTAAAAATTATAAAGGTTATGTGGCGGTAACGGAAGAACCTTTAGTGTCATCGGATTTTATTGGTAATTCGTCTAGCGCGATTGTGGATTTGCCTTTGACTAAAGTTATCGGCGGCGATATGCTAAAAATTATTTCTTGGTATGACAATGAATGGGGCTATTCATGCCGCTTGGCGGATTTATGCGAATATATTAATAAGAAGAAATTATTGTAATTGTTACTTATGGACATCTTATCTAAAATAAAACAAGCTAATTTAGTTGGGCGTGGTGGTGCCGGTTTTCCTGTTGAAAAAAAATGGGCTGCGGTTAAAGATGCTATTGGCGAAAAAAAATATATAGTTTGCAATGCTTCCGAAGGCGAACCAGGCGTTTTAAAAGACGGCTATCTTTTAGAGCATCGCGCTGATAAAGTTATAGACGGCATGAAAATAGCTATTGATTTTTTGCAAGCTGAAAAAGCTTATTTATTTTTAAATCATGCTTATTATAAGAAATTAAATAAAAAATTAGCCATTTTAACTAAAGATTCTAAAATTGAAATATTCGCTAAACCGATTAACGCCGGCTACATCGGCGGGGAAGAAAGCGCGATTTTAAATGCAATTGAAGGAAAAAGGATTGAACCGAGATTAAAGCCGCCATTTCCCACGACCTTTGGCTTATGGGGCTATCCAACTTTAATTAATAATGTTGAAACTTTTTACAATGTAAGTTTGGTGGCGGTCGATCAATATACAAAAAAAAGATTTTATACCATAACCGGCGATTGTCCTAACGAGGGAGTTTATGAGTTACCTGATGATTTAACAATTGAAAAAGTGCTTGAGCAAACTAAAAATTATCCTAATTTTTCTTTTTTTGTTCAGGTCGGTGGCGGAGCCTCGGGCGAAGTTTTAAATAGCTCTCATTTAAAAAAACAAGTTAGCGGAGCCGGTTCAATCGCAATTTATAGTTTAACTAAAAATAATTTTAAAAAAGTTATAAAAAATTGGCTTGATTTTTTTGCGAGCGAATCATGCGGCCAATGCACGACTTGTCGTGAAGGCGTTTTTAGACTTAAGGAAATATTTAGCCAAGAAGAAATTGATTGGGCATTATTTAATGATTTGCTTAGCAATTTGCGGGATACTTCGTTTTGTGCTTTAGGCGGTGCAGTACCTTTGCCGATAAATAGTTTTATAAAGAATGTTTACCCAAACTTGAAAATAAAATATGAACAAAAAAATTAAAATAAAATTAAACGGCAAAGAAATTATTTGTTCCGAAGGAATTACTATTATGCAGGCAGCGGCGGAAAATGGTATTGATATACCAAGTTTATGCCAGCATGATGATTTTCCGGCTAAAGCTAATTGCCGTGTTTGTGTGGTAGAAATTGTTGGTCGCAAGGGCTTACATACTTCTTGCTCAACTAAAGTTGAAGATGGCATGGAGATTATTACAGATAGCGAGCAGGTAAAACGATCAAGAAATTTAAACATTGAATTAATATTTGCCGAACATATTGAAAAGTGCCCGGATTGCACTCAGCGTTTTAACTGCAGATTATTAGAGTTAGCTGATAAATATAAAATAGAAATTACTCGTTTTAAAGATAGGAAGGGCGCGAGAAAAACTTATAAATTTGCCAATGCCGTAGAAATAGATGGAACACAATGTATTGATTGCCGCAATTGTTTAGATGCCTGCAACAAAATGCAAAAAATAAATTATTTAACTTTAAAAGGTAAGGGCATAAATCAGGAAATTGTGCCGGTTACTGAAAAAAATAGTTTTTCTTTTCACAAAAAATCCGATAAGGTAGATTGCATTTATTGCGGACAGTGCACAGTGCATTGCCCGGTGAACGCGGCGCAGGAGCAAGCTCAGTGGCAATTAGTTGAAAGAGCGTTAAAGAATAAATCTAAAACCATAGTAGCGCAGTTCGCGCCTTCAGTTAGAGTAAGTATTGGCGAAGAATTCGGCGCGCCTCATGGTAAAATAATGTCCGGACAAATCGTCGCGGCGTTAAAAAAATTAGGCTTTAATTATGTTTTTGATGTAAATTTTAGTTCGGATATTACTACTATAGTTGAAGCTGAAGAACTTTTAGAAAGAGTTAAGCATGGCGGTGCTATGCCCATGTTTACTTCCTGCTGTCCGGCCTGGATTAAATATATTGAATTTTATCGACCGGATTTAATACCTAATATTACGACTTCAAGAAGTCCGCAAATTCATAGCGCCGGAATTATAAAAACTTATTGGGCGGAAAAGATGGAAAAAAATCCTAAAGATATTGTCGTTGTATCGGTTATGCCGTGTACGGCTAAGAAATTTGAAGCTGATCGTCCCGAGTTGAAAGTTAAAGGAGTTTTGCCTATAGATTATGTAATTACAACGCGCGAATTGGCCTGGCTAATTAAGAAAAATAAAATAAATTTTTTAAATTTAAATTCAGAATCGGCCGATAGTCCTTTAGGTGAAGCTAGCGGAGCAGCCGCGATTTATGGCGCTTCGGGCGGAGTTATGGAATCGGCCTTAAGAACCGCTCAATATTTAATGTTAACGGCGCAAGATACGGTTTGCCGTGATTTAAATAAAGAAAATAAAACTACAGATTGTAATTTAAATATTGAATTTGAAAATGTACGCGGACTTAGGGGGGTAAAAAAAGCGGATATTAAAATAGGCGATCAGAAAGTCAGAGTAGGCGTAGTCAACGGCATTGGTAATATCGGTCCGGTATTGGATAATTTACATGATTATGATTATATTGAAGTAATGGCTTGCCCCGGCGGTTGCATCGGCGGCGGCGGTCAGCCCATACCTACTACCCCGGCGATTAGGCAGAAAAGGCTAGAGGCTTTATATAAAATTGATAAAAATGATAAAATTAGGCAAGCGCATGATAATAAAACAGCAATTGAAGTTTTGGCCTGGCTTAAAGAAAAAGGTAAATTAGAACATGGAGTTTTACATACTAACTACAAAAAGAAAAAATAATTTAAAAACTATATGAATAAAACAATTTTAGCCACAATAAGTGTTCTAATTAAAGATCGACACAATCAATCGGCTACCGTCAACGATCTTTTAACTAAAAATGGTAATTTAATCAGAACTAGATTGGGCGTAAACATTGAACCTAGATGCACGGCCGGTTGCATGGCTATTATGAGTTTAATAGTCGAGGGAACGGAAGTTGAAATCAACGGTTTAGTTGAAAAATTAAACAACTTGCCAGAAGTAAAAGCTTTTAAAACATTTTTAATTTAAAATTTATGATAAAAATAGATTACGAAAAATGCTGTTGGAAAGACGGTAAATGTTCAAGTTGCTCTTGCTCAGGCGCTAAATGCGTTGGTTGCGCTGAAGCTTGCCCGACTCAAGCGATCACGCGTGGCAAGTTAGTTGAAATTAATCAAAATAAATGTCTTAATTGCGGCGCTTGTGTTGCTGCCTGTAAATATGGAGCAGTTTCGCTGGAATAATATTAATTTTCGAAGTAGTAACGTATGCAAAATATAATTAAAGAACAAATTTTAGGTAGGGTTAATGTCCAAGCCCTGACTCAATTTATTGGTTTAGCCGGCATAGCTTTATTTCTGCCATTTTTTATTCATCTACAATGGATTAGCGGTCCGATAATTAATGCTATTTTAATTTTAATTTTATTTTTGTCAGGTATTAGAGCTGCTATGGTAGTAGCGCTAATACCAAGTTTAATGGCTTTATCTGGAGGATTGCTTCCAGCTGTTTTAGCGCCAGTCGTGCCTTTTATTATGATTAGTAATATGATTTTTGTTTTAACTATTGATTGGTTTTACAGTAAAACAAAAGATAGTAACAAGGGATATTGGCTAGGAGTTATAATGGCCGCGGTTGTTAAATTTGCTTTTTTATATTTTAGCGTAAGTTGGATAACTAAATTATTAATTAAACAGGAATTGGCCGTAAAAGTGGCGCAGATGATGAGCTGGCCGCAATTTGCTACGGCGATTATAGGAGGTATGATTGCTTGGGTAATTTTAAAATGGCTGAAAAGATTTTAAGGGGAAAGTGGATAAATTGTGAGTTAATGGTTGAAAAGTAATATGTTTTACATCTTGACTTTTTGTAAATTTTGCTATATGATATTGGCCTGAAGAGTAAGAAAATATTTTTGGCAGCTCTCTAAAAATTTGAGGATAATATTAAATTTAACTACTGCGCATTAGCAGATAGATTAAATAACAAATTTGCAAACTATATAGTATTATTCTCTAGGATGAGTCAGCCAAGAATATGATTACTACTCTTCGCCAAGATTAAACAATTAATATATGTTAATCTTTAAAAAATAACCCCAATTTTGTTGGGGTTATTTATTTTAGTTGATTTTGACATAAAGAATTATTTATTGTATATTTTAACTGTAATTTAACGCTGAAATAAGTGTTATTTTTGTTATGAAAATTCCTGAATACGTAAAAAATATTGTTGAAAAATTAGAGAGCGCAGGCTTTGAAGCCTTTATCGTGGGCGGCTCTGTGCGTGATTTGTTAATGGATAAAATACCTAAAGATTGGGATATAACTACTAACGCTAGACCAGAAAAAATATTAGAAGTATTTTCTGACGGAAAATATGAAAATGTTTTTGGCACGGTTTTAGTTCCGATTAAGTTGGAAAACGGCGAAACCGAAGACGTTGTAGAAGTAACGACTTATCGCTCGGAGCAGGGTTATAGCGACCGCCGGCATCCTGATAAAATTACTTTTGAAGATAATTTAGATAAAGACTTAAGCCGCAGAGACTTTACGGTTAACGCCATGGCGCTTCTGCCGTCTGGCAAAGCTACTGAAATTACAGATTTATTTGGTGGCGGAAAAGATTTAAAGAAAAAAATTATTAGAGCGGTAGGCGAGCCCGAAGATAGATTTAAAGAAGATGCTTTAAGAATGATGCGCGCTATTAGATTGGCTTGCCAGCTTAATTTTTCTATTGAAGGAAAAACCGAAAGAGCGATTATTAAAATGGCCGGCGGTATAAAATTTATTTCCGGAGAAAGGATTCGCGATGAGTTAATTAAAATTTTTGAATCAGATAGAGCTTACGAAGGAGTAATGATGCTTCACGAATTTAAATTACTACAATATATTATTCCAGAATTAGAGCGAGGCGTTGGCATGGATCAAAATAAACATCATACTTATACGGTTTTTAATCATAGCGTTTTGTCTTTACGCCATACGCCTAATAAAAAATGGCAAGTTAGATTCGCTTCTTTACTGCATGACATAGCTAAACCGCAAACCAAGCGCATCATTAAAGGCGACGCTACTTTTTATAATCATGATTTAGTCGGCGCTAAGGTAGCGGCTAAAATTATGTCTAGGCTTAAATTTTCTAAAGCAGACACTGACAAAGTCGTGATTTTAATAAAAAATCACATGTTTTATTATAACGTTGGCGAGGTTACGGAAAGTTCGGTGCGCCGTTTAATTAGAAAAGTTGGTGAAGAAAATTTAGCCGATTTAATTGATTTACGCATTGCCGATCGTTTAGGCTCGGGCGTGCCTAAAGCTAAGCCATATAAATTGCGCCACCTTGAATATATGATGGAAAAAGTTAGGCATGATGCGGTTTCGGTTAAAATGTTAAAAATTAATGGCGATGATTTAATAAAGTTATTAAAAATAGAGCCAGGCCCGAAAATTGGCGCAATTTTAGATGTTTTATTATCAGAAGTAATTGAAGATCAAAAATTAAATAATAAAGAATATTTGGAAAAACGAAGTTTAGAATTAAATGAAATGGATTTAAAAGAATTGCGCGATCAAGCTAAAGAAAAAATTGAAGAGAAAAAAATGGAAGATGATGAAGAAATAAAAAAAGAGTTTTACGTTAAATAAAATAAACCCATGCCAGATTTAAGAGCTGTAAATTTGTGTTATGTAATTAATAATCAAGATGAAATACTTTTGCAATACAAGCGTAAAGGTTTTGGTGTTGGTAAATGGAATGGACCAGGAGGCAAGGTGGAGCCCGGAGAAACGTTAGAGCAAGCAGTTATCAGAGAAGTAAAAGAAGAGACCGGTCTAGATATAAAAAATTTAAAGAAAATGGCAGAATTAGAATTTTATTTTATTAATAAAGAAGAATGGAATCAAATAGCTCATGTTTATATTACTAAAGATTTTACCGGAGATATTCAAGTTAGCGAAGAAGGAGAGTTGAGATGGTTTAAAATTAAGGAAATTCCTTATGATAAAATGTGGGATGATGATCCATATTGGTTGCCAAATATTTTAGCTGGGGAATTTATGAAAATTAAATTTTATTTTGATCAAAATAGTAATTTACAAAAATATGAAAAATTATAAAAAATTAATTTTGCCGGCGGTATTACTTATTATTTTAACTGCCTGCGCTGATAATTCTAATAAACAATATAGTTATAACGAAAATAACATACCAAAATCTATGGACAATTCTAATGAAGTTGATATAATTGACAGAATGAATGATATAAAAAATGGCGCTACGCCAAAAATTAAACCAGATAGTAGTTCTTCGGCTAACCAATCAAGCCAGGCGGACGAGGCAACTTCTCCGACTAATCAAAAGCAGCTAGAAAATTTAGCTGAGCAGTTTAATGGCGCAATTATAAAAACTAATTTTGGCGATATTACTATAAAATTTTACGCGCAAGAATCGCCGATTACGGTTAATAATTTTTTAAATTTAGCTAAAGCTGGATTTTATAATGGCACAAAATTTCATCGGGTAATTAAAGATTTTATGATTCAGGGCGGCGATCCTAACAGTAAAGATGACGACTGGCCAAATGACGGAACAGGCGGGCCAGGCTATCAATTCCAAGATGAATTTAATCAGCATCAACTTGTAAAAGGTAGTTTAGCTATGGCTAACGCCGGAGCCAATACAAACGGTTCACAATTTTTTATAGTAACTGCAAGTTCAACGCCTTGGTTAGACGGTAAACATACAAATTTTGGTTATGTGACCGCTGGCATGGAAGTAGTAGAAAAAATAGAAAAAGTTGCGGTGAACGAAAATGATCATCCAACGGAAGATGTTATTGTAAATAGTATAGAGTTAACTAAATAAAATTCGGGGCCTATGGTCTAGTGGTATGACGCGACATTCGCATTGTCGAGACGCCAGTCCGATTCTGGCTAGGTCCACACTAATAATTAAATAAAAATTTATGACCTTAATTATTAAATGGCTTATCATGGTTTTAGCTATTGCAATAAGTTCATACTTAGTGCCTGGCGTTGCAATCGCTGGTTTTTGGTCGGCTTTATGGCTAGCTTTGTTTTTAGGGATTATAAATATTTTAATTAAGCCGATTTCAATCTTAGTAACTTTACCGATTAACATTTTAACTTTAGGATTATTTACTTTTGTTATTAATGCTTTAATGATTTTATTAGCCGCTTCGGTTATTAAGGGTTTTTCTGTGAGCGGATTCTGGGTAGCTATGTTATTCAGTATAGTTTTATCAATTGTTAGCTATCTAATAAACGCGCTTATTAAAGCATAAAATTAACGGGCTGTGGTATAACGGTATTACGCACGCTTCGGGTGCGTGTAATCCGGGTTCAATTCCCGGCAGCCCGACATAAACAAACGTTCGTGTTCACGGGTAAAAGATTAAAAAATTTGGTTTCTAATGTTATAATTAAAGCATAATTAATTATTAACGCGAATAATTATGAAAAAGGAGGCGATATATTTACGCATCATCCCCGTCGTAGTAATGGTGGCATGTTTTTTTGTTTTCGGCGGGATGGCGCGAGCCGCGGATATAATCTGGGATAATACTCAAGTTAGAGTAATTAGCAGTTTTACGCTTAATGGCTGGGATCGGTTGATTATTCGACCGGGGACGATTATCAAAATGGCGGCTGGCGCAAAAATAATTTCTTATGGAGATATTGAAGCTATTGGAGAGCCTAATAATCCGATTGTGTTTACCTCCATCAAAGATGATAGTGTTGGCGGCGATACCAATGGCGACGGTAGCGCAACTAAGCCGGCCATGGGCGATTGGGGTTATTTTTTAATTCAGGGCGAAGGTAGGAAGGTCACCATGGATTATGTAAAAATTAATTACGGGGGTGGTAGCAGCGATAAACGGCCGACTAATTTTATGTCGGTGTCAAACTCTGGCGAGCCGGGCGTAAAGTTAAAAGAGATTAATATTACTCATAGTTCAATTGTTAATAATTTCAGCGGCGTTAGTTTTTATGGCGACGCGATTTTTAAAATTTCCCAATCAAATTTTTATAACGATGTTCATTGTCCTTTGCCATTAGGCTGGAGTCCGGCTCCGCGTTGCGATCAATTAGGCATCAGCAAGGCGACAGGGGCTAAAATTGAAGCGCCCTATGTTTATTGGGGCCATAAAGACGGGCCGACAACCTTAGACGACTATATAAATGGTATTAAAAAGGGCACTAAAGTTTATTATAACGCGAATTTTATTCCTTTTTTAATCGAACCATGGCCGTCCGAGTTAACTGGACCGTCTTCGGTTGATCCGGTAATTTTAGTGCCAGGGATTATGGGAAGCTGGAATGTGGGTGGTAAATGGGAATTAGACCCAATACTTCATACTTACGATAATTTATGGCAAGCTTTAAAAAATGCCGGCTATGTGGAAGGCGAAACTTTGTTCGCGTTTCCGTATGAATGGCGTCAAGATAATAATTTAACCGCTTATCAGTTAAAGCAGAAAATAGACGAGGTAAAAAGTATCTGTGATTGTGGTAAAGTTGATATCATGGCGCATAGCATGGGTGGCTTAGTGGTGCGGGCTTACGCGGAAAGCAATTATTATGGCGGCGACATTGATCAATTAGTATTTTTAGGTACGCCGCATAAAGGTTCGCCGGAAAGTTATTTAAGGTGGGAAGCGGCTGAAGGTTTTGAGGACGTAAGATCTAAATTAGTAAAATTGTATTTTGGGCTAGAAGCTCATGCGCGGGGGTATGGTTCACTATTTGATTATATTCAAAATTATGTAAAATCAGTTGAACAATTATTACCGGATTATGCTTATTTGCAAAATTTAGGAGAAACAGGCTTTAGAATTTACGATAAAATTAATTATCCTAATAATTATCCATATAATACATTTTTAGAAAATATTAATTCGGTAGACAAACTAAATCAATTTGCAAACAGCAGTATAAAAATTATGAATTTTATTGGCGATACGGGTGACAACACCATTAACGCAATTAAAGTAAGTTCGGGCGAGCAATATTGGCCGATGTGGAAAAATGGCTATGCCGAAGAATCAATTAGGCTGGCTGGCGACGGCACAGTGCCGGAAATTAGCTCGTCTTTATTTATAACAACAAAAATTGACAATTCAGACCATTCAGCTTTGCCCACTAAAGCACAAAAACGAGTAATAGAATATTTGACTGGCAATTTGCCAACTATAGAAATAACCGACATTAAAGAGCCTAAAAAAATGATGGTGGTTAGAATTTTTTCTCCAGCCGATTTTATTATAACCGCGCCGAATGGCAAAAGGTTGGGTAAAAATTTTACGAACGGTCAGGCGGTTGCGATTAATGAAATTCCCGGAGCGTTTTATTCTGGTTTTAATACTGATGCCGAATTCGCGGTTATTTCCGATCCGATGGACGGAGAATATAGAGTGGAGTTGCAAGGCACGAGTCAGGGAGAATATAAGTTAAGCGCAAGTTTAATTGATGAAAATAAGCAAATTGATCAGGAATTTAGCGGTAGTATTATGCCGGATCAGCAAAGAAATTTTAATATAGATTATTTAGCTGCGTCGGAAAATCTCTTAAGCGACTTAAAACCGATTGATACTGTGCCGCCGGTTGTGGTGATCAACGGATTAACAGAAGGCAAAAAATATCTGCATAATGATAATTTAATAATAGACTATACGGCTACGGATGATTTTTCCGGCATAGCTACCACGACTATAACCATAGATAATCAGGAAGTTGCCACGACCACGATTGATTTATTTGATTATGCTTTAGGCCCGCATAGTTTAGTTATTACGGCGATTGATAAAGCCGGCAACCAGGCGCTAGCGCAGGTAAATTTTGAAATTATTGCTAATATAGATAGCACTATCAGTGATATTAAAGAAATTAATAATCGCGGCTGGCTTAAAAGTAAAATTTATCACGCGCTATTGGAAAACGCGTTTAAACTTCTGAAAATAGAAACTAAATTTTTTGACGAAGAACAGGATCTAAACGAAAGATTAATCAAGAAAACCCGGGATGATAGAAAACTTACGGACGAGCAAAAGCAGAAACTGATTGAGCAATATAATAAAAAGTCGGCCGAATTAAAAAAGGATCGAGCTAAAGCCATAAATAAAAGCTTAGATTTAATAATTAAGCTATTAGACAAGGCAAAAGACAAAGACCAGATTAATCAGCAAGGATATGATATAATATTAAGTGATATTAATTATTTAAGAGAAAATTTATGAATCAAAAATTAAAAAATGTTTTGATGATTTTATTAGTCTACATCGGCTCTATTATTTTATCCTTAATTTTGGCTCCGTTAGGTGGCGCTTTGCATATCAATATATTAGATGCACATTGTGGCGGAGGGTTATTTTTATTAGAGATGGGAGATATAGGTTGCAAAACTGAAGGATTTATTTATTTTTATATTTTTTGGTTAGCAATTTTTTCCTTTTTATTACTAAAACGAAAAACTGCCTGGCTAGTCTATATAATTGGCACAATATTATTTTGGGTTGGTGGAGTTTTAATTATTGCAACAGAAAATTTGAAATATTTGAAAAATGAAGATATCGGCAGTCTCATAATAATGATTTGTTTTCTTGTGGCTGGCTGGCTTTTAGCTCAAGGCGGTTTGCTGGTTTATAAAAAATTAAAGTAGACAAGCAAGAAAAATTTATTAAGCGAAGTTTGTCTGAGCGATGCGTTAATAATATCGGCACGAAAAATAATTTTGGTTTGTAAAAGAGACTTTGAATTTTTTGGGCGGAAATTGCTTTTTTAATTTTTTAACATTTTTTACCTGCCTGCCGGCAGGCAGGTAAAAAATGTTCTTCCTATGTTTAATAAACTCGACATGTTTGTAAAATTCAAAAAACTTTATCAAGAAAAAGGTGAGATTTATTTGCGCGTTAAAGTGCGACCTAATGCTTCTAAAACTTGCGTTAAAGAAATAATGGCTGATGAGACGATTAAGATTGATTTAGCGGCTGCGCCGGAAAAAGGCAAAGCCAATCAGGAATTAATAAAATTTTTAACCAAGCAGTTTGATGCTATTACTGGCAATGTTAAAATAATCAGTGGAGCAGGTGAGAGGTTAAAATTAGTGAAAATTATAAAATAATAAAGATATGCCAGAAATAGAATCAAAAAATTCTAATATTCCCGTTCATGTCGGCCTTATTATGGATGGTAATCGGCGTTGGGCCAAAGAAAGAAATTTGCCAACTTTTGAAGGGCATTCTGTAGGTTATGAAAAAATGAAGAAGGCGCCGGGATGGTTTTTTTCTCGTGGCGTAAAAATTTTGTCATTTTTTGCTTTTTCCACAGAAAATTGGAATCGTCAGGCAGCCGAAGTAAATTATTTAATGAAATTGTTAGAAAAAGCAGTTGAAATAAATTTACTCGAGCTTGCTAAAAAGAATAATTATAAAATTTTAATCAGCGGACGCATAGAAGAATTACCTGGAGATTTGCCTAATAAATGTTTTAATATCATACAAGAAACAAAAAACAATAATGAAGGCATTATTAATATTTGTTTAAATTACGGCGGACGGGCTGAAATAGTTGACGCGGTTCGTAAAATGATAAAAAATAAAGTTGAGCTAGAGCAGGTTCATGAAGGTATGATAAAAAAATATTTATATCAAACTGATTTATCCGATCCGGATATAATCGTAAGAACTTCAGGTGAAGAAAGGCTATCAGGATTTTTAACTTGGCAATCGGCTTATAGCGAATTATTTTTTATGAAAAAATATTGGCCAGATTTTGAGGAGTTGGATGTTGATGTTATTTTAAGGGAATACGCGGAAAGAAAAAGAAGATTTGGTCTAGATTAAAATATTTAAATATTTAATTTATCCCTCTTATTTTTAAGAGGGATTTTTTATTAGTTAAATTGAATAATTCTTATTATTTTGCTAAACTGCTGGCATGAATAAAGAGACAAAAAACACACCTTTAGCCGATCGGATAAGGCCGCAAACCTTAGAGGAATTTTTAGGGCAAGACGAGATTATCGGGCAGGGAAAAATGCTAAGGCAAGCCATAGAATCGGATAAGGCGCCGTCTATGATTTTTTGGGGACCGCCTGGATCTGGGAAAACCACTTTAGCTCATATCGTTGCTAAAAATACTAAAGCGGAATTTATAAGATTTAGCGCGGTAACGAGCGGTGTTAAAGATTTAAAGGAGGTAATTAAAAAAGCCAGAGAGAATGTTATCGAAGATAAAAAAACTATTTTATTCATTGACGAAATTCATCGTTGGAATAAAGCGCAACAAGATGCGTTATTACCCCATGTTGAGCGCGGCACAATTATTTTAATTGGCGCCACCACGGAAAATCCTAGCTTTGAAGTTCGCGGCGCTTTATTATCAAGGTGTCGTGTTTTTGTTTTAAAACAGTTAACCGCTGAGCAAATTGTAGAAATTATTAAAAGGGCTTTAACTGATAAAATTAAAGGGTTAGGCGAGTTAGCTATAAAAATAAATGACGAGACTATAAATTTATTAGCGCAGATGTCTAATGGCGACGCGCGAACGGCGTTGAACGTTTTAGAATATGCCGCCGCTATAAGTAAAAATATTTCTAGTGAAGTTATAAAAGAAGCTTTTCAAAAATCATATTTACTTTACGATAAAGACGGCGAAGAACATTACAATATAATTTCGGCTTTACATAAGTCTTTACGCGGTTCGGACGCGAACGCGGCTTTATATTGGTTAGCAAGAATGCTTGAAGCCGGTGAAGATCCGCTTTATATTGCTCGGCGCTTAGTGCGTTTTGCTTCTGAAGATGTCGGTTTAGCTAACTCGCGCGCTTTAGAACAAGCCGTGGCCGCTTATCAAGCTTGTCATTTTATTGGTATGCCGGAATGCAATGTGATTTTAGCGCAAGTTGTAGTTTATTTAGCTAAGTGCGAAAAATCTAATGAATTATACACGGCTTATAATCAAGCTGCGGCTGATGTAAGTGAGTTAGGCAATTTGCCTGTGCCTTTACATATTAGAAATGCCCCGACAAAATTAATGAAAGATTTGGGGTATGGTAAAGATTATAAATATTCGCCGAATTTTAATTATAAAGAAAAGCAGGAATATTTACCGGATAAATTAAAAGGAAAAAAATATATAAAATAAAAATTATGGATTATTCAAAACAATCAATCGCTTTACATAAAAAATACCGAGGCAAAATTGAAATAAAATCCAAGGTTAAACTGAGAAATAAAAATGATTTGTCGTTAGCTTATACTCCTGGTGTGGCCGCGGCATCTTCGGCTATCGGTAAAGATAAAAAATTATCATGGCAGCTTACTAATCGCGCTAATCAAGTGGCAATAGTTTGCGATGGTACGGCGATTCTGGGCTTAGGCAATTTAGGCGCCGAAGCCGCTATGCCTGTTATGGAAGGTAAGTCAGCAATTTTTAAAAAGTTCGCTGGCGTTGACGCTATACCGCTTTGCATTAACACTACGGATACTGAAGAGATTATTAATTTTTGTAAACAAATCGAACCGAGTTTTGGCGGTATAAATTTAGAAGATATTTCAGCTCCAAGATGTTTTGAAATTTTAGAACGGCTCGAAAAAGAATTATCTATTCCGGTTTTTCATGATGATCAGGACGGTACGGCTATTGTGGTTTTAGCCGTTTTAATAAATGTTTGTAAAGTAATGAATAGAGCTTTAAAAAATTTGAAAATTGTAATAAACGGAGCGGGCGCCGCCGGCATCGCTATCGCTAGATTAATTATGGTCGCGGGAGCCGGAGATTTAATTTTATTAGATAGCCAAGGAATAATTTATAGCGGTCGTAAAGACTTAAATTCAATTAAACGCGCGATTTCGCTAAAAACTAACATGAAAAAAATAAAAGGCGGTTTAGCGGAAGCTATGGTCGGAACAGATGTTTTTATCGGAGTTTCAAAAGGAAATTTAGTTACTTCGGAAATGATAAAAAGTATGAATGTGAAGCCGATTATTTTTGCTATGGCAAATCCAACACCAGAGATTATGCCAGACTTAGCGATGAAGGCCGGCGCTGGTTTAGTCGGTACCGGTCGGTCGGATTTTCCTAATCAGATTAATAATGCTTTAGTTTTTCCTGGTATTTTTCGTGGGTTATTGGATAATAAAGTTAAGCAAGTAACGACTAAAATAAAAATTAAAGCTGCCATGGCTTTAGCTAACGTTGTTAAGCCGAATAAAAAACAGCTACTGCCGTTAGTTACTGACAAAAGGGTAGTTAAGGCGATAGCGAAAGCAGTAAAATAAAAATTATGGTGAATAAACCAAAATTATTGCTCCAGATTTGCTGCGTTGGTTGCGGAGTTTATGTAAGCCAAATATTAAAACAGGATTATGACGTGATACTGTTTTTTTATAATCCTA
The DNA here is from genome assembly GCA_964431805.1 of uncultured Gammaproteobacteria bacterium. Classification (GTDB taxonomy): domain Bacteria; phylum Patescibacteriota; class Patescibacteriia; order Patescibacteriales; family GWC2-42-12; genus JACPHD01. The sequence continues at coordinate 75,291 of CAYSKV010000003.1, forward strand.
ACATTTGGCCTAAAGAAGAATATGAAAAAAGAATAATTGAGGCGGAAAAAATTTCTAAACAATTTAATTTTCAATTGATAAAAGGCAAATACGAACATGACAAATGGTTAGAAGCGGTGCGCGGGCGCGAAGCTGATCCGGAAAAAGGCGAACGCTGTTTAATCTGTTATGAGTTTAGGTTGCAAGAGGCTATAGCCATGGCTAAAAAATTAAACTGCGATTATTTAACAACCACTTTAACCACCAGTCCGCATAAAAATGCCTTGGCGATTAATGAAATCGGGCAAAAATTAGCCGCTGAAAATGATCTAAAATTTTTAAGCCAGGATTTTAAAAAACAGGATGGTTTTAAAAAGTCAGCCGCGTTAGCGAGAGAGTTAAATTTGTACCGCCAAAATTATTGCGGTTGTGAATTTTCATTTAGAAAATAAGGTTTTGCTACAGTTGAAAAATATCAGCTTTTAATGTTATAATCATCTCATGGATATTTCTTCTTATTTCAAACAAGCGATTGAGCAAAAAGCTTCTGATTTGCATTTGGCGGCCGGTAGTATTCCGGCTTTGCGTATCAGCGGTGAGCTAATTAAACTAAATCACGATATTGTAAAAAATGAAGATTTAGAGCAGGCGATCATTTCTTTTATTGATAAAAAAACCATGGAAAAATTCGCTCGACATCGCGAATTAGATTTTTCCCAGGATTTTTTTGGTTCTCGTTTTAGGGTTAATTTGCATTATCAAGAAGGAAAAATCGGTTTAACCGCTAGGTTAATACCAAAAGATGTGCCTGAACCAAGTGAGTTAATGTTTGATGAAGTGGTTTATAAACTTACACATCTAAAAGACGGGTTAATTTTAGTTACTGGTCCATCAGGCTCTGGCAAATCCACGACTTTGGCTTGCATGGTTAATATTATAAATAAAGAGCGACGAGCTCATATTATTACTATTGAAGATCCAATTGAATATTTATTTACCGAAGAGCAGAGTATTATTGAACAGCGTGAGTTGGGCCATGATACTGAGAGCTATGCTTCTGCTTTAAAATATTCTTTACGGCAGGATCCTAATATTATTATGTTAGGAGAAATGAGAGATCAGGAAACTATCGCTGCCGCTTTGACTGCGGTTGAAACGGGCCATTTAGTTTTTTCCACTTTGCATACTTCGACTGCCTCCGAAACTATTAGTCGCATTGTTGATGTTTTCCCGGCTCATCAGCAGCAGCAGATTTTAAATCAATTAGCATCAACTTTACGCGCGGTCGTTGCCCAGCAATTAATACCAAAAATCGGTGGCGGTCGCGTAGTGGCGCGTGAAATTTTAATTAATAATTCCGCCATTGCGAATTTAATCAGACGAGGGCAAATCGGTCAGATTTATTCGGCTATTCAGACTAGTCGCAAAGACGGTATGGTTACTATGAATAAATCAATTGATGAATTATTAAAGCAAGGATTGATTAATGAAGATGTGGCGCGCAACCGCAAAAGAGATTTAGAAACCCAAGCTTCTTATTATTAAATCTTTGAAATTTTTTAGAAAAAGTTTTCAATACTTTCCCCGCTTAAGCGGGATAAACAAAAAATATAACGTATCAAGTTAAAATTTAATAGCGAGTAGAACTCTACGGCCATTAAATTTTAACTTGATAAATACATTTATGCAATTGGAAAAATGGCAAGAAATAATCGGCAACATTAAAGATAATTTTAAAGTTGAAGAAAGTGGAAACGAGCATCTTGAAGATGAAGGCGGCGTCGATGTTGAATACATAGTTTTCGATGGTCCTCTAGGCAAAATGAGATTGGAGTTTGTTTCTAAACCGGTAATTCTTGATAAAAAAACTAAATATTCAAATCGCATCGGCTCAGAAACTGTAGTTGATTATATTTATAGTAAAGAAGAAAAAACGCATAAATTAAAAGCTTATAAATGGGATGAAGCTTTAAATGATTGGGTTGAAATGGATGCTAAAAATTTTGGACTTTAGAAATCCTTAAAAACTTTTTTAGAAAAAGTTTTTAATATTTTCAAAAAATATAATGTATCAAATAAAAATTTTATAGCGGGCAAAGCCCTGCGGCCATAAAATTTTAATTTGATGATTTATAATAATAAAAATAATATTTCCCCGACGAGCGGGATAAAAAAATAATATGAAAAAAAATGAAAAGATTTTAATTTCTCTTTTAATAATTCTATTTTTTTTAGTTTTATATTTAATTCTTACCTCGGAATCTGTTAAGCAAATAAATAATTCCAGCCAACAAGTTAAAAAAGACAATTCAATTGCGCTGGAGAATGATTATAAGCCAAAAGCCAAGGAGATTTTTGTTGATTACGAAAATTTGATTAAAAATAGTAGCTTTACCAAAGAGAATATTGAGAGTCTCAAAAATAAGTTATTAGATTTAAAAGTGCCAGCTAAATTTAAAGAATTACACGTTCAGCTATTTTTAGCTTTGACTAAAATGGAAAATTATTTAGATCAAAAAAATGAACAGGATAAAAGCGATAGTCTTCAGACAGTTAATCAATTAAAAGCTAATTATAGTTGGTTAAACGGCTAGACCATTAAATTTCAATTTGATAATTTAATAAAAAATTCGCATGAAATTAAATCGTTTTTTACCTTTATTCATACCTTTATTAGTTTATGCTTTGGATCAGATGTATTTTTTTTCTCCCAAACTTATTTATGTAGTAGCTGTTTTAATGAATTTGTTGTTGTTTTTCGTGGTTTGGCAATTTTGTAAAGCTAGCCAAATTGATAAAGAGTGGTGGAATTATTTAATATTGCCAGCCATTATGTCTACGGCCGTTATAGCTTATTCAGTTTTTTTAAGTTATAAATTAGTCATTCAATTATTATTTGCCTTAAATCTAGTATTTTTGTATTTTTATTTGCGTTACATTTATTATTACCTTTTAAGTCCAGCCGCCTACGAAATTTTTAGCATAGAAAATATTTCTTCTTACGTAAGTTGGCTTAGTTTTTTTCTTCTTTCGGCCGTTGTTTATGGCTTGCAATCATTTTTAAATTTACCAATTTTTTATTTAGCATTAATTATGTTGGCGGTGGCGGTTTTGATTATTCATCAGATTGTTTGGGTAAATAAAATTGAATTTAAGAAAGGCTTGCCATATATTTTAATTAGCTGTTTTATTTTAATTGAATTGTGTTGGTCAATTTCCTTTTTGCCATTTAATTACAATATTTCCGGGCTTTGCTTGGCAATCTGTTTTTATACTATCATCGGGCTTGTTAAAAATCATCTACTTGACAAATTGGACGCGGTTAAGGTAAGAATGTATTTAATACTGGGGTCGGTAAGTTTATTTTTAATATTATTTACTGCTAGATGGATTTAATTAATCTTTAAAAACTTTTTCAAAAAAAGTTTTCCCCTAAAGGGATAAATAATATTTTCCCCGACGAGCGGGATAAACAAAAAATATAATGTATCAAATAAAATTTTATAGCGAGCGAAGCTCTACGGCCATAAAATTTTTATTAGATATTAATAATAAAATAATTATGAAATATATAAAGGATTTTTTTAAAAAACATAAATTAGTTACTTTAATAATAGGATTTTTAATTTTAGGTTTTGCTGGCGGCGTGGCCGGCAGCATTATCGCTAAATCTTATTTTATTGACGCACAATATAATTTTTCTTCATTAAGCAATTTGGATTTTTCTCAGGGTAAATTTAAGGATCAGGGTATAGTAATTAGTAACCCTAAAAATGTTATTGTCCAACAAGATGTAAAAATAGAGGAAACAATTAATTCGGTTGACGATAGTTTAGTTGGTATTTATAAAAAACAAAAAATTGTTAAGTCAAATAACGTTTTTTCTTTAGATAATTTTTATAAAATCAATGATGCGGCTGGCCAGGGTTTTATTATAACTTCTGATGGTTGGATAATAACCACTTTAATTTTAGATAAAACTTATGCTGATTATGTGGTTATTACAAAAGATAAAAAAATATATCTAATTGATAAAGCTATTAGCGATGCTATAACTGGTTTTAATTTTATTCATGTCGCCGCCAGAGATTTTCCGGTTAGAAAATTTGCTGAAAGTCAGGATATAAAGGTAGGCAATTCAACCGTTAGTGTAAATTGGCCTGGGTTAAGTTGGATTTCTTCAGTTGTTGGATTTAAAGAAAAAAATGATCAAGTAAAATCAAGCGATAGTTTTTCTGCTAAGTTAATTTTAAATAGCGATGTGCCTATAGCATTCAAGGGTTCAATAGTTTTTAATCTAGCTGGAGATGCTCTAGGTTTAATTGATGGGAAGGGCGAGATTGAACCGATGGCGCATTTAGCAACAGTAGTTGATAGTTTGTTTAAAAATAAAACTATTAAAAGGCCAAGTCTAGGCATTAATTATATAGATTTATCGTCTCTCGTATCCATAGATGAACAAAATAATAGCTGGCAGAAAGGCGCGGTTATTTATAAAGATCAAAAAAGTGTGGCGGTTAAAAAGGGTAGTTCTGCCGAAAAAGCTGGTTTAAAAGAAGGTGATATTATAATTTCAGTTGGCAGCATAAAACTCGATGAAATAAATGATTTGGCTGATCTTATACAGAGTTACTCTGCCGGCGATAAGATTAATTTAACAATTATACGCGGTGGCGTTGAAAAAGAAGTTGAAGCTATTTTAGGCGAACAGAAATAGAAAAATTATAAAAAAGCAATAAATTATAACCTGTTTAGCGTTAGCTAGGCAGGTTTTTATTTTAAGTAATTTATGTTATAATATTAACAAGCTTTATGAAAATAAAATCTATTAGAAATATTAAAAAATTAGCTGGTCAAATTGTATTATTGCGAGCTGATTTAAATGTACCGATAAAAAACGGTCGGATTAAAAGTGATTATAAAATCGTAGCAACTTTACCTACTATTCGTTATTTATTAAGGCATAATTCAAAGATAGTTGTTACCACTCACGTAGATAAAGGCAATAAAGCTGAACCAATAGCTAAAAGATTAGCCCAGCTTTTAGACAAAAGAATATTATTTGTTAATGATTGTGTTGGCGATAAAGTCGCTTTAGCGGTTAAAAAAATGGAAAATAAAGATATAATTTTTTTGGAAAATTTACGCTTTAACCCAGGCGAAGAAAAAAATGATAAAAAATTTGCCAAAGCTTTGGCTGGGTTTGCTGATATTTACGTAAATGATTCTTTTGGAGTTAATCATCGCAATCATGCTTCGCTTGCCGCTATTAAAAAGTATTTGCCCGCGTTTGCCGGGTTGCTTTTAGAAAAAGAAATTTTAAATTTAAATAAAATTTTAGAACCAAAACAGCCCATGATTTCTATAATTGGCGGAGCTAAAATTGGGACTAAAATTTCCTTAATAAAAAAATTAGCCAAAAAGTCTTATCGCGTTTTAATCGGCGGAGCCTTAGCTAATAATTTTATTTCTGCCCATGGTTTTAAAATTGGTAAATCGATGGCCGATAAGGCCAGTATAAAAATAGCGAGCGAACTAGCTAAAAAATATAAAAATATTGTTTTACCGATTGACGTTATAACCGCTAAAAAAATTAATAGTAAAAATATAGAAGTTAAGCCAGTTAATCAAGTTAAAAAAGATGATATTATTCTTGATATCGGGCCGCGGACGATTAAACTTTTTGTTAATTTTATTAGGCATGCTAATACCATAATTTGGAATGGACCAATGGGGTATTTTGAAAATGAACATTTTAAGCATGGCACATTATCTATAGCGCGATTTGTTGCTGCTCGATCTACCGGTCAAGCTTTTGGAGCGGTCGGCGGCGGAGAAACTATAGAAGCTTTAAAAATGACTAAAATGGAAGATTATATTGATTGGGTTTCGACTGGCGGAGGAGCGATGCTGACTTATTTAGGCGGAGAGCTAATGCCTGGGTTAAAAGGCATAGTAAAATATTAATTAATAAATATAAATTTATGATTCCAAACAAAATCGTGACAATTTTTGTGGGTGTTTTTTTAACGCTCGGCACAATTTATTTAGGTATTTTAAGTTGGAATGGTATTAAATCTCACAACTATATTGGCATTAGCCCAAAAGAAAGTCATTCCATTGTTATTACCGGAGAAGGTAAAGTAACTGGCGTGCCTGATGTGGCCAAAATCCAATTAGGTTTTAGTATTGAGAAAAAAACTGTAGCCGAAGCGCAAAAAGAAAATACGACAAAAATAAATGCTATGATTGATAAATTAAAGAAAGATTTTAAAATTGACGCTAAAGATATACAAACTGTGAACTATTATATTTCGCCGCAATATGATTATTTAAGCAGCGGCAAGCAATCTTTAAGAGGTTATTTAGTGAGTCAGGATTTGAGCGTTAAAGTTCGAGACATGAATAAAGTGAGTCAAATTTTAGATGCCGCCGGTTCGGTTGGTTTAAACCAGGTGGGTAGTCTTGCCTTTGAAATAGATAATCCGGAAAAACTTAAAGAGGAAGCTAGAAGTAAGGCCTTAGAGCAAGCTAAAGTTAAGGCATCTTCTTTATCTAATATCGTTGGCGTGAAACTTGGTAAAATTATTTCTTTTAGCGAATCATCGAGTGAACCAGGCGGATATTATAAAGCTTATTCTATGGCTGAAGGCATGGGCGGCGGAGGAGCTCCAAGTATCGAAGCTGGTAGTAATGAAATTACGGTATTTGCTACGGTTGAGTATGAGATTTTATAGGATAATAGTAGTTAATATTTATAATTAGACATGTGGTTAAAAAAAGTTTTTATAAAAATTTAGGTTTTACTTTAATTGAACTTTTAGTGGTAATTTCCATTATTGGTTTTTTGGCGACCGCCTCTTTAGTGGCTTTTAATTCAGCCAGAATGAAAGCGCGAGATGCCAGAAGATTAGCAGAAATAAAATCATTGCAAAAAGCTTTACAGCTTTATTATAATGAAAATTTATCTTATCCTATTAGTAGTTGGCTTTATAGTTATTCGCCTAATTGGCTGAATAATAGCAACTTATTAGCCCTTGCTTTAAAGCCTTATATTAAGACTTTACCAATTGATCCACTAAACCAATCTATTACTCCATATTCTGGTGGGTATTCTTATGGATATTTTGCTAGTAATTATGGCACTAGCGGCCAATGGTATATGATAGTTTTTAGATTAGAGCAGCTGAACCATCCTTATCAGCAACAAGACGGAGTAAGGGCTTGCAATGGGCAGTATTTTCATTATGGCAATGGCAGTAATGGCATTATTACGATCGGCGGAAATTGTAATGAATAATTTTATAATATAAGCTAAATTTATGTCTAAAATAAAAAAAATTACAGCTCGAGAGATTTTAGATTCACGAGGCAACCCAACCCTAGAAACGAAAGTCTGTTTAGATAATGGAATATGCGCTAAAGCCTCTGTTCCCTCTGGCGCGTCTACGGGCGTTCATGAAGCTTTGGAATTGCGTGATGGCGACGTTAAGAGATATGAAGGTTTGGGCGTGCTTAATGCTGTCAAAAATGTTGAAAAGAAAATTGCGCCTAAGTTGATTGGCATGGAAATAACCGGTCAGGAAAAAATTGATGAATTAATGATTAAATTAGATGGCACTAAAAATAAAAGTAAATTAGGCGCTAATTCAATTTTGTCGGTATCGTTGGCTTGCGCTCGTGCGGCCGCTTTAGCTTTAGATTTAGAGCTTTACGAATATATAAATAGAAGTTATGGATTAAATGCTTTGACAGACGGCAAGAATTTTAAACTGCCGACTCCTTGCTTTAATATTTTTAATGGCGGGAAACATGCAGATACTAATTTAGATTTTCAGGAATTTATGATTATTCCTGTTTTAGAAACTAGTTTTAAAGAAAAAGTTAGAATTGGCGCGGAAATTTTTCATACTTTAGGCAAGGTTTTAAAAACAGCCGGTTTTGACACGGATGTCGGCAATGAAGGCGGTTATGCGCCTGATATAGTTTCTTCTATCCAAGCTATTGAATTAATTATGGCAGCGTCTTTAAAAGCCGGCTTTAAGCCAGGCAGTCAAATCGCTTTAGGCGTAGATGTCGGTTCGTCGCAACTTTATAATAAGTCTGATGGCAAATATATTTTTAAATTAGATAAAGCTAATTTTACTTCAGCTACTTTAATCGGATTATATTATGAATGGTTTAGAAAATATCCAATTATTTATATTGAAGATGGTTTAGCCGAGGATGATTGGAGCGGCTGGCAAGAGTTAAATAAAGAATTGGGTTCAAATATTATGTTGGTAGGCGATGATCTTTTTGTAACCAATCTTGAGCGTTTAAGAAAAGGATTAAAAGAACATGCGGCCAATGCAATTTTAATAAAACCGAATCAAGTCGGGACTTTAACTGAAACTATTGATTGCGTTAAAATCGCCAAAAAACATAATTATAAAATTATTATTTCGCATAGAAGCGGTGAGACTACTGACGATTTTATTTCTGATTTAGCCGTAGCGGTGGGCGCTGATTATATTAAAGCTGGTTCGTTGTCGCGTAGTGAAAGACTAGCAAAATATAATAGACTAATGGAAATTGAAGAGCAACTAAAATAATTTTAATTATCAATGATAAATTTTCAATAAATTTTCAATTTAGAAATTTTAAAATTGAAATTTTTGCATTTTTATATGCCCAAACAAGAAAAATTAAATAAGCCAGAAAAAAATAATTTGCCCATGATTTTAGTAATCCTTGATGGTTGGGGTTTGGCTTCGCCAAACACTGGCAATGCGGTTGCTTTGGCTAAAACTCCGACTATGAATGGTTTAATGAGAAAATATCCAAATACCAAACTTTATGCTCATGGAAAATATGTTGGCTTGCCTCCGTCGCAATCAGGCAACAGTGAAGCCGGCCATATGAATATCGGCGCTGGCCGTATGGTTGAACAAGATGTAGTCAGAATTTCTAAAAGCATTAAAGATGGTACTTTTTCTAAAAATGCTAGTTTTATTGAAGCGATTAGGCATGTTAAAAAGAACAAATCTAAATTACATCTAATGGGTATGGTTTCTAACGGCATGAGCGCACATAGCGACCCAGATCATTTATTAGCTTTGTTATCTTTAGTTAGAGCAAATGGCATAAAAGATGTTTATCTGCATTTATTTACCGATGGCCGCGATTCTCCTAAATATGCTTCTTTAAAATTAATTACAGATATTCAGAAATCATTTAAAAATGGCGAGGCTATCGCTACTGTTATGGGTAGATTTTATGCTATGGACAGAAAAAAGACTTGGACAAGAACAGAGAAGGCTTATAATGCCTTAGTAAACGCCATTGGCAAAAAAACTGAAAGCGCTCAAGCGGCAATTACTGAAAGCTATAACAGAGGTGAAAACGATGAATTTATTGAACCGTATATTATTACAAAAAATGGTAAACCATTGCCGAGAATAGCTTCGGACGATAGCGTAATATTTTTTAATTTAAGATCCGACCGCGCCAGACAATTAGCTAAAGTTTTTGTACAAAAAGATTTTTGTGAAAAAAATAAATTTTGTTTTACAAGAAAAAAGTTTTTACATAATTTATTGTTTGTAGCTATGACTGATTTTGGCCCAGATTTAGATAGTATTTTTACTGCTTTTCCATCTGGCGATTTAAAACATACTTTACCTATGGAATTAGTTAATCTAAAACAATTGTATATTGCGGAGACGGAAAAATATGCTCATGTAACTTATTTTTTTAATGGTGGTTATGCTGATGCGGTTGACGGTGAAGATAGGCAAGTTATACCTTCGCCGGATGTAAAATCTTATGATCTTACGCCGGCTATGAGTTCAGGTAAATTATGCCGCGAAATAATAAACAATCTTAATAAAAATAAATATGATTTTACGGTTTTAAATTTTGCCGCGCCTGATATGATTGGCCATACTGGTAATTTAGAGGCTGGCATAAAATGCTGTCATGAAGTTGATGAATATTTAGGAGAAATTGTTAAAGCTTATTTTAAGGCTGGCGGAACGGTTTTAATCACTGCCGACCATGGTAATATTGAAGAAATGATTAATTTGAAAACTGGAGAAATAGATACCGAACATTCAATTAATCAAGTGCCTTTTATCATAGTTAATAAGAATATAGGTAATAAAATTAAATTAAGAAGCGATGGGATATTAGGCGATATTGCTCCAACTGTATTAGATTTATTAAATATAAATAAACCAAAAGAGATGACGGGCAAAAGTCTTATAAAATAGTTTTCAATTTTTATATCTAGAAATTAATTATGGCCACAAAAAAACAACAAGTTCGACCGAAGCCAGTAGTATTAATGGTGCTTGATGGTTGGGGTGTAGCTAATTCTTACGCCGGCAACGCTATTAGCCAAGCTAATACGCCTAATATAAAAAATTATATAGCTAAGTATCCTTCTATGGTTTTAGTAGCTTCTGGCGAAGGAGTTGGTTTACCGTGGGGAGAATTTGGCAATAGCGAGGTCGGCCATTTAAATTTAGGTTTAGGCAGAATTATTTATCAAAATCTCCCTAAAATTAATAGGGCTATTGCTGACAATAGTTTTTATAAAAATAAAGCTTTACTTAAAGCGATTGAACAGGTAAAAGCTAATAATTCAAAGTTGCATTTAATTGGTTTAGCTTCTAACGGCTGTGTTCACTCTTCAATGGAACATTTGCAGGCTTTAATTGCTTTTATGGAAGAAAGTAAAGTTAATGAATTTTATGTCCATGCTATTTTGGACGGTAGAGATACGCCGTTTAATGCCGGTTTGAATTTTATTAAAGAGGTAGAAGCATCTTTAGCCGGGACTAAAGGCAAAATAGCGTCGTTATCTGGACGTTTTTATGCTATGGATCGGGATAATCATTGGGACAGAACAGCTAAAGCATATGAAGCTATGGCTTTAGGAATCGGTGAAAAATATGAGTCAGCCGAGAAAGCGATTGAAGACAGTTATGATAAAAAAATATATGATGAAGAGTTTATGCCGACAGTTATAGCTAAAGATGGACAACCTATAGCTAAAATTGAAGATGGCGATGCGGTAATATTTTTTAATTATCGGCCTGATCGGGCGCGCGAACTTACTAAAGCTTTTGTTTTGCCAAGTTTTGAAAAATTTAAGCGAGAAAAATATTTAAACATTTTTTTTGCCACTTTTGTTGAGTATGAAAAAAATTTACCAGTAGAGATAGTTTTTCCGCCAGATGTTTTAAAAAATACTTTAGGTGAAGTTTTGTCTCGTTCTGGTTTAAAGCAATTAAGAATCGCGGAAACAGAAAAATATGCTCATGTAACTTATTTTTTTAATGGTGGCTGTGAAGTAAAATCAGAAGGCGAAGATCAGTTATTAGTTTCTTCTCCGGCTGTTTCTAGTTATGACCTTAAGCCAGAGATGTCGGCTCTAGAGGTTACCGATAAAGTTATAAAAGCGATTGAACAGGATAACTACGATTTTATTTTAATAAATTTTGCTAATGCTGATATGGTTGGACATACAGGAAATTTAAAAGCTACTATTAAAGCGATTGAAACAGTCGATAAATGTGTTGGCAAAATTGTTAATTTAGTTTTAGCTAAAGAGGGCGTCTCATTTATTACTGCCGATCATGGTAATGCCGAAGAATTGTTTAATATGCAAACCGGTATGATAGACAAAGAACATTCAGCTAATCCAGTGCCTTTTTTAATTATTGGCAAAGATTATGAAGGTAAAAGTTTGTCTTTGCCTGATGCACTTGGCGGTGATTTAAGCTTATTACAACCACAGGGCATGCTGTCTGACGTGGCGCCGACTATTCTTAAAGTAATGAATTTAGATAAACCTTCGGAAATGGTCGGTAGGAGCCTTATATAAATATAATCATATGTCTATTCTAGTCATCAATTCAGGTTCAACTTCAATAAAATACAAATTATTTTCCGACAGCGAAAAGGAAATTAAACAAGGCGATATTACTAATATTACCAATCATCAAACAGCTTTAAAACAAATTTTAAGAGATGTTGGCGGATTGCAAGATTTAAAAGCGGTTGGACATAGAGTAGTTCATGGTGGATATAAATTTCATAAACCGCTTTTAATAAACCAAGAAAATTTTTTAGAATTAGAAAAATTTAATGATTTGGCGCCGCTGCATAATCCTTATAATCTAGCTGGCATTAAGGCGGTTATGGAATATTTGCCCCAGATTAAGCAAGTAGCGATTTTTGATACGTCTTTTTATGCTAATTTGCCGGAAATTTCAAAGCTTTATGCGCTACCCAGGGAAATTAGTGAAAAACATAAAATTTATCGTTATGGTTTTCACGGCACTTCACATAAGTATGCCATGCAAGAAAGCGCTAAATTGCTTAAAACGGAAATTAATAAAATTAATTTAATTAGTTGTCATTTGGGCGGCGGCTGGTCAATCACTGCCGTGAAAAATGGTCAGCCGATTGATACCTCTATGGGCTTTACTCCGCTGGAAGGTTTAGTAATGATGACTAGGGCTGGAGATATTGACCCAGGAATAATTTTTAAACTTTTAGAAGAAATGCCAGAAGAAATAGATAAAAATAAAGTAGCTATGATTTATGATTTACTAAATAAGCAATCAGGTATAAAGGGTTTATCGGGCGTTAATGATTTTCAAGAATTATTAAGATTAGTATCGCTTGGCAATGAAGCAGCTAATCTAGCTTTTGATTTAGCTATTAATCGTTTAATAAAATATATTGGCGCTTATTGGACCGAGTTAGAAGGTAAAGCGCAAGCGATTGTTTTCACTGGAGCTATCGGCGCTGGCAATCCAATGACGCGCAATCAAGTGATAAAAAAAATAAAATGTTTGGGCAATTTACCGATGTTAGTAATTAAAGCCAATGAAGAATTAATGATTGCCAGAGAAGTGAGAGAATTAATTAGCACAAGACAATAACTTTTATGATAAAAAGATTATTTAATGGAGAAATAAATAGTATTACCGTGGCCGCTTTGTTGGTCGGCGGCTCTTCTTTAATTAGCCGGTTGCTTGGAATTTTCCGCGATCGTATTTTAGCCGGTCAATTCGGCGCTGGCGATACTTTAGATATTTATTATGCGGCTTTTCGCGTCCCAGATTTAATTTTTAATTTGTTAGTTTTAGGCGCCTTATCGGCTGGCTTCATTCCTATCTTTACTTCTCTAATTAAAAGTCCTTTAGAGAAGATAAAATCTTTAATAGGTGATGAATACAAAGAGGCTTGGCAATTGGCTAGTAATATTTTAAATATTTTGGGCGTTGGTCTTTTGATTTTATGTGGTTTAGGGGTAATTTTTGCGCCGCAGATTATGCGTTTGATTACCCCGGGTTTTAGCCATGAAAAAATTGATTTAACTATTGGCTTATCAAGAATTATGTTTTTGTCTCCGATATTTTTAGGTATCTCGAGCGTTTTTGGCGGTATTTTGCAATCGTTCAAAAGATTTTTTGTTTATTCAATGTCGCCAATTTTTTATAATATTGGTATAATCATCGGCGCGCTTTATTTTGTGCCGATATGGGGAATTTATGGTTTAGCTTGGGGTGTGGTTTTAGGCGCAGCCGCTCATATGGCTGTGCAGATTCCAGCTTTAAATCAGCTTGGTTTTAAATATAGCTTTAAATTTGAAATGAAGAATCCGTTGGTAAATAAAATTTGGTTAATGATGATACCAAGAACTATGAGTTTGGCTATTTCGCAGTTGAATTTATTAGTTATCACTATAGTCGCTTCAACTATGTCTAGCGGGTCGCTCGCGGTTTTTAATTTTGCCAATAATTTGCAGTCATTTCCCGTGGGTATTTTCGGTATTTCTTTCGCCATAGCTGCTTTCCCCGCTTTGTCAGCCGCCGCTTTTGATAAAAATAATTTAGTTAAAGATCTATCCTTAACAGTAAGACAAATATTATTTTTTATTATTCCGTCTACGGTTCTTTTATTAGCTTTGCGCGCGCAAATTATCAGAGTTATTTTAGGTACGGGAAAATTTGATTGGCAAGACACTCTTTTAACTATTGATACTTTAGGTTTTTTTGCAATTTCACTTTTTGCTCAAGCCCTAATTCCTCTTTTAATTCGAGTTTTTTATGCTAGGCATAACTCTAAAACGCCGTTTATTATTGGCTTAATAGCGGCTTTAATTAACATTTTTTTATCAATTAAATTTTCCGAGAGTATGGGTGTAGCCGGGCTGGCCTTAGCCTTTTCCATAAGTAATGTAGTAAATTTGATATTGCTTTGGGTTTGGTTGAATTTTGAAATAGGAAAAATTGATGAGTTTAAAGTTTTTATTTCAACCGTAAAATTTTCTTTAGCCGCTTTGTTATGCGGCTTGGCGGTTCAGGGCGTAAAATTATTAATTGGCAGTAGAATTGATTTGGACAGATTTTGGGAAATCGCGGTTCAAGGCTTAGTCGCTGGATTAGCTGGCATATCAGTTTATCTTTTAGTTTGTTATATTTTAAAAAGTGAAGAATTATTTAATTTTTGGTCATCTTTAAAACGTCGTCTGCCTGGCTTTAAAAAAATTGAAACAACCGATCAAGGAGAAGCCCGAGGAATTTAAAAAATGGTTGACATTATTTTATAATGCCATATACTTAAATCAAAGGGTGAAAATTTTTATGAACCCCGTTAGAAGTGTAAAGATTAAAACAGCTAACGGGTAAAAACAGTAATTATATTTTCTATGCAAACTTCTAACGGGGTGAAACAGAAAATTCCTCATAGCCAGTTAAATTATTTTTATAATAACTTTTCAAAAAGCTGATTTTTTAAGTCAGCTTTTTATTTTATATGCCTAATGGTAAAAACAACGGCAACAATCATGAGCTGGCGGCTAAAACAACCGATTCAAAAAAATTTTTATTTATTTCGCTGGAAAGTTTAAGCGGTGATTTAGCTTGGAGTTTAGTTAAAGAAGGTCATTTTGTAAAAGCTTATATTAAAGCCAAAAGCGATATTGATGTTTATGATGGTTTTATTGAAAAAGTTGAAGCTTGGGAGTCTTATAAAGATTGGGCGGATGTAATAATATTTGACGACGTCAGTTTCGGTTCAATCGCTGAGAAATTAAGGAAACAGGGTAAATTAGTTATTGGCGGCAGTATTTATACTGACAAATTAGAAATAGATCGTGAGTTCGGTCAGGCTGAAATGAAAAGTCATGGCATTAATATTTTACCTAGCTGGCAGTTTAATGATTACGAGGAGGCGATAAAATTTATAAAAAATAATCCGTCCCGTTATGTCTTTAAGCCTAGCGGTAATACGCCTTCGGGCGGTAAAGGATTATTATTTTTAGGCCAAGAAGAAGATGGTAAAGATTTATTAGAACTTTTAGAGCAGAACAAAGATGTTTGGAAGAAAAAAGCGCCTTTATTTTTACTTCAAAAATATATTACGGGCGTGGAAGTCGCCGTAGGCGCTTATTTTAATGGTCATGATTTTATTTATCCGATTAACGTAAATTTTGAACATAAAAGAATTTATCCGGGCAATATCGGGCCGTTCGCCGGCGAGATGGGAACTTTAATGTATTGGAGTTCGCCCAATAATTTATTCCACGCAACGTTAGAAAAGATGTTACCGGCCTTAAAAGAATCAGGCTATATCGGTTATGTGGATATAAATTGCATCGTTAACGGTCGGGGGATTTATCCGCTTGAGTTTACTACTCGCTTTGGTTATCCGACTATTCAAATTCAACAAGAAGGCATTTTAACGCCAACCGGCGAATGGTTATATAAAATGGCTAAAGGTGAAGACTTTGAATTAAAAACTAAGCGCGGTTTTCAAATTGGCATAAGAATTTTAGTTGAATCTTATTTTTCTAAAGATGATGATTCTGATGTTGTAAAATTATACCATGACCTAGCCATTGCTTTTAAAAATAATCATAATTTTGAAGGGATTCATATTGAGGATATAAAAAATGATAAAGGTATTTGGCGAGTGGCCGGAGTGTCGGGCTGTTTACTCGTTATTACGGCTAGCGGCATGACCGTTGAAGATGCTCGGCACTTAGTTTATGGTCGAGTACATAATATTATCATCCCTAATATGATATACCGAACTGATATTGGTTCGCGCTGGGCGGTGGATTCTGATCGTTTGCATACTTGGGGATATTTAAGATAAAAGGTAATAAAATAATAAAAAATTAGTTTGACCAAACAATAAAAAACTAGTAGGATTAGAAGTGTAGATACAGGTTTATAACCTGTTTTTATATAAATTTATATAATGTTTTATGAGTAATATTAGAAATTTTTGCATAATTGCCCATATTGATCATGGTAAATCTACTATGGCTGATCGTATGCTGGAAATTACCGGTACGATTGAAAAAAGAAAAATGAAAGATCAGATATTGGATCGCATGGATTTAGAAAGAGAAAGAGGCATAACCATTAAATTGCAGCCAGTAAAAATGGATTATCAAGGTTATGCTTTAAATTTAATTGATACGCCGGGCCATGTTGATTTTACTTATGAAGTTTCGCGTAGCTTAGCGGCGGTTGAAGGCGCGGTATTACTCGTAGACGCGGCACAAGGTATTCAGGCGCAAACTTTGGCGAATTTATATTTAGCCTTAGAACAAGATTTAACTATTATTCCGGTAATTAACAAAATTGATTTGCCGGCCGCTAATGTAGAAAAAACAAAAAAAGAAATTATTCAACTTTTAGGTTGTAAACCAGAAGAAATTATTTTAGCTTCAGGAAAAACCGGGCAAGGCGTGGAAGAAGTTTTGCAGGCGGTTATAAAATATGTGCCAGAGCCGGTTATGTCTAGAGAAAAATCAAGCGATTCAACATTACGCGCTTTAATTTTTGATTCAACTTACGACGAATATCGCGGCGTGGTCGCGTATATTAGAGTTTTTGGTGGCGCTATAAAAAAAGGTGATAAAATAATACTGTTAGCTACCAAAGCTAAGAGTGAAGCGCTAGACGTAGGAATTTTTAAACCAGAATATAAGTCTACTGGAGAATTAAAAACTGGTGAAATTGGTTATATAGTTACCGGGTTTAAAGACGTTAGCGAATGCCGGGTAGGCGATACAATTGCGTTTTTAAATCGTGAAAAAGAAACTGAACCGTTAAAAGGTTATAATGAAGTTAAGCCCATGGTATTTGCTGGAGTATTTCCGCATGAAGGCAATGAGTTTGAAGAATTACGAGAAGCAATTTCAAAATTAAAATTAAATGACGCAGCCCTAATTTACGAACCTGAACATTCCGAAGCCTTAGGTTTTGGTTTTAGATGCGGATTTTTGGGTTTATTGCATTTAGAAATTTTTCAAGAACGTTTAAGTCGAGAATATAATTTAAATTTAACTGTTACCATTCCGAGTGTAGCTTATAAAGTTTATAAGAAAAATGGTGATGACGCGATTATTAGAAGTCCGCAAAAATTACCCGATCCGACGGAAATAGATAGAATTGAAGAGCCTTGGGTTAGTCTTGATATTATTGCGCCCAAAGAATATATCGGAGCGATTTTGAATTTAGTTCAAGATAAACGAGGCGTTTATAAAAATACCGAATATATTGATGAGAGCAGAGTAATTTTACATTATGAAATTCCTATGGCGGCGATTTTAACTGATTTTTATGACAAAATAAAAAGCGTTAGTTCTGGCTACGCCTCCATAAATTACGAATTTATCGGCTATAAGCAAGCCGATGTGATAAAAATGGATATTTTAGTGGCAGAAGAAGCGGTTGAAGCATTAGCTATGATAGTTTATCGCGACGATGCTTTTAAACGAGGCAAAGATGTGGTCAATACTTTAAAAGAAACTTTACCTAAACAAATGTTCGCCATTAAATTACAGGCGGCCGTGGGCGGAAAAATTATTGCGGCCGAAAGAATTTCCGCTATGCGTAAAGATGTAACTGCTAAATTATATGGCGGCGACGTATCGCGTAAAAGAAAATTATTAGAAAAACAGAAAAAAGGCAAAAAGAAAATGGAGGCGCACGGCAAAGGTAGAGTTGAAATTCCTAGCGATGTTTTTGTAAAATTATTAAAAAAATAAAGACTTTAAAAAACTTTTTATTTAATAAAAATAATATGAAAAGAAAATCTTTGAATAGAATAATTTGGGCTATTATTAGTATTATGGTAATTTTTTCTATGGTCGCTTGGACTATGGCCGGATTTTTTTAATTATTAAATTATGGCTAATAGATGGGAACTTAAATCTGTTGCTGCAAATGATTTTATTAAAAAAAATCCTGAATATAACAAGATTATACTTCAGTTGCTTTTTAATAGGCGATTAATAAATAAAGAAGAAATTAAATCGTTTTTTCAACCAGATGAAATTGGCTTGTCCGATCCATTTTTATTAAAGAATATGGAAGCAGCAGCCATTTTAACAATTAAAAATATTAAAGAGCAAAATTTAATAGCTGTTTGCGGTGATTACGATACTGATGGCGTAACGGCCACGGCCGCTTTAATCGAAATTTTAAAAATTTTTAAAGCTAAAACAAGTGTTTTTATCCCCGGCAGAACTAGCGGAGGATATGGTTTAAATAAAAAAGCGATTGATGAATTGGCTAAAAATGGAGCTAAATTAATAATTACGGTTGATAATGGTATTCGTAGTAAAGAAGAAGTAATTTATGCTAAAAAATTGGGATTAGATGTAATTATTACTGATCATCATGAACCGCCGCTAGATAAAAATGATTGGCCGGATTGTTTAATTATTAATCCTAAAGCTGAAGATTATTCTTATAAAAGTTTAGCCGGTGTGGGTGTGGCTTTTAAATTTATCCAAGGTTTAATTAAACTTTCTAAATTAAACGAACAATTGAAAAATAAATTAGCGGAAAAAGTTTTGGATTTAGTAGCTATTGGCACGGTGGCTGATATGGTGAGTTTGCTTGGAGAAAACAGAACGTTGGTTAGTCAAGGCTTAAAAGTAATAAATCAAGGAAAACGGCTTGGTATAGCTGAGTTGATAAAAGTAGCGCAAACTAACGGTAATTTAAATAAAAAAGTAAATTCATTTCATATTGGTTGGCAAATTTCCCCAAGATTAAATTCAGCCGGCCGCATGGATCATGCTAATACGGCCTATGAACTTTTAATTACTAAGGATAAAACCGAAGCGCAAACTATCGCTAAAAAATTAAACGTAAAAAATAGCGAAAGACAAAAAATAACTGAAGAAATAACCGCTTATTGCTGTGAAATTATTGAAAAAAGAATGCTTAATGATAAAATGTTGGCCGTTTGTTCGCCTAATATTGAAGATGATTCGGCCGAAGGTTGGCAGGAAGGTGTGGTTGGGTTAGTGGCTGGACGATTATGTGAAAAATACGCTAGACCAGTCTTAGTGATTACTAAAACAAAAAATGAAATAAAAGGTTCGGGCAGAAGTATTGATGAATTTAATATTATGAAAGCGGTTGAAGGTTCAAGTGAATTTTTAGAAAAATTTGGCGGGCATGCGGCAGCCTGTGGGTTTACTTTAAAAAGTAAAAAAGATTTAGATGGTTTTATAAAACAAACTAAGAAAATTGCTAATCAGGCTTTAGCTAAAATTGAATTATCATCTAAAATTTTAATTGAAGCAGAGATCGATTTATTAGATATTAATGACGAATTATTAGAAGCTTTAGAGAAGTTTGAGCCATATGGAGAAGATAACGATAAGCCAAAATTTTTAAGTAGAGGTTTAAAAATAATGGATAAAGTAAATATGGGAGCTGATGCTCAACATATTAAATTTAGATTTGATTCAATCTGGGCGGTAGCTTTTAGCCAAGCGGAAAATTTAAAAGATTTTAAAATAGGCGATGAAGTTGACGTAGTTTATTATTTAGAATTTAATGAATTTAATGGTCGGCGTACGGCGCAAATGAAAATTGTAGATATAAAATTAAATAAAAAATAATTATGAAATATGAAAAATTAAAACTTTTTACTGACGGCGGAGCGCGTGGTAACCCTGGGCCGGCCGGAATCGGCGCGGTAATTTTTGATGAAAAGGGAAATGTTGTAGCCGAAATTTCTGAATATATTGGTGAAACCACAAACAACCAAGCCGAGTATAAAGCTTTAATTGCTGGCCTAACAAAAGCTAAAGAACTGGGGGCGAGCGAGCTTGAAGTATTTTTAGATTCAGAACTCGTAGTAAAGCAATTAAACCGAGAATATCGGGTTAAAGATAAAGACCTTGCGCCTTTATTTGTCCAAGTGTATAATACTTCATTAAGTTTTAAAAAGATTATTTTTAAGCATATTTTTAGAGAAAAGAATGAATTAGCCGATAAATTAGTTAATCAAGCCTTAGATAAGGCTGGTAAATAATTAAGGACGCATGGCTCAGTTGGTTAGAGCGCTCCGTTCACATCGGAGAGGTCGAAGGTCCGAGTCCTTCTGCGTCCACAATTGAATTTAATAATTTAAACAATAAATTTAATGAACGCTTAGGAGGATTGAAGATGAAAACAAAATGCAGTTGTGCTAATGAACATTGTTGTCATAAGAAAGTTAAAAGAAAAACGATATTCGATAAAAAAGCGGAAGAAAATTTATTAGGGAAACCTGTGCTGCTCCCGATTGTCTAAAGCATTTGGGAGATGGGTTGTTGAATTAATCGGTCTTTTTAAATTTATTTTTAGGGGGAATAAATTATGAAGAATGATAAATCCGGAGGCTTTTATTTTGTTTTGTCAATTTTTTTGTTAGGTTTTTTAGGAACAGCTGCTATTATTCTTTATCAGAACCAGATCGTTTTGCCAAGAGTAAGAGTTTTTCTGTTCGTCGGTTTTGACGAAGTAGCCAGCCGGTTAGCGATATATAAATGGCTATCTGGTGTAGTAGCGATTTATTTTTTATTTTTTTTGTTTTATAGCAGATACGCAAAAAATAAAAAATTGCGCGAAGAAAGGTTGTCCGAAAAATTTTTACATGAGCAATCAGAAAGAGAGGGGGGAATTCTGGAAGCATGATAGAAATAATAAATCAAATAGTCGCTTGGTCTAACGGACATATGGTCAATATAATTGTCGCCATCGTGGCAGTAGGTTTTTTCCTTATCCATGTTTATGATATAGGCGGCGGGAACGTAAAGGCATAGTTATACTTAGTTAAGGGGTGGAATATGAGGTGCCGAAAAATAATAGATGCCAGCGAGTCTTTAAAAGGGCGGGGCTTTAAAATACCTGACAAAGAGACTTTACGCCATCAGGATGAAATGCGCGCCGGAGAAGAAATTCTTCGAAGAAGAGGAACTCAATTTGGTATACATCTTTCCCTGGATTATTTATTTAGGAGAGGGCGGGGATAATTAAATTGTTAAGCTACGATTGATTTTGAGTCGTAGCTTTTTTATTTGACTTTTTTTCCATTTAATGGTAATATTTTTATATAATTTGTTCCTTATATTTTACTAATATCAAGGTAAGCGGATGATTGCTTTGATTTTTATCAAAGAGGAAAGTCCGGACTCCAAAAGTACTTTTGTACTGGAAAGCGGCAATGGATAACGTCCATCAAGAGTAATCTTAGGGAAAGTGCCACAGAGACAATACTAGTCTGCCTTTTGGGCGGATGAAAGGTGAAAAGTTACGCAGTGTTTAAGTTATGTAAGGATATCCAAATAACTTAGGCTAGGCGTATTCTGCGCTGGTGACAGCGTTAGACGGCAAACCCTGCCTGGAGCAAGAGCAAACTACACCGCATTTTGCGATGTAATGAAAAGTAGCTCGCTTGACCGTAGCGGTAACGCTAAGGCTAGATAGATAATCATTTAGACAGAATCCGGCTTATAGCTTGCCTTGATATTAGTGAAATATAACTCATATAACACGCAGTTGCGTGTTATATTTTAGTAATTTATGAAACAAAGCGAATTATTTTTTTCATTTTTACTGGTACCATTAGATTTTTTAATGATTATTTTTGCTGGCATCTCAGCTTATTATTTGCGTTTTGCCAGCGTAGCAACTGAAATTAGACCGGTGATTTTTAATTTACCATTTAGTGATTATTTTCAGATTTTATTATTAATTGCTGTGGCCTGGGTAATTATTTTTGCTTTTGCTGGTTTATATAGCATAAAAAGTTCTCGTCGTTTAACCACAGAAATTTATCGAGTGATTTTAGCTTGCTCAACCGGTCTAATGTTAATAGTAATTATGATTTTTGCTTTTAGGGAATTATTTTCCTCTCGTTTTATAGTTTTGGCTGGTTGGCTTTTAGCTATAATTTATATAAGTTTTGCCAGAATGATTGTTAGGTTGATTCAGAGAATTTTATTAAGATATGGCATTGGTATTCATAAAATTGTTTTAGTAGGCGATAGCAATACTGCCGACGCTTTAATTTATGAATTTTCTAGCAGAAAAAATTCAGGCTATGAGATTGTAAAACGATTGAAGAATTTTAGTTTAGAGGCAATGGATGATTTAACTGAATTTATGAAGACCTGCAAGGTTGATGAAATTATGCAAAGCGATCCTAATTTAAGCAAAGCTGAAGTAATCAGGCTATTTGATTTTGCCGATGAAAATCATATTATTTTTAAATACGCTGCTGATTTGTTAGGAGCTAAAGTATTAAAAACTGAAGTTTCTGAAATTGCTGGTATCCCGGTAGTTGAAGTAAAAAAGACGCCGCTTGAAGGCTGGGGCAGAATTACTAAAAGAATTTTTGATATTATATTTTCTTTATTTTTTATAATAATTTTTAGTCCGATTCTTATTGTTGCCGCTATTATGGTTAAATTGGATTCTCGCGGTCCGATTATTTATAAAAATGAACGAGTTCTAAAAAATGGCACCTTTAAATTGTTTAAATTTAGATCAATGATTTATCAATATTGTGTAGGCGATGATTATGGCAATGACCAGGCATTAGAGTTAGAAAAAAAATTAATTGAAGAAAAAAGTATTAAGGCCGGCCCGGTTTATAAAATTGCCGATGATCCGCGTTTAACTAAAGTTGGTAAATTTATTAGGCGCTGGAGTATTGACGAATTACCGCAATTTTTTAATGTTTTTATAGGTGATATGAGTTTAGTCGGTCCGCGACCACATCAACCCAGAGAAGTTGCTAAATATGAACGTCATCATAAAAAAGTTTTGTCAATTAAACCAGGGTTAACTGGTTTAGCTCAGATTTCTGGGCGTAGCGATTTAAGTTTTGAAGATGAAGTCAAATTAGATAGTTATTATATTGAAAATTGGTCTCTAATATTTGATATTGCCATTCTACTTAGAACGCCATTGGCGGTTATAAGAGGCAGAAAAGTAGAATAAAATTTTAGGGCCATTAAATTTTAACTTGATAAAATAAATATGAAAGTAGCTCTAATTCATGATCATTTAGCTCAAGACGGCGGAGCAGAAAAAGTTTTAAAAGTGCTAGCGGACATGTTCCCACAAGCGCCGATTTATACTTTACTTTATGAAAAGAAAAATGCTGATAAGTATTATCGCCATCGCCGAATTGAAACTTCTATAATTCAAAAATTACCAGGCGGCGTAAAACATTATCAGTGGTATATGCCATTCATGCCTATGGCTATAGAATTTTTTGATTTATCAAACTTTGATTTAGTGATTTCCGATTCTAGCTCATTTGCTAAAGGCGTAGTAACTTCAAGCCATGCTTTACATGTTTGTTATTGCCATACGCCGACCCGCTATCTTTGGAGTGATACTCATCAATATATTAACGAATTAAAATATAATAAATATTTTAAGAAAGTAATCTCTTTAGTTTTAAATTATATTAGAATGTGGGACAGGCTGGCCGCGGATAGAGTTGATAAATATATTGCTAATTCCAGTTTCGTAGCTAAAAGAATAAAAAAATATTATAAACAAGAATCAACCGTAATTTACCCTCCAGTAGAAACAGAACGATTTAAAATTGCTGAAAAAGTTGGCGATTATTTTTTAATCGGTGGTCGCTTAGCGCCCTATAAAAGAGTTGACATGGTAATTGAAGCTTGTAAAAAAACAGGCAAGAAATTAAAAGTTTACGGCGACGGGATAGATTTGGAGCGACTTAAAAAAATAGCCAAAGGTTACCCTAATATTGAATTTTTGGGCTGGGTGGACGATACGGCTAAAGCTGAACTTTATAGCCACTCATTAGCCTTTATTTACCCCCAGGAAGAGGATTTCGGCATTACCGCGGTTGAAGCTATGGCTTCGGGCCGTCCGGTAATCGCTTATCGTTCTGGCGGCGCTATAGAAACTGTGAAAGATGGCGAAACGGGAATATTTTTTAATGAACAAACGGTTGACAGTTTAGCCGAAGCTTTAAAGAGTTTTGATAATGCAAAATTTAATCCGATGATAATTAAGCGACACGCCGAACAATTCAGCGTAGAGAGGTTTAAAAAAGAAATTAGTAAATATATAGAAGAATCATGGGAAAATTTTAAAAATAATTAAATGAAAGTCGGTATAGACATACGAACTCTAATGGATGCGCAATATAGCGGCGTATCCGAATATACGTTTAATTTAATTAAGGAGATTTTAAGGCTGGATAATCTTAATGAATACCGGCTTTTTTATAATTCATTTGGCGATTGTTTAAACATCCCAGAATTTAAAGAAAAAAATGTTAAGCTAGTTAAATATAAATATCCTAATAAAGTTTTAAATTATCTGTTTTTTAAAATTTTTAATTATCCTAAAATAGATAAAGAACTTGAAGTTGATGTATTTTTTATGCCGCATATAAATTTTATTGGTAAATCCTCGGTTGGCAAAAGTTTAGTTACTATTCATGATTTGTCCTTTTTAAAATACTCAGAATTTTTTAGCTGGCGCAAAAATTTTTGGCATAAAATGGTTAATGTTAAAAAATTAATTAAGCGTTTTGATAGGGTAGTGGCGGTAAGCGAAAATACTAAAAAAGATATTATAGATTTATGCGGAATAAATGAAAATAAAATAGAAGTTATTTATCCAGGATTAGGGGGCGAGTTTATAAACGCAGAAATAAATAAAGATAAATTAGAAGATGTTAAAATTAAATATAATTTACCGGATAAATATATATTATATTTAGGCACGATTGAACCGCGGAAAAATGTTGATGGCATAATTAAAGCTTATAATGAATTAAGAAATACATATAACGAGATGAAAGATTATAAATTAGTAATAGCTGGCGGCAAAGGCTGGAAGAGCAATAATATTTATAAAGAATGGGGAAAATCTGAATTTAAAAATGATATTAATTTTTTAGGTTATATAGACGGTGAAGATAAAATATATTTATATAATTTAGCCAGCGTATTTATTTATCCTTCTTTTTATGAAGGTTTTGGTTTTCCGCCGCTTGAAGCTATGGCTTCCGGCGTGCCCGTTGTTGTTAGTTATGCCGCTAGTTTGCCTGAAGTCGCTGGCAGTGCGGCATTAATGGTTAACCCCTACAATATTAATGATATGGCGCGAGCGCTTAAAGAGATATTAACTGATGAAAATTTAAAAAATAAATTAATAAAACAAGGCTTAGAACAAGCTAAAAAGTTTAGTTGGGAAAATACGGCTAAAGAATATTTAAAAATATTCAACCATGAACCCCGTTAGAAATAATCGACATGACCGGGGCTATTTGTGAAAAATTATGAATGAAAAAAATAATATAATTTCTAACGGGGTGAATAAAAACATTTTTAAAATTAGAATATTTTTATGGTTTATATTAGCCATAATTATTGTTTGGTTTGTTTATCTGAAAATAGCGCCAACCGGTACCATAAGTTATGTTTATGATTTTAGCCGACCAAATTATTTTATAGGAAAATTAACGCCAGCCGAAAGAATTAAAACAAGCGAAGCAGAAGCAGAAATAAAAGGTGATCCGGTTTATTTTTCGCTTAAGACGCCGCGTAGATTTGAGCGAGCTAAAGTAACCATAAAATTTAAAAACACTACTGATTTGCCAATTATGGAAATTGGTTTACTTAATAATAAAAATGCCTGGAGTTCCGACCTTAAGCCTTTGCAGAATAAAATTATTGATCAACTAAATTTGGTCTGGTCGGTTGTTTTCGAAGAAAATGGAGTTAAATTAATTGAGCGCGAAAAAAAATATAATACAATCGAGCAATTTTTAAATAATTTACCAAATAAAGAAGAAATCGCTTTGTATAATTATAATTTTAAAAATAATTTTTTGCTTAAAAGTTATAAGCCAAGCCAACAAGATAATATAATCAATTATAAAATTCGCGCCGCTTATCAATTTTATACTTATATAAAGCAAGAAGAGCTTAATTATATTTTTAATTTTGTTGATTTAAATCTTAATTCAGATGATGATCCGGTTGAAATTAAGATTTATTCAGGAGATAATGAAATTTATTCTACTTATGTAACTGATGGCAAGGTGGATAATAATGAGCGACAAGCAATTGTAAAAATAGCTGATTTGCCGGAAGGAGTTTATCGTTTTAGCATTATTGCTAATAACGATATCATAACTAAAAATATAATCAGCAAACAAAACCAGTTTGTTTTAATTAACAAAGTATGGCTAGCGGATGGTAATAAAAAAAATATTACCCTATTTACAGATAGTCGATTAATTAACGCTCAAACTATAAATCCAGGGAGTCTCGGTAAAATAAAAGTCGGTGATACTTTTATAGATGTTAATGAAACTTATAAGCAGCTATCTATAAAAACCTTGAAACAACCGGCCAAAATTGAATTAAATAAAGATGATATAATTATTTCCGGCGATGGTGTTTTTAGTTTTGTTGAGGCTGGCTTGTTTGATCCAAAACTTAAAACTGTTGATGAAAATCTTAACATAAATGATGAAAAAATAAATTATGTTTTAACTAATTATCAAACTCCGATTGATTTTGACGGTTGGCAAACGACCACTCAAGAATTTGACTTAACTAAAGCTTATCAAGAAAATAGCAAATATCAATTTTTAATTTCCATCCCTTCTCTTAAGGCGGAGGAGGCGCGCCAGGGCAAAGTTATGGTAAAAGAAATTAAAGTTGAACTTTTTGGAACTACTTTAAAGCAGAAGCTTAAAAAATATTTTAGTTTTTAAAATTATGTTGCAACATGATAATGAAGAAAAATTTAGCGATAGGATAAAAATAGCTAATATTTTTTTTCATGAATTATTTTATGTTTTGTCCGGCGCCATATTAATTTTTGCCTGCTTGGAAATATTTTGGCCGGGTATCGTTTTAGCTTATTTAAATTTAAATTATGTTTTGATATTTTGGTTAGTTATTGGTATAATAATATTGTTTTAATTGTTAAGATTATAAATTATTATGATTAATCGTCGGAAGAATAATTATTTTGAAAAAATATTTTTTAACCAAAAATTTTTAGCGCTTTTAGGTTTGATTATTATGATCTTAATAAGTTTTCCTTTTGTTAAAAATACGCTTAAACAATATAGAATAAATAAAGAAATAGGCGAGCTTAAGCAGGAAATTTCCGATTTACAAAATAAAAATGTTGATTTAAAGAATTTTGTTTCTTATTTAGAGTCAGATCAGTTTGCCGAAGAGCAGGCCAGGCTTAATTTAGGCTTAAAAAAGCCAGGCGAGGAAGTAATGGTAATAAAAACCGATAATAATAAGGCATCAACCAGCACTTCTACGAGCTCCACCATGTTTAATATTCCTGGTTATGAAAAAGCCAAGCCAGAAGTTAAGCAATCTAATCCTGAAAAATGGTTTAATTATTTTTTAAAGTAAAAAAATAAAAATATATAATTACTATTTTATGGAAAAAAATTTAGATGGCATAAAAAAATTAAATCCCGAAGAGATAAAAGAAAATCGCAAAATAGTTTTAAAATATATCGGAGAGAAAGATCCAGAGCCGGTTGAGGAAAGTAATATTGCGGCTAAAATTCCGTCAGCTTTTAGAAAAGTTGATGGAATAAAATCAAAGGTTAATACTATATTTAGTAAGCCAACGCCAGCAATAGAAAAACCAGCAAACTCCGCGAAAGAGGTCGAGATTAATCTAGAAAAAACCAAGCAGGAAAAATTTAAAAAAGAAGAGTTAATTAAAAAAGAAATTGCGCAAAAGGCTAAACTTGCATCCGCAGAAAAAATTAGAGTTGAAGAAGAAAAAAGATGGCGCGAGAAATTAAAATTAGAAGAAGAGGCTGAAGCTGGAGAAAGAATAATTAAAGAGAACCAGCGGCTGGGTAAAATAAAACGCGCAGAAGAAATAAAAAGATTAAGACAAGAAATCGAATTGGCTAAAATAAAAGCTGCTGAAAAAAGAAAAATAAATCGCCAAAAAGCTTTTAAGCTTTTTAAGAAAAATTTTAACAATAAATTAAATGAAATTTTGCTTGTTGTTAAGCGGAATATTGGCTATGTGGTATTATATTTAGTGCTTTTTTTAACTATCAGTTACGCGGTTTTTTGTTTGTTAATTTTAAGATTTAATTTAGATAATAGTGCCGTTAGAAAAATAGAGAAATTTTTTCCAGTGCCGGCGGCGATTACTAATCAAGGTTTAATAAATTATTATGATTTTCAAGAAATAAAAAATAGTAACTATGAAAATTTTAATTCTAGCGACAAAAAAATCGCTTTAACTAAATGGGTGATTTTTAAACAATTAAGTAAAAAATATGATCTTTCGTTTGATCCTTCTGGCGATAATTTAATTACGGCGTTTGTAGCTGATACAGATTTTAATCAAGTTGGATTATCCAGAATAAAAAAGATTAGTGAGCTTTTAAAAAATACTGATGGTATAGAGAAATTAAGTAAATATGCCGATCAATATAGCAAAGTGACTTATTATGACAATGAAAGCGCTAGGGAAAAATTTGGCAAGACGGTTTTAAATTTAGACATAAATCAAATAAGTAATATAATTTTTAGCGCCGACGGTTATTATATAGTTCAGATAGTTGATAAAAGCGATAATCGATTAGGCGTGAAATATCTTTTTATTGGGGCTAAAACATTAGATCAATATATTAATGAAATATTATCTAATATAAAAATATTTATTTTAGCTAATTAAGATTGTGTAATTAAATAAAAAACAGCTGTTATAATCAACAGCTGTTTTTCGTGAGCCGAGACTGGGAATCGAAGCGCCTCGGTGCTAAACGGGCGAAAAAGAAAACGGGGCAACCTGCGGTTTTCGTGAGCCGAGACCGGGAATCGAACCCGGAACCTATAGTTTACGATACTATTGCTCTACCAATTGAGCTATCTCGGCAAGTTTTAAACTATATCATATCTTGGCATAATATCAATAGCTGGTTCTTCATAGGGATGAGCTTTCTTTATTTCTGCGATAACTTTTTCCACTAAGTTTTTATGACAAAGCGTTTCTATTAATTCTTCTTCGACTTCTTCAAGTTTACCAAGTTTACCGATAGCTGGGTGTGCGCCAGCCATTGGTTTGAAGCGGCCAGTTTGTTTTATAGAATTACTGGCGAATTCATAATTTCCCTGGATGCCGGCGCCAGTTAAACCCATAACCTGCCGTATTTTATCGGCGGCTTCAAGCGGAACGCTCACGCGAATTTTTACATAATCAGATTCTTTTAGCATAGAGCGGGTTAGTAAATGACGTTTAAATTGAGTTTATTGGCAAATTTAATTTATAGAAAAATTTATAAGTACGGATCGCCCATCTTCATGTATTTCCCTATTTTTTTCCCATCCTTCGTTATTAAAGTTAAAACATTATTTTCAACGGACCATCGCCAAGTTTCTTTTATTGTCCCAGATATTTCTATGGTATTATCTTTTATTTCATATGTTCCATTAATAAAATTCTTACGCATTAATGAATACACATCCTGTGAATCAGTAAAATATACTACATTCTCAATACCTGAATCACCCAAATGAACCCATCTACCAATAATGCCATTATGAGAACCGCCGCCAGAAAGCAATTCTTGTGCTACTTTTTTATTGGGATATGCAATAGTTAGTAAGCTTCCATTTATACCAAACCCATATGTAGAATTAGGTGTTTTTGTTGAATCAGAAAACATATAGGTTAAGCTGTGATCTTCAACTTTATACTTAAAATTATCAAAAACACCGTATTCAAAAAGTGCTTTATTGTCAGAAGAAAATATTATCCCAACTCCTAAGTTGTTATTGCCTATATTTAAAGGGAACCATTCTCCTTCTATTAAATTTTTCTCTTTTTGTGTAGGTAAATTATTTAAATTATTTTCTTGTTGAGAAAAAATATCAGGAGTCAGTTGCATTACTATTTTGACTCCTGCTCTTTGATTCATAATATAACCTACGCTAATTAAAATCAGTCCTATAAAAAACAGTACCCCCGCAATTATAATTGATAGTCTAGGTCTTTTTTGTTGCTGATTTATGTTGTAATTATTTTGTTGAATAAATTTTCTTTTCTTTATAAACCATACAATTCCACCAATAAATAATCCTGACACAAATCCTAATGGACCAGTTATAAAAATACCAAGTAGTGGACCCTGATTAGCATCTGGGGCAAAAAATATCGGACCAAAAAAACCCAAAATAAAACCTATAGAACCCGTGGCTATTCCGCCTATTAAAATATAATTTAATAATTCTTTTGTGGCATTTTCTGTCATCCACCATAAGAAAAAACAGGTGCTGAATGAAATTAAAAACGAAATCAAGACATTAAGAAATTTAATTTCATTAATTCCTGGTACTAACGGCAACAACGCTAAATTAATTGCATAATAACTAATAATAAATAACGGGATCATAAATATTCGAACTATTGCCAATGTACTTTTTTCTTGAGGATTTTCTTCCTGAATACTTTTTTCTGGAATACTTCCTAATTTTTTCCACACAAAAAATCCTATGCATAATGCAGCTATAAGTGAAAGTATTTGTGCAATTATTCTAGGAACAGCTATAAGTGAAAATGGTAACCAATAAATAAAGTAATTACTAGCAATAAATGCCAAGAAAGTTAAAATTATTCTAAAAAATGTTTTCATATTTTTATTAATTATATATTTATCATACCATAAACAAAAATACGGCTCAACAAAGCCGTAAATATTCTTGAGCGGGTAACGGGAATCGGACCCGTGCCTCAACCTTGGGAAGGTCGCGTACTACCATTATACTATACCCGCTTAGTATTTTCATCTTAAATTTTTAATATTTGTTTATTTTATGTTATAATTATATTTGTATGGTTAGGCAAAGTCAAATTTGTAGTAAAATTGTAATATTTTTTCTAATATTAACGCTGGCGCAAACGGCCGGTGGTTTTGTTTATGCGCAAGTAGATAATGAATCCCCGCAAAATAATTCTTACTTTATAAATTTAGATAAAAAAGCGATTACCCAAGGCTATACGGTTAGCGCTTTTAACGACGCCGTAAAAGTTTCTTTAACCCCAGGAATATTAAGTGATTCTACTGGTGTAGAAATAATTGAATTGAATGAAGCAACAGATGATCCATGGCAGTTAGAAAGATTAAGCAAGGTTTATCAATTTGAGTTTAAAAATAAGTCAGCTTATGATAATAAAAAATCTTTTAATGTTCAGCTTTCCTATAATAAATCCTCGAATTATTATAAGCAAGTTTTTTATTATGACAAAAATTATTCTTCTTGGCGCCCCTTACCCACAGTTGATTATCCTGAAAAATCATTTGTACGCTCCTTAATCCATTTACCGTTCGCCCGTATTGCCGTTTTTGCTAATCCAGAAGCTTTAGCAGTTGGTCAGGCTAGTTGGTATTCATATAAAGGCGGCCTGTTTGCCGCTTCACCTGATTTTCCCAAAGGTTCAAAATTACGAGTTTATAATACAGCCAACAATAAATTCGTTGATGTGATCATAAATGATTTTGGTCCTAACAGAAAACTCCACCCAAATAGAGTTGTTGATTTAGATAAGGCAGCTTTTAAAAAAATTGCTTCTACGGGCGCGGGCTTGATTAATGTAAGAATACAGCCAATTGATATTGTTAAAGAAAATAATAAAATTTTAGATATAGCCGAGTCTGGCGCTAAATCAGAATTTTTAACTAATGCAAAATCGGCTATAGCCATGGATGAACAAACAGGGGAAATACTATGGCAAAAAAATGCTACCAGCACTTTACCTTTAGCTAGTTTAACTAAATTAGTAGCTATCAAAGTTTTTCTTGATACTAAACCGACTTTAAATAAAGAAGTGGCTTATAGCGTTAAAGACGAAGAATATAACTATAAATATGTTAATAAATGGGAATCAGCTAGATTAAAATTGCAAGATGGCGATACTCTAACTATCGAAGATTTGCTTTATGCTGCTTTAGTCGGTTCGGCCAATAACGCTATAGAAACTTTAGTGCGCGTTAGCGGGCTTAAACGAGACGAGTTTATTTTAAAAATGAATCAAGAAGTAATAAATTGGGGAGCTACCGCCACCAAATTTATAGAGCCAACCGGTTTATCTCCGGAAAATGTGAGTTCAGCGCTTGATTATGCTATAATAACTAAAGAAGTTTATACGCATCCGATTATTCAAAAAGCCAGTACGATGTATAAGTATAAATTTACCACGATAAATACTAAAAAAGCTCACACCATAACTAATACTGATAAACTTTTACAAACCAGCAATTTAAATATTACTGGTTCTAAAACTGGTTATCTTGATGAGGCTCAGTACTGTTTAATGGCGAGAGCTAAAAATGATTTAGGTAGGCAGGTAATAGCTGTAACCATGGGTATCTCAAGTAGGGAAAACAGTTTTAGCGAAACCGAACAATTATTAAAATATGCTTTAAAGACCATGCAATATGATTAATTTATCAAATATTACAAAGATTTATCCGCCAGACATAACAGCTCTGCATAAAGTTAATTTGCATATTAAGCCGGGTGAATTTGTTTCTATAGTCGGGCAGTCAGGAACTGGTAAAACCACGCTAGTTAAACTTTTAATTAGCGAAGAGAAGGCCGATAAAGGGAAAATTGTTATTGGCGGTTGGGATATTACTGATATTGGTCAGTCAGAAATTCCTGTGCTAAGGCGCCAAATCGGAGTAGTTTTTCAGGACTTTAAATTATTGCAGAGAAAGACATTATTTGAAAATGTTGCTTTTGCTTTACAGGTTTGCGGCGAGCCGCAAAGAAAAATAAATAATATTGTGCCACAGGTTTTAAAGATTGTTGGGCTAGAAAATAAAATGCATCGTTATCCTCAGCAGATTTCTGGTGGCGAGCAGCAACGCGCAGTAATCGCCCGCGCTTTAGTGCATCGGCCGAAAATTCTTTTAGCTGATGAACCAACTGGTAATTTAGATTCAATTAACGCTGATGAAATTATTGAAATTCTTCAAAAAATCAATAAGTTCGGCACTACGGTTGTTTTAGTAACTCATAATCGAGAAGTGGTAAATAAATTGAAAAAAAGAGTAATTACCATAGATAACGGATTAATTGTCGGCGATCAGGCGGTTGGAAAATATGTTTTATAAAACTTTTAAAAACTTTTTAAGAAAAAGTTTTTAATATTTTCAAAAATATAAGGTATCAAGTAAAAATTTTACAGCGGGCAAAGCCCTGCGGCCGTAAAATTTTTACTTGATAATTAATGAATTTATTTTTATGTTTTTATTATCGTTTTTTAGAGTTATAAAATTTAGCTTTCAGGATATAATTCGTAATATTTGGTTGTCCGCAGTTACAATAATGATTTTAGTTTTGGCTTTATTTTCAATTAACTTATTGTTAGTGGTAAAAGTAATTAGTTCATCGACGGTTAACGCGGTTAAAGAAAAAATTGATATAACTTTATATTTAAAATCAGATGCGGAAGAAAATCGTATTTTAGCTTTAAAAAGTCAGGTCGAAAATCTTGGTTCGGTTAAACAGGTTGATTATGTTAATAAACAGGTAGCCTTAGAAGATTTTAGAGAAAAACATAAAAATAAGCCGGAAATATTACAAGCTTTATTGGAGTTAGGTAAAAATCCATTATCTCCGAGTTTGATAATAAAACCTAAAGATATAAATAATTATGAAGAATTGGTTGCTAATTTAAATAAAATTAATGACGATATTATTGAGTCAAAAGATTTTGATGATTATAAGGCTCAATTAGCAAAAATTAATAGTATCGCTCAAAAAGCTAATCAAGTTGGTTTATTTGTCAGTTTATTATTTGTTTTAATAACGATGTTGGTGGTTTATAATGCAGTGCGCGTTGCTATTTCAACGCATAAGCGGGAAATTGGTATTATGAGATTAGTTGGGGCTTCAGCTTGGTTTATTCGCGCTCCTTATTTAATTTCCAGTATGATTTATTCATTTTTTGGGGTTATAATAGTAATAATTATTATTTATCCTTTGTTAAATTTATTTCAACCATATTTAACAACATTTTTTTCCGGTTTTGAAGTTAGTTTATTGAATTATTATAATAGTAATTTTGTATTGATTTTTGGTTTAGAATTTTTAGTTGCTAGCTTAATTAATGCGCTGGCTAGCTTGGTGGCAATAAGTAAATATTCAAAAGTATAAAATAAAAAACAGCCCGTGAAATTAAGTGGGCTGTTTTTTATTTTATTCAAATTTTATTTTAACAATTTCTGGATTAGCTAAAATTCTCATTGGCGGGCCCCAAGTGCCGGTTCCAGAAGAAGTATAAACCATAGTATCCTCAGATTTTTTTAAGCCGTATTGAAAGCCGTTATATAAAAAATGTTCAATAATTTGAATGGGGAAAAGTTGGCCTCTATGAGCATGGCCGCAAAGCTCTAGAGAGATGCCGAATTTAGCAGCCACTTTCATTTTATCCGGCACATGCCTTAATAAAATACTAGGTTTATTTTTATCTATTTTAAGATTGGCTAAAATAGTTTCATAATCATTTTTGTTGTAAGCTGATTTATAATCAACGCCGATAATTTGTACGCCATTTATTTCTTCCATTTTATTATCTAGCACATTAATGCCGGCTTTAGTAATGGCGTCAATATATTTTGTGTTATCGCCGAATTCTTCATGGTTACCGGTAACAAAAAATTTACCCAAAGGCGTTTTGATGGTTGAAAAAATTTGAGCCAGTCTATTTAAATTTACATTAGCTTGGCCATCATAAAAATCTCCTCCGATAAAAAGTATGTCTGGTTTTAAATTATCAATTTGGTCGGAAACTTTAGCCGCGAATTCATAATTATCAATTGCGCCTAAATGCAGGTCGCTTATAAAAACGGCGGTTTTTCCTCGCCATTCGTTTGGTAAATTTGGTAAAGCGATATTTAATTCTTTTATTTTGATATTCTGCGCCGCTATAATGCCGTAAATTATTATGGTAGTTGCTATTAGAAATAAACTAATAATTAGATTTTTTTGGTTAACGCTGAAAGAAAAAATTTTTCCTAAAAATAAAATTAAATATGCTATTAGGCAGGCTAAAGTAAAATAAAGCAGAACGCCAAACCAGCTAGCAGCGACGATATAATAAAGACGAACTAAAATATTGGAAAAGCGGGAAATTAAAATTGAAGCTAAGATGAAACTAATGGGTAAAAAAATAAAAATGCTTTTTAATATATTTAAATAAACTCGGCTAGTTATGCCTAAAAAATAAATTAAAGATTGAAATAAAAAATAGTGTGCCGCGAAAACGACTGTTAAAATGGCAAAGGCAGCTAGAATAAATAAATATATCATAAAAAATAATTAAATTTCTTCAAATTTTACTAATCTAGGAATTAATTTTATAGTCGGTGCGCTTAAAATGCTGATAATTAATTTAATTAAAATATTGGCAAGTATTATTTGTAAAACTGTGGCTAATGGCAAACTGCCTAAAAAAGCGATAAAACCAAAAATAAAACTATCAATCAGTAAAGCCACTAAATTAGAAAAAAAGACGGCGAGTAAATCATTTGTTTTTTTATAAATAATGCTAAAAATTTCAGTATCAATTAATTCTGATATTACTTGAGCTATTATGCTGGCCATTACAATTCTTCCTACGGGTAATAAAATATTTTCATAAGCTTCTTGAAATTGCCAAGTCGGGTCAGCTGGCATTTTACCGACTAGCCAGAATAAAATAAACATTAAAGCGTTTAAACAGGCGGCGATAATAACTACCTGTCTGGCATTATTTTTCCCCCATGACTTATGAACAAAGTCTCTTAAAGTAAAGGTTAGGGGGTAAATTATTGTACCGCCATCAACCGCTAAGTTAATAAATGGCAAAACAGTAATTTTTGTTGAGAGGATATTGGCAAAAATTTGTGCAGCCACATAAAATGAGCTACTTAAAAGAGGAATATTAATTTTAGTGAAGATTTTCATAAAACTGCTCGGGGTAATCAACCGTATCCGTACGGAAAATTAACTATATTTTATATTTTGATAAAATTTTCTAAATTACTTAAACAATCTTTAATCTCTTGTTCTAAAGAATCTGTATTTTCTAATTCATCAATTACTTTTACTAATTTTTGAAATTTATTATCACCACTAACACCAAGCTTATCTTCAAAACTGCTTGAAAATTTTGTAATCTTTTCACTTTGTGCATTATTTTCTATTGCTGTATTTTCATTATCTGGTTCTGAATCCTCTATTTTATCTTGATCAAATATAGTATAGTAGTCTATTCCGTAATACTTACAAATCATTTGATAGTTTTTAATTTTAGTTTTTCCCCATGCTGAGATAATTGAAATAGAAAATTTTTCAATATCAAAATTATTAAGTCTCAACAATTTTGGCAAAGCATATTTTTCTCCAGGTCCTTCAACTAAAATACATTTTTTTGTAAAAAATAATTCTAAATTTTCTCGCAGTATTGAACTTATATGTAAATTTTTTTTAGCATAATCATCGAGATACTGTGGGGGTGTTCCATCCTCTCCATCTGTAGCTGTTGTTTGAATTAAATCTTCTTCTAATTTTGGGAAAATTAAAGAATCTTTTACCGTCCTAATTTGTCGCCAATTTTTTAAAGAAATAAAATTTTCTGATTGAGTAGAATAAATAATTTGTAAATCTTCTTGTTCAACAAAAATGTCATACATTTTTCTTTGCCAATCAGTATGCAAGTGAAGTTCGGGCTCATCAATCATTAATACAATCGGAATTTTTTCCTGTTCTGAAACATAAGAAAAAAGAGCATAGGCAATTAAAATATTAAAGCCAGAACCAAGATTTTCTGGTAAAAGTATTTTATCACTTTCTTTTTTAGCAACAAAAGCTGACTTATAAGGCTGGTCAATATCTATAAAATCTATCTGAAAATTGCTATCCTCGCAACAAACAGAGTTTACTTTTTTATTTATTTTTCTAATTAAAGTCTCTTTTTCATCAACAATATTTCTCAACGAACTAGCCAAGGTATTGTATTCTTCTGAAATTGTATTAGAATCGTTGGTTGCTTCTTTATTTTTATATCTCCAATGTAAATCTGTAAGAATTTTTGAAATAAGAGAATAGGTACCCGCCACATCTTTATTTCTATCTTTGCCAAGATAATACGCCTTTGCTAATCCCTTTATTTTATTTGGATTAAAATTAAGACTATATTCTGGGAAAGACGCCTCTCTTTCTTCATTAGATTTCAACTTAAATTTAACTTGATAATATCTTTCATTTTTTGTGATATTCGTAGCAACTCCTTTTAATAAATTTTTAATAATTTCTTTTGCAGTTTCAAGATCTTGAATTTCCGTATCTATTTCTTCAAGAGATAATATTTTATAAGCTTTTTTAAAATCTAAATCTTGATAAATTGAATCATCAATATCGTTTAATATTGGAACTACTGTTTTATTAATTATAAATGGATCGTCTAAAACTCGATCTGCTTTTTGTCTTCTTTTTATAGATAATCTAACCTTGCTACAAGGAACTATTACCGATGAAGAAACACCTGTATTACTAACAACATCTATATCAACATAAAAAGGCTTGACTGTTTCACCTTCGATTACAATCTGTTCTTTCATATCTCTTGCTTCACTATTAAAATCTTTTTCACAAATCTTTGTGGGCAGGTAATCACCGCCAATTAAAAAATTTAAAGCTTCTAAAATTGCGGTCTTTCCACTTCCATTTTTTCCAATAAAACCTGTAATCCCTTTATTTAATTCAATCACCACGCCATTTCCGTCTAAACCCTTACCAAAACAACGGAAATTTTTGATTGTTATTGTCTTTATATACATAAAAAATTATTCTAACTTTAAAATATCCCAGTCCTTATTATTCTCATAAACATACTTTTCTTTTCTATTAACAACCCAGTTAGGATATTTTTCAATAACTATTCCGCCGTCTAATTCAAAATCATATTTTGCACTATTTTTCTTTATCCATTTTTGCAACGCCATATTCTTATCAGCGGTTTCTTGGCTTTTTGCTGTAATATCATTTTTAGGGTCTACTAGATACACTTTCTTTTTTGTTCTTATAATAAAGTCGGGATAAAAAAGTCTATTTTTCTTTTCTTGGGTGTCAAAATATTCTACCGCAAAAGAATTTCTTCCACTGTCATTTTGCTTATGCCACCAGATAACTTCCTTTTGCGATTCTAAAAATTTAATAAAACTTAATTCATTTTTTCTGCCACTATACTCTTTTTTAATATAAAATTTTTCATAAGCATTTTTTAATACTTTTATGTTTTTCCCCTTGTAGTCAAACAAATCATTCTTTGGGATAATTTCATTTAATTCTTCATAATCGTCCGTAAAACCAATTTCTTTTTCTGGTAATTCTAAATCAAAAATATCTTTTTCTTCTTTTTCTTTAATCTCAATTTCGTATTTTATTCTAAAAACTTTCAATGCCTTACTTATGGCTATTTTGAGTGGACTATCTTCCTTTAATAGCTCATTAACAATAATTGAGTAATAATCCGACCTATCTAATCCCAATCTAGTGCTAAACCAAACATTTAAAGCCTTTTTTAATGGTCCCCATGATCTAGATGGGTTATATTTTGCTTCTACATCATCTTGTTTTTTTAACTCTTCAAAACAAAGCAAATTATAAAGCCTTTCTATGTCCATTAGAGAAAAATGATAATTCAAGTCCTTGCCTTTATCTTTTATTTCTTTCGCAAAATTATCAAAGCTTTCAATTTCAGCATTAACAATAATTTTATTTTCTACTCCATTAACTTTTAAATCTATTTCCGATTTTATTTTATTTTGATTATCTTTCTGCTTGCTTTCGTCATAAATTGTCCCAAATTCTTTATCTAGAAATTCTTTAAAAAATTTCTGCCATTTATCCTCTGGTGTTAGAGTGTTGAAATCTGTTCTTTGATGATATGTTGTTTTTAAGGTTATTCTTTTTATTTCTTTTTTTAATTTTGTAAAATTAATCGGGAGTTTATTGCCGTTTTGAATTTCTTTTACATCTCTAATATGACTTTTATTATAATTAGTAAAAATAAAAGCTTTATTTAATTCTTCTTTTTCATAATGATGAGCTTCGGGCATTCTTTTTATTCTGCCAATAATTTGTGTATGAAAAGATGGACTAGCTATTTCTCTAAACATAACTAACACCTCGGCTCGAGGACAATCCCAACCAGTAGCAGGAGCCACTTTAAAAATCATAAAATTAACCTTATTATCATTCTTTTCAATCAACTCCAGATTCTTTTTATTCTCACCACTACCCGATAGCCATATTGCAATTTCATTATCCTTAACACCTTTCTTTTTTAAATAAGACAAAACTAAATTTTTTAAATTAGTTTGTACTTCTTCCTTTTCTTTAAAATCGCTTGGTAATTGTATCAAAACAAGCGGGTTAATATTAAGCCCCAACTCTTTATAATATTTTAGTAATTCTAATCTTTTATTATAAGCAAGCTCAAGCATTATTTCATCTTCGGACAATTTTTTATTATCTATTTTATTGATATCTTCCTCGGTCTGTATAATAAGTTTTTCTTTTATTAAACCGCTTGCAATAACATCGCTTTCTAAAGCCTCAACAAATCCTGCTTTCTTTTGAGAAACATCACTAATACTTGGTAAATCTTTGGGCGTGGCGGTAATTTTTAAAATAATTCTCGGGTCAATTAAATCTACAACTTCATTTGCTAGTTTAGTGTCTGTTTCTGTATGTGCTTCATCAATAATTAAGACAATATCTCTTTCTTTCCTTGTTCTCTGTATAAAGTCATCAAAAACCGCTTCACCGCCATAACCAACTCCACCGCTCTTTCTTAATTTTTTTGATTCTTTGTCTGTCCCTTTTATTTTAGACCAGTTAATAAAAAAGATGTTATTTTTATATAATTTCCCCTCGCTTAAATTATTAATATCTTTCAAATTCATGTCTGTTCCCTCATTAAAATAATGATATAGTTTATCCTTAGATTGAGAATATGATTCATCACCGCCAAAAGAAACCCAAACATAGGCCTTGTCTTCATGGAACTGATAATTATCATCGAGGCATTTTAAAAATTCTGCCATCATTATAGTTTTTCCTGCACCTGTCGGAGCCTTAAAAACTAAAGGGATTCTATAATTTCCTGTTTTCCACAAATCTAAAAAAGTTAAACTTAATTGGTCTATGGATAATTTTTGAAAATCTTTTAATTCCATCATATTATTTTAACTTATCTTTGAGGGTTAAATTAATCTCTTTATACATCTCTAATATTGGTTCTGGAATATCCTCAACTGTTATGTTTTTATTTAAATACTTAAAAAGTTTTTTATCTACTCGTCCGTAAGAAAAAACATACAACACGGTTCTTTTATCTTCTATTTTCTTTACTAACTCCTCGAATTTATCCATATCTTCTCTAAAGTAAATTGCAGTTTTTCTAGTCTTATCTCTGCTTTCAAAAATTTGATACCAATCACAAACCTCGACTTCATTAAAAGTATTTTCTTTAATTGCAATCATTTGTCCTGCTTTTTGTGTCAATTCATTTCTTTTTTTATCACTTATACTGTCAATTCTATCTACTGAAATTAAATCAGTTTTAAAATATTGTAAATTACCACCCAATCCATCAATTTTTTCTTTCTTTTTGCTTTTTTTAATATAACCTTTGATAATTTTTTCAATTCTTGGATAACAAACCTCTTCTGCGATTTCACCCTCATTATTAGTGCAAAGAATAAATTTTCTTTTCCCGTTATCTTCTTTATTAAAATCTAAAACCGCCTCGCCAGTTGTTCCAGAACCAGCAAAAAAATCAAGAATTATCGCATCAGTCGGAATATGAGCAATTCTTATTAAATGTTCCACTAATTCCTTGGGTTTAGAATATGGAAAATCTAAATCTAAAGTCTTAAGATAATCCGTTCCTCTTCTGTTTAAAAACTTTTTATCAGTTAAAAAATTTCTTGGTTTTTTTCCTTTCCCTTTTCTTTCATCTAAATAACTTTTTGTATAAATGTTATATTTTGCTTGATTTCCATTCTCGTCTAACAAAGGGGATGTTTTTGTTTTTTTGAACACAAGTAAATGTTTATTGTCTTTAAATCCATTATCAATAGACCATCTCCAAACACCATCGCCTTTTTCTGGCTTTGCTTTTGATCCTTCTTCTTTTTTAACAGGCATGGATTTACCGGGCGGAATTACTAAAGAACCATCTGGACATTTGATAAAATATCTTTGATTGGGTCTAGTGTCCAAAGAAGATTGATACAAAGCGATATCGTCCCTATATTTCCCATTTTCATCTTCTTTAGTATAAAGGTCTTCATCGACTTCATCATAAAAATTACTTGTATCTATATGCTTTTTATTCTTTGCATAACAAACAACATAATCACAAGACGGAGCAAAATGATTACCTTTATCACTTGCCGTCTTTGAAATTCTTGATATAAGCGTTAAAAAATTTTCTGGTCTAAATATTTTACTGCATAATAAATTTAAATTAGAAACTTCTTGTTCGCCAATTGATATAAAAATTACACCATCTTCTTTTAATAAATTTTTGGATAATTCAATTCTCTTTTCCATCATATTAAGCCATTTCGCGTGCTTATATGAATCATTTTCATCAATAAATTTATCATTATATTTCCATTCGTTTTTATTACCGGTATTGTAAGGCGGGTCGATATATATAAAATCAATTTTACCTTTATGCGTATAATTTAATACGGTCAAAGAATGATAATTATCACCCTCAATCATAATATTATCGTCGCTTAAATCAGTCTTTATTTCTTTCCCTTTAATTCTTTTTAAAATTGGTAAATTATTCTCGCAATCCAAAACTACCTGCTCGGGCTCCTTTTCTCTATCCCAAACAATACCATAGCTTTTTAGGTCTAATTCCTTATTTTGTTTTTGAACTAATTTAACGAGATCATCTTTTGACCAGTCTTTATAATTTATTTCTTTTGCCATACTATTTTATTAAATCGTCAACGCCAACCTCTAAGGCTTTGGCAATTTTAGTTAAAGTTTCTATTGTTGGATTTGTATTTGTTCCATTTTCTACTTTTACAACCGTGTTTAAAGACAAATCGCCGAGACGAGCTACTTTTTCGAGAGAATATCCTTTTTTATTTCTTATCTTTTTTAGATTGCTTGCAATATTGTTTGGCATAACCAATTTTTTACATTAAAATATATAAAGCATAATATAACATTATAATATCAAATTTTATCCACTTTGACAAAGCCTCTTAAATTTGCTATCATGTAAATAGTTCCGAATATAAATTTGAAAAATGTGATGATCGGTTCGAAGTAATAATTTTTTACTTGGGACCATCGCCCGTGAAGTCCCAAGTTGGGGACTTTTTTGTTTTTTATAGACTTTTTTGATAAATCTGGGTGATGATAATCTTTTTTGGCGGGTCTGCCCGACCGCCAAAAAAGATTTCTCGCCAGAGCAAAAAACTGAAAAACAAAGACCCCCTAGACTTATAAACTAACACAATAAAAGATATGCCTTACTTCAATACAGATAACAAAGAATTGGCAGTTGGTTTTGTTAACCTCATAAATAAAAAGCTCGGTTATAATGGTGCCAAATACTTTGAGCGGGATAAGCCCGAATTTATCGAGAAATACGGACTATACAGAACTGGCTTAAATGTCGGTCAAAGTATGAAAACAGGAATTGAGCCAAAATTAGGCTCTATGTTTACCGAGGAAGAAATAATTGAGCTACTTAAACAAAATGATTAAAACTTCTCTCATTATAACTGGATTATATGCACACATCTAACCGTTGATAACGGCTACTCTTTTATTGCTCTAATTGAGTATGGCTGAAACCTATGACTTTAAAATCATAAAGTCGGGAAAAGAAATTGAAGTGTATGATTACAAAGATAAAGAAATACTACGAGGATACAAAAGAAAAGAACGAAAGAAGAAAGAAAAACCTTTTAAGGGTCAGCTAAATATCAATCAATATAAAAAAGAACTCAAAAAAATTGAGGAATGGGAAATAAGCTATAAGGCTAAAACCAAATTTTCCATTTCTCGCACTCGCACAAACATTCGCCGACTTGTTAATGCTAATCCGCATTTAAACAAATTTCTTACTCTTACTTTTGCCGAAAGCACCACCGAATTACAAGAAGCTAATTATCTATTTAATCAAGCCATGAAAAGGATAATTAGGCAAAAGGACTATTTTGAGTATGTCGCCGTGGTGGAATTTCAGAAAGACATAGATTATCACGGTAGGAAAAAAGAAAAAGGCGGATCGGTTCATTATCATTTGCTTTGCAATATTGAAATGAAAAAGACAGATAGCTTAGAAGAATTATTTGCGTGGGAAAGGTGGTTTGCTCTGCGGTATTGGAAATATGGATTTATCAAGATAAAAGATGCCCGCCAAGTTTCTAATATGGGGGCTTACTTCTGTAAATATTTAGGCAAAGATATGTTTGATAAGCGGATGTTTGGTAAAAAGAAATTCTTTTGTTCTCAAAAATTAAATAAACCAGTTGAGATGACTGGATATGAAGCGTTTAGATTTTTCAACGAATATCTAAACAGACTAGAGCCTATTTTCGCAAAAAGCTTTTTTAGTGAATATGCAGGTAATATTAATTACTCTGCTTATACTCTTCCCGAGGATTCCGTTAGCTTGAACATAGAAAACCAAGGATATGATAAAGGAAAAGCATATTTTGGAATTTCAGAGATTATATAGAAAAGTATTTAAAGAAAAAATAACTTATGATGAAGCATTAAAACAATGCACTGCTATGGTCAATTTGGGTAAAATCTTGTATAGACCGATAACCCAAGAAGACCTTGAAAAATACGGTTAAAATGGTAATATATTAATGACACCTAACCAATTAAATATTGCAAAAAGCATTTTTTACTATTTGTCCCCAGTAAGGGGCGGTTTGTGCCGACAAATAATGCTTTTTGCTTTATTGGTTGGGTGTCCACGACCGTCCCTTTTTGTATTTAAAACATTATGTCTAAAACTAATAAAATTAAATATTTTGCTTATGTCCGCAAATCAACCGAGGGCGAAGAACGACAGGCTTTATCTATTTCAAGTCAAATGGATAAAGTAAAAGAGTTTTTTGGCAGTCTTGAAATTGTGGAAGTTTTGGAAGAAAAGCACTCCGCTTTTAAGCCGTATAATCGCCCTGTGTTTGCCGATATGATTAAGCGGATACAAAACTGCGAAGCAAGCGGAATTATTGCGTGGCATCCCGATAGATTAAGCAGAAATGAGATTGACGCCTCAACCATAACCTATTTGGTAAGGACTGGAATTATAGCCGATCTCAAATTCGGCTCATATAATTTTGATAACTCGCCCGAGGGTATAATGATGTTGCAGTTG
Source organism: uncultured Gammaproteobacteria bacterium (assembly GCA_964431805.1). Lineage (GTDB taxonomy): Bacteria > Patescibacteriota > Patescibacteriia > Patescibacteriales > GWC2-42-12 > JACPHD01. The sequence continues at coordinate 120,068 of CAYSKV010000003.1, forward strand.
TCGCTTTCTCAATCTCAATACTTTTCTTCTAAATTAGGTAAGGATGTTAGGCGTGGGCTGGAAAAGAAATTTGAAATGGGCTGGCACCCGAATAAATGCCCGAATGGATACATAAATATCACCAGAAAAAATCACGGTTATAGCACGATTAAAACTGATGAAAAGCGATTTAAAATACTTCGCAAAGCCTTTGATTTAATGATTACGGGCAATTATTCTGTTCCCGAGATATTGAATAAGTTAAATAACGAATGGGGCTTTAAACCGAAAGAGGGTAAAAATCCATTATCACGAAGTGCTTTGTATAGAATGTTCACCAATTTATTTTACGCTGGGATTATTGAATACAACGGCAAGCAAAAGCAAGGTAAACACAAAGCGATGATAAGTTTAGAAGAATACGACCGAATACAGTTTTTACTCGGCAGAGATGGCAAGCCGAGAAACAGGAAAAACGACTTTGCCTATACTGGTTTAATCCGTTGTGCTAACTGCGGTTGTATGGTTAGTGCTGATAGAAAAGTAAAAACAATAAAGGCTACTGGCGAGCAAAAAGAATATATCTATTATTGTTGCACCCACAAAAAGCGAGAGGAAAAATGCAAAGAAAAATCTATTGAAGTAAAAAGTCTTGAAAAACAAATTGAGCAAGAATTATCTAAATATGAATTTGAAAAAGATTTTAGAAAATTTTTATTTAAAGTAATAGACGAAGAAAACGAAGACAAGCCAAAAGAAAGCGAAATCATAGCGAATAATTTAAAAGATAAAATCAATACACTAAAAATCGAAAAAACCAATTTAACTAAGCTGATATGTAAAGGCTTAATTAGTGATGAGGAATTTCAAAAACAAAGGAATGAATATGAAAAAGAAATTTCTATTATCAAGCAAAAATTAAGCAGACTAGAAAACGGTCGAGAAGACGAAAGAATAAAGAAAGTAAAATTTGTTATTCAATCAAAAATCAACTTCAAAAAAGGCAATCAGAAAGACCGCCGAGAAGTGCTAAATGAAATCGGCTCGAACCGAGAGATAAAAGACAAAAAGCTAACAATTACGCCCTATAAATGGCTTATTCCCGTTCAAAAAGACATAAAGGGTATTGAAGCTGAATTTTACAGGCTCGAACTGGACAAAAACCCTTTAAAACCAAAACAAAAAGAGGCTTACACCTCTCTTTGTCGCAATCTGCTCGGGGGCATGGATTCGAACCATGATAAACGGCTTCAAAGGCCGCTGTCTTA
>CAYSKV010000004.1:0-79476 GCA_964431805.1 uncultured Gammaproteobacteria bacterium
GTTGCTATAAAGATAAAAACGCGCAGATTTTAGTTTTTACGGCGCAGGTATTTAATTAAACTCTCAGAATTTGAGAGTTTTTTAAATAGTTGAATATTTTTTAAAAATTGTGTAAAATTAAATTAAATTTTTAATTATCTATTAATTTATATGAATAAAAAAGCTTCATCTAAGAAGGTTGACAAAAACGGTAAAAATGGAGTAAACTTGAATGTTAAGCTAGAAACTAAATCTAGTGTGAACAATAAAATTAAAAAAAACAATATTATTAACCAGGAGGTGATAGCCGTGGACGAAAAAGGAGCAATAACAAAAAGGGGAAAAGATTATTCTCAGTGGTTTTTAGACATAATCGCAGCGGCTGATTTAGCCGACAATTCTCCGGTTAGGGGTTGCATGGTTATTAGACCTAATGGTTATGCCATTTGGGAAAACATGCAGAAAGTTTTGGACAAAATGTTTAAGCAAACCGGCGTGGAAAATGCCTATTTTCCTTTATTTATTCCGGTAAGCTTTTTATCGCGGGAAGCTGAACATGTTGAAGGTTTTGCCACTGAATGCGCTGTGGTGACTCATCATCGTTTAGTAAAAGACAGCCGCGGTAAGTTAGTGCCTGACGGAAAATTGGAAGAACCTTTAATCGTGCGTCCGACTTCCGAAACAATTATGTACGAAATGTATGCCAAATGGATCAAGTCGTACCGCGATTTACCTTTGCTTATTAACCAGTGGGCAAATATAGTCCGTTGGGAAATGCGCACCAGACCTTTTTTAAGGACCATGGAGTTTTTATGGCAGGAAGGCCATACAGCTCATACTACAAGGGAAGAGGCTGATGAAAGAGCAAAGCAGATGTTGGAAGTTTATCGTATTTTTGCCGAAGACTACTTGGCTATGCCGGTAATCAAAGGCCAGAAGAGTGAAGCGGAAAAATTCGCTGGCGCGGTTAATACCTATACGATTGAAGCGCTAATGCAGGATGGCAAAGCCTTGCAATCAGGGACTTCACATCTTTTGGGACAAAATTTTGCCAAACCTTTTAATGTAAAATTTCTTGATCAGGACGGACAGGAAAAATTTGTCTGGCAGACCAGCTGGGGTGTTTCCACTCGCCTTATCGGCGGGCTAATAATGTCCCATTCTGATGATAAAGGCTTGGTTATGCCCCCGAAGATAGCTTCCATTCATGCAGTTATTATTCCGATTTGGGCATCAGAAGATGAACATAAAAAAGTTTTGCCGGCAGCCGAAAAGTTGTCCGAACAACTTAAAAAATTTGGCTACATAACCAAATTGGATGACCGTGATATGCGTCCCGGCCCTAAATTTTACGAATGGGAGAAAAAGGGTGTTCCGGTCAGAGTTGAAATCGGTCCTAAAGATGTTATTAAAGAATCAGTCGTTGTTGTTCGGCGCGATACTGGCGAGAAACAGTTTATTAGTATGGTCAGCGCGGCCGATGTTATTCTTGAACTTTTTGATAATATTCAAAAAAACCTTTTTGATAAAGCTTTAAAATTTCAAAAAGAGAATACCAGAAAAGTCGAAACCTATGAGGAGTTTAAAAAAGCGCTTGAGGAAAAAGGCGGATTTATTTCGGCTCACTGGTGTGTTGATCCCGAATGTGAAGCAAAAATCAAAGAGGAGACTAAGGCCACCATTCGTTGTATACCATTTAATCAAGAGAAGGAGAACGGCAGTTGTATTATTTGCGGTGAGAAATCTTCCGGCCGCGTGTTGTTCGCAAAAGCTTATTAATCAACGGGGCGGTATTTAAAAAATCGCCCCCATTTTTTAGCTCTAAGAATACGAGGAGGTGATAAGATGTACCAAGCAGCTCGTTTAGAAATTACCGGTGGATGCGATTTGCGGTGTTTATATTGCCATGCCGGAGAAAAAAATAATAAAACTTGTATCGGCAAGGAAATGCCGTTATCTAGATGGTCGGAAGTAATTTCCGAAGCAAAAAGTCTGGGTATAAAAAGATTTACTCTTACTGGCGGTGAGCCGTTTTTAAATCCTGACTGGATGAAAATCGCCGAGATGTGCGGCGTTGAATCTAAGGTTGTAATTTCTACCAACGGCGAACATTTTTCCGATAAGAATTTAGAAATTTTGTCGGGTTTGCCCCAGGTGCTTGAATTCAGAACTAGCCTTGATGGTTTAGCTACCAATGATATTATAAGGGATGGCAGTAATTATCAAAGAACCATCGCTTCGCTGAAGAAGCTAAAAAAGCGATTGCCAACGGCCAAGATTATGATACAAACCACCACTTATCAAAATAATTTAGCGGAGATTGAACCGCTTTATGAAATTTTAAAGAGTATTCCGATTGATTGGTGGCGCTTGGCTCAACTTTGGAAGACTGTCCGGACAGAGAAGAATCGTCATATTTTGAATTTTTCAAACTATCAAATGATGTTTGAAATTTATGCCAAAATTATTCTTCAACATCAAAAAGACGGACAACCATTCAGGCTGGGTATTGATAATGTTTATGATTCTTTTGTTACCAGGGAGGAATATGTAAATTTTGATATGGATGCTCATCCTTGTTTGTATAATTTTGATTTTCTTTGTATCAATGCCAACGGCGATCTTATTTTTTGTCCGGCGTTGAATTTGCCCTATGCTTCAGTAAAAGATATGAGTATTAAGGCGGCGGTGTCGGGATCCGATTGGCTTAAAGATTTCAAAAAAATTACCATTAGTTCTTTGCCTTGCGGGAATTGCCGTTATTTGAAGATTTGCGGAGGTGGTTGCCGGGCTGATGCGCGTCGCTGGTTAGACAGTTTAAAAACTCTTGACCCGAACGCTTGTTGTTTTATGAGGCGGGTTGAAGAAAAAATTGTTCCTTTGCTTAATGACGAAGAACAAAAAGTTTATAGAAAATTAATTAATCAAGCCGGAGATTTTCCACCCGTCGACGGCGAAAATATTGAAAGGGCGGTAAACAAATTTTTAAAATAGGGAGGGAAGGATTATGTGCTTAAAAAATAAACAGCCTAGCTAAGCAGGCGCTGGGGCAAGTAAAATTGCCCCTTTTTTTATTTTCCTCTTGACATTATTTTTTACCCGTGTTAATGTATTAACATAGTGATACAAATAATATATAAAATATATGGAGAAATTTAAATTTGATAAAAAAACAAATGAATTATTTAAGGCTATTATTAGTTTAAAAAATATTAATGAAGCTGAAAGATTTTTTCGTGATTTATGTACGATTGATGAAATTAAAGAAATGAGCGAGCGTTGGCAGATTGTTAAAATGTTAGATGATGGTTTAACTTATCGGGATATTGCTAAAAAACTTGATGTCAGCACTACGACTGTAGCGCGCGTGGCCTTATGGTTAAATAATGGAGCCGGCGGTTATCGTTTAGTTTTTAATAGATTAAATACTCATCATAACTCTTCTAACGCTTTTAAGAAGAGTTGAGTTTTTATTTTTTTGATTAAACTTCCACCCTTCTTGAAAGCCAAGAAGGGTTTTTTAGATCTTTAAAATAAATTTAGGGGGTAATTATGAAAAAACTTATTTTAGCCGTACCTAATGGTAGTTTATTTGCGCCAACAATAGAAATTTTTAAGAAAGCGGGTTTGTATATTAATTTTAGCGGCCGTAATTTTACGATTCAAATTTATGGCAATAACATTTTTTCTAGCGCTATTTTAACACGGCCGCAAAAAATACCGAATTACATTTTTAGGGGAGTGGCAGACGTAGGAGTTACCGGCTTGGATTGGCTGGCGGAAAGAGGTTTTTTAAACAAACTGTCGGTTATTCAAAAATTAAATTACGGAAAAAATTTAAAGAGTGCGGTAAAAGTTGTGGTGTTCGGCAAAACTGAAAAAATTGTTGATAAAAAGTCGATTATGGTTTCAGCTGAATATGTGAATTTAGCCAGAACGATTTTTAAGAAAGCTAAAATTGATTTTTCCGACGGCAGTACCGAAGCTGATGTTTTGGCTGGAATTTATGATTATGGCGTGGGCGTTTGCGAAAGTGGCCAAAGTTTAAAAGAAAATGGTTTAAAAATTTTACAGGTTATAATGGAATCGCCGGTGGTATTAATCGCAAAAAGGGCCACGACGGAGTTAAAAATGTTCGGTGAGATTTTAAGCGGCGTTTTAGAAGCGGAAAAACGCTGTTTAATAAAATTTGATTGTTCAGCAGAAATTAAAGATGAAATTTTATCTTTTTTACCGGCGGTTGACGCTCCCACTGTCAATCTTTTAAGCAATAATAATTACGCAATAGAAACAATTATTGCTAAAGATCAGATGTTTGACATGCTAATTAAAATTAAAAAGGCAGGGGCTAAGGGTATAATTACTCAAGATTTTAATATTATTTTAAATTAGAAAAATATTAAACCGGGCAATAGAAATAAATTTTATTGCCGGTTTTTTTATTTAAAATTAGCCAAAATTTTTATTATTTTATTTTATCCATTGACCTAAACCTTAATTTATGCTATTATAAAAGTGTTATTTAGAATAACACTTTTTTATTAGGTTTTAACTAATATTGGTAAAATCAAGAAAAAAATTGTTATTAAAAATTATATAGCTTATAAAAGCTATTAAATATAACATTAGCTCTTTCAAACACTCATAATTGGGTGAAAATAATATAAAAAATAAAATAAAAATATAGAGGTATTATAAGGAGGGTATTATGCAAGTAGCAAGTATGCAAACGGCAGTGGGCGGTGTTTCTAAAATAAGAAGTGAACAAGAAGCACTTTTACATGTGGGGGACAGTATAACATTCGCAAACATTATTGGGAGAGAAGCTGTCCTTAATAATAGTTTGGTCCAGAAATTTCTGGGTGAGCTTCCTCAACAGCTTAAAGAAAAATGCATCAGTCTGTTCTTTGAAGGAAAGGTGAGAAAGCCGAATGGTTATGTAATGGACAACAATGAAGTGGAACTTCTTAATTATCTTGCGTCCATATCTGATATTACTCGGATAATTAAAGAAACTCCATCTTCTGCACGGGCGTTTGAGTATCTTTATAAACAACGTCCTGCCGAATTAGCAATTGATCAGTATTATGTCGACTGTTTGGCCGGTTCGCATGTCGGTATGAGAATGCAGGCCATTTGGGACAATCTCCCCGAGATTATCGAAAATCTTTATAAAAAGTTCGGGGAAAAAGTTCTTGTTGATAATATTGGTTCTGGCCCCGGTCTTGAGCTTATTGGCGTTCTTCAAAAGCATCCCGAGTTGATCGGCAAGGTACATGTTCGGAACATTGATCCTGATAAAGTGATCATTGAAGAGGGATTGCAGAAGGTTCAAAGTCTTGGCCTCCAGAATGCCTTTGAGTTTGTACCCAAGAAAGCCCATCAGGCTGGTATTCGTAGTGCTCATTTGATTATTCTTGTGGGCATTCTTTGCACTCAAACGCCGGATAGTTGTATAAAGACTTTATCTGGTGTGCAATTCTTTGGCCGTAAAGATGGTCTGATTGTCTATTCCACTAACCAAGAGTCAATGGTCATCAATGATCCGTTTACTGACATGATTATGAGACTCGCAGGATGGTTTATGGATTACAAAACTGATCAGCAGTCTTGGGACATCGGTGTACAGGCGGGCTGGGAACCGATCTCACAATTTTTCGAAGATGCTTTGCATTTTCAGTGCATGACGGTTGCTAAAATGAAGTAGAATCAAAATAGAAATTTGAACTCGAGGGATGTAAGGTGTTATAATACAATTAGTATTATACATTTTACTCCCTCTTTTATTTTTAAATTATGATGGGTCTGCAATACTATATAATTACTCATTTTGTTACTAGTGTATTATCGCTTGTAACTGGCTTTGTAGTTTTTTGGAAAGATAGAAGAAAGATATTAAATATAACTTATTTTTTATTAGCCTTAAGTGTTTCTGCTTGGGGTTTTTCTTATAGTATTTGGCTTTTACAAAATAACCCTGAGAGTGCTTTATTTTGGGCGAGAACTTTAAACCTTTGTTCATCGCTTATCCCAGTTTTTTATCTTCATTGGATTTTAAGTTTACTAAAAATAAACAAAAAAAAGTTATTAGTATTTTTTTATTTTTTTACTTTTGTATTTTTGTTATTTGGATATAGTAATTATTTTATAAGTGGAACTAAATCTATTTTGCAATTCCCGTATTTTCCACAAGCTAATTGGATGTATATTTTTTGGTTAGTTTTCGGTTGGGGAGGCGCAATAATTTATACTTTTAGCTTGTTAATAAATAATATAAAAAAAGTTCAAGGAAATTATCGCTTGCAACTTATTTATGTTCTGGTTGGTTCTGCAGTAGGATTTTTGGGAGGCACAACTAATCATTTTTTAATGTTAGGTTTTAGTTGGTTCCCACCATTTGGTAGTCCTTTAGCCGGTCTATATCCTTTGGTATTCGCTTTTGCAATGGTAAAGCACCGCTTAATGGATATAAAATTAGTGATGCGTCGTTATTCAGTGCATCTAGCTTCTCTAGGTATAATATTAATAATTGCTACAACAATTAAATATTTTATTGAATTATATTATACTGATTATTCAATTTGGTTTGACGTTTTTATTTTGTTATGTTCAATTTCTGTTTATCCTGATGTAAAAAATTATTTTTACCGTCTAGCTAATAAATATTTTTTCTCCTCGCTTTATGATTCAAGTGAGGTTATTGCTACGTTATCGGAAAAATTACGCTCTACTCTTGAAGCGGAAAGAATTTATGAATATATTTATCAGACTTTAAGTAATGCTTTTCATATTAAAGCTTTCGGCGTGCTAACGTATGAAAAAAATAATGTTTATATTGTTAGATATAATCAAGGTTTTAAAGTCGAAGTGCAAACTAGTTTTCCTGGAGATGAGGCTTTGCATAAAATGTTTGTAGAACAAAATAAAATTATTATTACCGAAGAAGTTAAGCGTATTGGCTTATTTGAAGGAAGCCAAATGATTGATTTATTTTTGAAAATGAAAGTAGAAATTTTAGCTCCTTTAAATGTTAAAGATAAAACTATTGGCTTAATTGTCTTAGGCGCTAAAGAGTCTGGCGATATGTATAATGAAGAAGATTTAAAAGTTTTAGAAGTAGTTGGCGCACAAGCCGCTATTTCATTAGAGAACGCTTTATTATATGAAGAAACCAAAAATTTTAATATTAAACTTGAAAAAGAAGTTGAGAAAGCCACGCGCGATTTGCGTCGCGCCAATACGCAGTTAAAAAAATTGGATGCGGCTAAATCAGAATTTATTTCTATAGCTTCGCATCAATTACGCACGCCGTTAACCGTAATTAAAGGGTATATTTCTATGATGCTTGAAGGAAATTTCGGCACCTTAACAAAATTAGAAGAAGAATCCTTAGATAAAGTTTTTCAATCTAACGAAAGATTAATTCAATTAGTGGAAAATTTATTAAATATTTCCCGCATTGAGTCGGGGCGATTGCAGTTTGATTTTCACGAAGTTGATTTAAATGAAATGGTGGAAAGCGTTATTGACGAATTATCCGGCAACGCTAAAAAGAAAGGTTTAATTTTACAATACAAGGCGCCGCCTCAGCCCTTACCAAAAATAAAAATTGATGACGAGAAAATTAGGCAAGTAGTTATGAATTTAATTGATAATGCCATAAAATATACTAAACAGGGAAGCGTGACCGTAAAATTAGAACAGATAGGCAAAAAAATTAAATTTTCGGTGGCAGATTCAGGCATGGGTATCAGGCCGGAAGATATGGTAAATTTATTTAAGAAATTCTCTCGCGGTACCGGCACTTCTTTAGTCCATACCGAAGGCACTGGGCTCGGGCTATATGTAGCCCGCATGATGATTTCCGCGCATAAGGGAAAGATTTGGGCAGAGTCGGACGGAGAAGGTAAAGGCAGTAAGTTTTGCTTTGAATTGCCGGCGAAATAAAGAAATGTCATTGCGAGGAGCCTGTAATCAGGCTACGCGGCAATCTCTGGTTAAAGTCCGAGTACGTGAGATTGCTTCGCTCCCTCCGGTCGCTCGCAATGACAAATAAGAAACGAAAATTTGATATAGAAATTTATTGTGTTATAATTTAAATATAATTTTAATAATTATTTTTTATGAGGAGGAGGATTTTTTCACCCCGTGAAATAATTTTGCCTTTGGCAAAATTAGCGCGGAGCGCTATTTCCTGGGGTAAATTTAGCATGCCAATTTTATTTTGGGCATGTTTTTTTGTGTTTGTATTAAACGCGCAGGCGGCAGAGCAACCAAAAATTACCGCCAATTATATTTCAAGTTCGTTTAATAATTGGGGAAAGTCTTTTACCTGGAAACATGTAATTACCGGCGACGACCCAGTTCTGTTAGTTAGTTTATATGGTGATGGTAATTATTTAAATGAAAATTCAGTAACTTTTGCTGGACAAACCATGACGTTAGCATCTAAAAAAGTTAATAGCCAACCCTATAATAATATTGCTGTTTATATTTATTATTTAGCTAATCCGCCACAAGGAGAGTATGGCATAATGGTTAATATGGGCTGGGCAGTTCCTTTTACTGGTTTAGCTATTACTTTTAATAATTGTGATATTTTAAATCCAATTAATACAACTAATTCTTTTGTTAGTAATAACCAAAATATATTAAATACTGTTGCAATAGATGTCCCTAATGTTATGCTGGTTGATGCTATTAATTATAATTTACCTAAGGAATATTTTCTTGTGGCCTCGTTAGATCAGACTAATTATTTTATTAAACCACCAGATGATCAATGGCACGGTCAAACTAATAATCTTTATTTGGGCGCAAGTTATAAATTAGCTGAATCTGTTGATTTGCAATCTATGGGTTGGAACTCTAATGGTGGTAGTAACAGAACATTAATTCATACCATAATAGCCCTAAATCCTAAATATAAACAAGAAAAAAAGGATCCAGTAATTTTATTGCCAGGGGTTATGGGGAGTTATCTAAATGAAAATATCTTAGGATTACCAGAGGTTTGGCCCAATATACCGAAGATGATGTTGCCCGGAGACGATTCTTATTTAAATAAATTATTAATGAATGATCTTGGTGAACCGGTAGATCCGTCTTTAATGCGGCCTACAGATATTTTTAGAAGCTTATATGAAAAAGATTTTTTTGCTGGATTAATAGATGAATTAAAAAATAACGGTTATGAAGAAAATAAAGATTTATTTATATTTCCTTATGATTGGCGTTGGGATTTAGGTTGGACGGCCGGTAATGATCCGTATGTATTAATACAGTCACTTAAAGAAAAAATTGAAGAAGTAAAAAATCAAACTGGCGCGGAAAAAGTAAATATTATCGCGCATAGCATGGGCGGGTTGATTGTAAAAAAGTATATTATGGATTATGGGCAGGATTCGGTAGATAAATTTATTGATATAGGCACTCCGCATTTAGGATCGCCTAGTGCATTTAAAACATTAATGTATGGTGATAATTTAGATTTAAAAATTTTAGGTATTTATATTTTAAATACAAATACTGTAAAAAATATCTCTCAAAATTTTTCATCGATTTATCAACTTCTTCCTAGCAGAAATTATTTCGACAACAATGATTATAATTATAATAGTTATATAGGTGATATTTATGATTTTGATAACAATGGAATAAAGGGTGGTTTAAATTACGATCAATCAATTGAATTTATGAAAAATACCGGTCGGAACGAATATTTATTAAGTAAAAACGATGAATTACATAATGAAATAGATAATTTTGATCCGGCTGATTATGGCGTTGAGGCTTATAACATCGTTGGTTGTAATCAGCCCACAATCGGTAAGATATATATTTTAAATAAAGAAAAAGATGGCTATGAGTATGGTTTAAAATATATTAATGGTGATGGAACTGTGCCATTAAAAAGCGCTGAATATTTAAATAATGCTGTTAAGACATATTACGCTACCGATATAGCCCATCCTTATTTACCAAGTTTTTCCGGCGTTAAACAGCTAGTGAATTTAATATTAAATAATAAAGAAAGCGAATTTAACTATAATCAATATACAAATATTAAAGAGAATGATAGTAATTGTATTTTAAATGGCTGGCAAGTTAGTTTCCATAGCCCGATAGATTTACATATTTATGACGAAAATAATAATCATATTGGACCAACCGCTGACGGAGATATAGAAATTGGAATTGATGGTGTTAGCTATGACATTATTGATGGTAATAAATTTGCTTTTTTACCAAAAGGCCATACTTATAGAATAGTTGGTCAAGCGACAAGTACGGGAACATTTAATGCGAGAATCCAAGATATAGAAAACGGAAACACAATTAAAGAAGCCTATTTCAATCAAGTGCCATTAAATTCAACTAGCGCAAATGTAGAATATTTTATCACGGACAGCCAAAATAGTTTTAGTATGAATATTAATCAGGACGGCGATCAAGTTTTTGAAGACCAAATTGAGCCTAGCTCAATATTGAATCAAATTGAGGCAGAAGATTTAACTAAACCAGTTACTAATATAAACATTGAAGGCATACAAGGTAATGATAATTGGTATATTTCTGACGCAAACATTATTTTAATCGCAACGGATAATGAAAATGGTTCGGGGGTGTTAAAAACCGAATATAGTTTGGACAATGGCGCAACCTGGCAAAAATATGAAAATCCAATTTTATTAAATCAAGATGGAATATATACAGTACAATATAAATCAATCGACAGAGCAGGAAATATTGAAGAAGAAAAAACGCAAATTATAAAAATAGATAAAACCGCTCCGATTGTTGATTATATAATCCCCGAAGAGAGTCAAGAATTTTTACATTCGGAAAAATTGGAAGTTTTATATAATTTAGAGGATAATTTATCCGGTTTGGCAACTAGTAAAATTAAAATACAGATTGATCAAATGGATGTAGCTACAACGTCAATTGATTTATTTAATTATAAATTAGGCCAGCACCAGGTTGCGATTGTTGCTGATGATTTAGCGGGAAACAGCGCTACGGCCACAAAAGATTTTTTAATTACAGCAAATATTAATAGTACCATATCTGACGTTAGCAGAAGCTATCTGGAATTATTGATTAATAATAAAAAAGTGAAAGATAGTTTAATAAATAATTTAAGTTGGATCCAAAACTATATAATAAAGTACGGGCAACGCCAGATAAAATGGCAAAACAAATATCAAGAAGCATTGGCAAGATGTGAAAAAAATAAATATAAAGAAATTTGTATTAAAAAAGTTAATCAAAGTTATAAATTTATTTCATATCAAATGAGTTTCGTCCATCAATTAGTATTAAAAATGAAATATTTAGATCTATTAAAAGATTTAGATAAATATTATAAACAAAAATGGATAACTCCGAGAGGATATGATATTATTAAAGAAGATATTAAATATCTAATTAATGAATTAAAATAGTTTTATGAATACACAAATTAATCAAACGCTAAAAGCGGTGTTATATTTAATTATATATTGGATGTTGTTTATTATTTTTCCTTACGTTTTTGCGATAAATATAAATCAACAGAGTTGGTTATATAATTTTGCTATGATTTTTATTTTTTTTATTTTATTTGTCTCTCCATTTTTATTTTTTTTGCCCTATAAGTTGTCTAATATTAGAGATAGAAAAAATAAAATTATTTATGTGTTGATTGGCTTAGCCATTCCCTTCATAGCTATATATGTTTATTTTTATATAAGCCTTACCCACATGTTTGATAATTTTCAAATGATAGGATAATTTTTTCACGATCAATATGGAAGATAATTTTAAACAGTTTATGTTGGTAGGTAAAATAGTTTTTTCATGGATGATTTTACTTTTTATAAATTTTGGTATCTTATTTTTATCATTAAGCCAAATGAAAATTAATTTTTTGTTAATAATTGATTTTTCATTGTCGCCAATATTTGTTGGCTACTTTGTTAATTTACTAATTCAAAATACAGACTTAAACAAAAAAGATTTTTTCTTTTATGGCGTTAAATTGCCAATTATTATTTTGTATATTTTAGAAGGTATCGCAATATATATTTTTTCAAACATATCGTTTGGTGGCGGGCTATTTGTTTAAACAGAAATTTAAAGACAAATTTTTGTTGGGAGTAATTCCTATGAAAATTAATCAAATACTAAAAGTAACTTCATATTTAATTTTATATTGGGTGTTTTGTGTAATTCTTCCTATTTTCGTAATATATAATTACAAGTATGATGGTACAGGCATTGATTTGCCGGGTTATTTTTCTTTATATATAATTTTTATTGCGCCATTTTTATTTTTTATTCCATACAAATTGGCCAGTATAGAAAATATAGAGACAAAATTTTATTTTATTTTTTTTGGTCTTATACTGCCTTATTTGATGATTTATTTCCTTATTTATTTAGAATTTAGAAAAAATTTTAATCCTACTATTCTGTAGTAATTTTGAGCCAATACTTTTATATTTAAAGTATTGCTTTTATTATAGTATTTAATATCCTATTTTTGACTCCCAAACTCATATTTGCTATTATTAAATAATAATTAACTAATAACTAACTATTTATGAATTTTAGAAACATTTTTAAGAAAGTTAAACCCGTTACTAACGGCGGTAAAAAAATTGTCATAATAATCAGCGCGGTTTTAATTTTGCTTATAGTAATTGCTGCTGGTTTAGTCTTTTATTTAAAAAATGCTAAAAAGGTTTTAAAGCCGGAAGAGGCTATGGTTGTGGCAGAAAAATTTATCAATGAAAATTTAGTATCGCCCAGCAATAAAGCTACGATTAAAAGCGCGGTTTTAGAGGGTGATGTTTATAGTATTGTTTTAACCGTAGGTGGTAAAGATTATACTTCCTATATGACTAAAGATGGAGCCAAATTTTTTGAATCAGGAATTGATATGGCGAAATTTGCTGCAGAAAATAAAGCGCAACAAACTGCTTCAACTAATACCGCGCAACCTACTAATGTGCCGAAAAGTGATAAGCCAAAAGTAGAATTGTTCGTTATGACCGAATGCCCTTATGGATTGCAAGCGGAAAAAGGCATTTTGCCGGCTTTCGCGGCGTTAGGCAATAAAATTGACGCCTCAATCAAGTTTGTTCATTATTTTATGCATGGCGATAAAGAAGAAAAAGAAACTTATAATCAAGTTTGTATCAGAGATGAGCAACCTGCAAAATATGATAGTTATTTAAATTGCTATGTTATACAAGGCGATAATGCAAAATGCGTCGCGCAGGCTGGAATTGATAAAGCGAAAATGGACAGTTGCGTCGCCTCTAAAGCTAAAGATATTTATAAAGCGGATTCAGCTTTAAGCAATCAATATGGCGTAGAAGGTAGTCCGACTTTAATAATTAATGGAGCTCAGTCTAGCGCGGGTAGAGATGCGGCTAGTTATTTGGCCGGTATTTGCGCGGCTTTTAATACTGCTCCGGCAGAATGTTCAAATAAATTATCTAGTACGGCTCCGGCTGCTGGTTTTGGCGCCGGCGATGATGCTTCGGGCGGTGCAGCGGCTAGTTGCAATTAATAGAATAATACAATTTTGTAAAAAGGGCGTTTAATACGCCCTTTTTTGTTTCATAAAGATGAGTTATAATAAAGTTATGTCAGCTATAGAAAAAAATTATACTATAAAAATTTTTATTTTGTTTTTAACAACTTGCATTAGTATTTTTGTTATTTGGTATGCTTTAATGCGTCATGAAAGCGTTGATTGGTTAAGTTCGCAAATCGCTCATCAAATTTCACCTTATTTTATGGTTGAAACTGAGAATGGTTTTACTGTACACAATATGTTATTCGGTTATAATTTTAATTTGCCAGAAAATTTTAAAACAAATGGTTCAAAAAATTTGGTTTTATTTATTGATGAGGCTGATCAGAAAAAATGTGAGATTAAACATTTTTTAATTAAAGCTAATAGTCTAGAGGTTAGCGAAACAAGATTAATTGTTCCGATGCGTCAGCAAGAATTAGTTTTTGAATTGGTAAATAAAGCCGAAAAAGATGCTTGCGCTAAATATTTAGAGGAGATAAAGAAAAGCGTGGTTAGTAATTAGGGCTTGCAATTTTCCTTAAATAATGTATAATATATACATCAATTAAATACTCACCTTTTTATTAATCTCTTGGTTTAGGTGGCCAGGAGGCTTCTCTGTAAAGAGAGGTTATGAGTGTTTTTTTATTTTATTTACCCCGTTAGAAATTTCAACGAAAAAACTTAATTGGGTAATTATAAATAAAAGCAAATATTATGCAAATTTCTAACGGGGCGAGCGAAGAAACTAAGAATAATGGCGCTAACATGCAGTTTGATCAAGCCAGCGATCAAGAATTTCAAAAATTGTTAGACGCGGAAAATGCTAAAATTCCTCAAGTCGGGGATATTATAAAAGGTACGGTTTTGTCAGCTTCAAAAGCTGAAGTTAAACTTGATATTGATGGTATTGCTACCGGCGTGGTGCGCGGTCGCGAGCTTTATTTTGAAGCCGAAGAATATGCCAATTTAAAACCGGGCGATGAAGTTGAAGCTACTATAGTTGAGGAGGAAAATGAAAATGGAGATTTAGAGCTATCATTTAGAAGCGCCGGTCAACAAAAGGCTTGGAGCGCTTTGTTTGATGCTTATGAAAATAGAAAAATATTAAAATTCAGAGTTAACGACGCCAATAAGGGCGGCTTATTAGTAAGCTATGGCCAAATTCAAGGGTTTTTACCGGTTTCGCAGTTAGCGCCGGAAAACTATCCGCGAGTTAACGGTGGCGATAAGGGCAGAATTTTAGACAAATTAAAATCTTTTGTCGGTACTGATTTTGAAGTTAAGATTATGACTTTAGATGAAAAGGATGAAAAATTGGTTGTTAGCGAAAAAGAGGCTTGGCAAGAAAAGCAAAAAGACATAATTTCAAAATATAAAGTTGGTAGCGTAGTCGAAGGTTCAATTACGGCTTTGACTGATTTTGGAATTTTTGTGAGCTTTGGTGAAAATTTAGAAGGCTTAATCCATATTTCAGAATTAGCCTGGCAGCGCATTGATAATCCATCTGACTTATTTAAAGTTGGAGATACAATAAAAGCTGAAATAATTTCCATTGAAGGTTCAAAAATATTTTTGTCAGCTAAAAAACTTTTAACCGATCCTTGGCATGATGTAGAAAAGAAATATAAGGTCGGTCAAGTAGTTTCAGGCACTATTCTTAAAGTTAATCCTTTCGGTTTGTTTGTTGAGTTAGATGCAGACATACATGGTTTAGCCCATGTTAGTCAGATCGGATTAGCGGCAGGACAAAAAATTAGCGATACTTTTCACTCTGGAGAAAAAAGAGATTTCACTGTTGTTTCCATTGAGCCAAAAGATCATCGTTTAGGTTTATCTGTATCTGTTGATGGTGAAAAGCCAGCTGCTAAAAGCAAAAAGAAAGAAGATAAAGACGATGAAGAAAAGAAAATAAAATCTAAAAAGGCCAAGAAAGAGAAAGATAGCGAAAAGGAAGAACCCTCCTCTGCTAAAGCTACGGAGGACAAGAAAAAAGAAAAGCCAGCTAAAAAGAAAAAATAAAAGTAAATTCAGATAAGATAAAAAACGCTCCTAAAAACTAGGAGCGTTTTTATTGCAAATATGCAAAGAAATGTTATAATGAATTAAGCAAATTAAAGCCTAATTTTTATAAAAATATGAGTAATAAAAAGGATAATGCAGTCTTAGAAAAAATCGTTTCTTTATGTAAAAGGCGTGGTTTTGTGTATCCGTCTTCAGAAATTTATGGCGGCTTAGCCGCGATTTATGACTATGGACATTATGGCACATTGTTAAAGAATAATATTCGCGATTCTTGGTGGAAAAGCATGATTCAGATGCGAGACGATGTCGTCGGTCTTGATAGCGCGATTTTTATGCATCCAAAAACCTGGGTTGCCTCCGGACACGTTGGCGGTTTTAACGATCCGCAAATTGATTGCAAAGTTTGTAAAAATAGATTTAGAGCCGATCATTTATTAAAAAGTTATGGCATTGAAGCTGATAAAGCTACCCTAGAAGAGATTAACAATCATCTAAATGAACTTCGCGCAAAAAAGAAATTAAAATGCCCTAACTGCGGTTCGACTAATTTAACGGACGCAAAAGTTTTTTCGTTAATGGTAAAATCAAATATCGGTTCTCCGACGGATGAGCTTAAAGAAGAAAATGTTGTTTATTTAAGACCGGAAACTTGCGGCGGCATTTATTTAGAATATAAAAATACGGTTGATTCTTTGCATAAGAAATTACCTTTTGGTATCGCGCAAGTTGGTAAAGCTTTTAGAAATGAAATTGTGGCTAGGCAATTTATTTTTAGAACTCGCGAATTTGAACAAATGGAAATGCAATATTTTCTTCATCCGAGCATGATGAAAGAAAAATATGATATGTGGAAAGAAATAAGATGGAATTGGTATTTAGCTAATGGCATACCGGCGGATAAAATAAAATGGTATAAACATGAAAAGTTGGCTCATTATGCCTCCGAAGCTTATGATATTTTATATGATTTTAAAATTTTTGGCGATTTTGATGAAGTGGAAGGAATTCATGCTCGAGGCAATTGGGATTTAACTCAACATTCTAAATTTTCCGGCATAGAACTTAATTACACTGACGACAAAACCGGCGAAAAATTTATTCCGCATATTATGGAAACATCCGCCGGTCTTAATCGAATGCTTTTAATGTTCCTTGATTTCGCTTACTCAGAAGAAACGGTTAAAGACGAGACTAGAGTAGTAATGAAATTTCCTAAACATTTAGCGCCAATTAAAATCGCTGTTTTTCCTTTATTAAGAAATAAGCCGGAGTTGGTTAAAAAGGCTAAAGAATTATATTCAGAATTGGCAAAAAATTATATATGTGAGTTTGATGATAATGGCAATATCGGCAAGCGTTATCGCCGACAAGATGAAATTGGCACGCCATATTGCGTAACCGTTGACTTTGATACTTTAGAGGATAATCAGGTCACAGTAAGAGACCGCGATACCATGGAACAAGCTAGAGTAAAGATATCTGAATTAGAAAATTTTTTTCAAGACAAGTTTTCTAAATGATTGCCAAAAATCAAAAAATGTAATATAATTTTATAATAATTAATAGTAAATTTACATAAATAAATGAAAAATTTAATTAAAAACTTTTTAATATTTTTTACGGTATTTTTGTTAATTGCCGCAATCTTTAGTTTTTTTGGCGGCACCGGACAAAAAACTGAACAAGTCGGAGTAGAAACTTTAATTGGGCAAATAAATAGCCAAAACGTTAGTAAAATTGTTGTGGTGGGTAATGAAATAAGAGTAACTTTAAAAGATGGAAAAAGTGAAATAGTAAAAAAAGAAGCCGGTGATACTTTTTCGCAGATTGTTAAAAATTATAACGTTGATCCAGCCCAATTAAGCGGCTTAACGGTTGAGGTTCAAGATAATCAGGGTATGGATTATTGGTTGGCGACAATTTTACCATTTTTAATTCCGTTTCTCTTAATTAGTGTTTTTATTTATTTTATGATGCGTTCGGTTCAGGGCGCTAATTCTAAGGCTATGATGTTTGGTCAATCTCAGGCTAGAGAAACCGGTCGGGAATTTAAGGGTAAGGTAACTTTTAAAGATGTGGCCGGAGCTAAAGAGGCTAAAGAAGAATTATCAGAAGTAGTTGAATTTTTAAGAAATCCTTTAAAATTTTCTGATTTGGGAGCGCGCACACCGCGCGGAGTTTTGCTTTTAGGCAGTCCGGGTACGGGTAAAACATTATTAGCTCGAGCGGTTGCTGGCGAAGCTAGCGTGCCATTTTTTTCAATTTCCGGTTCCGAATTCGTTGAAATGTTTGTGGGCGTAGGCGCTTCGCGCGTTAGAGATTTATTTCGTAAAGCTAAAAAAAGCGCGCCTTGCATAATTTTTATTGATGAAATTGACGCGGTCGGTCGCCGACGCGGCGCAGGACTCGGCGGTTCTCACGATGAACGCGAACAGACTTTAAATCAAATTTTAGTTGAAATGGATGGCTTTGATCCTAATACTAATGTTATAGTTATCGCGGCGACTAATCGCCCCGATGTTTTAGATCCAGCCTTACTTCGACCAGGTCGTTTTGATCGCCGAGTTATTTTAGATGAACCAGATTTAGCCGATCGTGAAGCTATTTTAAAAGTTCATTCAAAGAAAAAACCATTAGGTAAGGACGTAAGCTTGAAGCGTGTTGCCGAAAGAACTCCTGGTTTTACCGGTGCTGATTTGGCTAATCTTTTAAATGAAGCCGCAATTTTAGCGGCCATGAAAAATAAAAAAATAATTGATTTAGAAGAAATTTTTTCTTCGATTGAAAAGGTAATGCTTGGTCCGGAAAGAAAATCAAGAATTTTATCAGACAAAGAAAAAAAGATAACTGCTTATCATGAAGCTGGCCATGCTATTGTCGCGCATTTTCTACCGCATAGCGATCCAGTACAAAAAGTTTCTATTATCGCTCGCGGCCAAGCCGGCGGTTATACTCTTAAAATACCTCTAGAAGATAAGCATATGTATTCTAAAACAGAGTATGTTGAAGAAATTGCTGTGCTACTTGCTGGTTATATTACTGAGCAGGAAATTTTTGGCGAAGTTACTACCGGCGCTACTTCTGATTTGCGCCGCGCTACTAATTTAGCTAGAAAATTAATTACTGATTTTGGCATGAGTGAAAATTTGGGTCCGCGAACTTTTGGTGAAAAAGATGAGATGATCTTTTTAGGTAGAGAAATCCATGAACAGCGCGATTATAGTGAAAAAGTAGCTGAGCAAATTGATAAAGAAATATCTAATTTTATTGATAAGGCCGTGCATCAAGCCAAGGGTTTAATTAAATCCAAACATGAATTTTTAGAAAAAACCGTAGACGAACTTATGAAAAAAGAGACCTTAGAAAAAGAAGAATTTGAAAAGATTGTTGGCCCTAAACAAAAAGAAGAATAATTATACTTAAGATGTCATTGCGAGCGTTAGCGAAGCAATCCCACGAACAGTTAATTAAAATAAATCTTCATCGCAGAAACAATCTATTATTTTAATAAATAGTACGTGAGATTGCCGCGTCGCCTGGTCACAGGCTCCTCGCAATGACATGAGATATTTTTTGTGGTATAATATAAATATTAATAATTAAACCTCGCTCCATAAAGCGAATGAAGGGGGAATTTATGCCATTTTATAGAAATATTTTAAAACAAGCTTGGGACTTAACTCGGCGTAATAAATATCTCTGGTGGTTTGGTATTTTTGCCGCTTTAATTGGTAATGGCGGTGAATTTGAAATTTTATTTAATAATACCGGCGGTGATCCGGCGCAAGCGCTATTTCCTGCTTGGCAAAGAGTCGCTTCAACTGGAGTTTTTAGCGGTCATACTTTAAATAATATTGGAGCTTTATTAAGGCAAGATACCTTAAATATGATTCTTGTTTTTTTGGCTTGTTTAATTGTTTTAATTGTTGTGGTGCTGTTAGTTTGGCTGGTTATAGTTTCGCAAGCCGCGGTCGTTAATAATTCAGCCGCGATTATTAAACAAAAAAAACATAATCTTAAAGATGGTTTTGATTCTGGAATTTTGAATTTTTGGCCGGTTTTAACTTTGAATATTATAATCAAAGCTATAATTTATATATTGTTAGTGGCAATTAGTTTACCGGCAATTTTTTTCAGAGGAAGTTTTGTCGCCAACACTTTTTATATTATTGCCTTAGTGATTGTTGTACTACTAGCTATAATTTTATCTTTTATAATGAAATATGCCGTGGCTTACGTGGTAGTTAATAAAAGTAAAGTTTTGTCTGCCATTAAACGCGGCTTTAAACTTTTTCAAAGAAATTGGTTAATAAGTTTTGAGATGGCTGTTATTCTATTCGCTGTAAATTTATTGATCGGTTTAGGTATAGTTTTAGCGATTTTGACTTTAGCCGTGCCATTTGCATTTTTAGCTTTAATTTTTTACTATGCTTTTTCCGCAATTGGTTTTTGGTTAATAGCTATTTTAGCTTTTACTAGCTTTTTGTTTATTATTGTTTTAATTGGAGCGGCTTTAGCGGTTTTTCAGATTTCTTCCTGGACCGGGTTATTTTTAGAACTTGATAAAAAGAGTGGTTCCAGTAAATTAGTTAGAATGGTAAATAACATGGTAAAGGCGTAAAAAACTTAAAATTATTTTTAGATAAAAAAGAGTATGACAGTAGTCATGCTCTTTTTAAATTTAAATTTTCTAGGCTCGCCTTAAAATATAATTTAAAATCACCAAAGGGGTTCGGGGAGTGGAGTTGGCGACAAGGCTTATAGAGATTAGATAAATCAATGTTCTAGCCAATCGGAACTCCCCGAGATTTTTTGCTTACTTTTTAGTCATAAAAAGTAAGTCCTAGCGAAGCGACACGGATGTTAAATTCAGAAAAAAGTATACTATAACATTTGAATTCTTATGAATTGCTTATTTGTTAAATTTATGTAAAAATAAGAGTATTATGATCTCATATTTAAAAGGAAAAATTAGGAATAAAGGTAACGGTTTTGTAATATTAGAAGTAAATAATATTGGCTATCAAGTTTTTATTTCGCCTTTGTTTTATGCTGATTTAAGCCTTAATCAAGAAGTTGAATTCTATATTTATCAGCAGGTGCGTGAAGACGCTTTGGATTTGTATGGTTTTAGAAATATGGAAGAATTAGAATTATTTGAATTGTTGCTTTCTATTTCCGGCATCGGGCCAAAATCGGCTCTAGGAGTTATGTCAATCGCTAGCGTCGCCGATATTAAAGAATCAATTTTTAGAGGTGATCCGGCGCTACTAACTAAAGTTTCTGGTATCGGTCGGAAAACCGCCGAAAGAGTAGTTTTAGAATTAAAAGAAAAAATTGGCAAATTGGTTATTGAAGATGGCGGAATAAGTAAAAGCAGTCTTGGTTCAAGCGACGAGATTGACGCTTTAATGGCACTCGGCTATTCGCTTTCACAAGCACGAGACGCGTTAAATAGTATTGACGGGAAAATAAAGGATAGTGGCGAAAGAATCAGACAAGCTTTAAAAATGTTGGGAAAATAAATCTTTAAAATTTTTTTAAGGATTTTTCTCTAAAGGGTTAAATATAATATGCAAATAATTAAGATAACGGATAAAAAACAGCTAAATGATTTTGTTGGCTCACAAACTAAGAGCCAATTTTTGCAATCATGGCAATGGGGGGAATTTCAAAAAGAAGTTAGCGGTACTATTTGGCGAATTGGTGTCGTAGAAGATGATGGACGGCTATTAGCTTCGGCTAAATTAGTTAAAAAACAATTACCCATGGGGCGAAGTTATTTTTATTGCGGACGCGGTCCGGCTATAGGAGATATAAAAAGAAGCGCGGTAATTATGAATGAATTATTTAAGACCATTAAAGATTTAGCCACGGATGAAGGCGCTATGTTTTTAAGGTTTGAACCGGTTAATGAATTTAAAATTTCTGATTTTAATTTTTCGATTTCTCAGACCATTGATGTCCAGCCAAGCCAAACATTAATTTTAGATTTAACTAAATCTGAAGAAGAAATTTTGCAAGGCATGCATCAAAAAACTCGTTATAATATTCGTTTGGCAGAAAAGAAAGGCGTTAAAATTATTGAGGCAGGCGCTGATCGCTTTGAAGAATTTTGGCAACTCTTAGCTTCTACTGGCGATCGGGATGATTTTAATTTGCATGGTCGTAGTTATTATCAGGCTATGCTAAAAATGGATAATAGTTTTGTAAAATTATTATTTGCTGAATATAAAGGTAAATTATTAGCTGGAAATTTAGTAGTTTTTTTCGGCGACACGGTTACTTATATTCATGGCGGTTCTTCTAATGATAATCGAGAGGTAATGGCGCCATACGCTTTGCAGTGGCATACTATTAAATTAGCTAAACAAGCAGGATTTAAATATTATGATTTTCATGGTATTGATGAAGTTAAATGGCCAGGAGTAACTCGTTTTAAAATGGGTTACGGCGGACAGATTGTAAAATATCCTGGTACTTTTGATTTAGTATATGATGACGCTTGGTATAATATTTATAAAATGATTAGAAAAGTAAGAAGAACATTTTAAATATAATTAGTTATGGAAAAATTTTTGCATATAATAAAACGATATATTCCCATTAAAATATTTAATGCTTTACAACCAATTTATCATTGGTTGTTTTCTGCTTTAGCTTCGGCTTGGTATGGTTGGCCGTCAAATAAACTTATAGTTATAGGCATAACTGGCACAACCGGTAAAACTACCAGTGTTTATTTAATTTCTAAAATGCTAACTTCGGCTGGCTATAAAACTGGCTTTACTTCAACGGCTATGTTTAATGACGGCGACAAAGAGTGGTTGAATAATAAAAAAATGACCATGTCCGGCAGATTTTTTACCCAGAAAATGTTAAAAAAAATGGTAAAAAATAAATGCCAATATGCGATCGTGGAAACTACTTCCCAAGGTATAGAGCAATATCGCCATAAATTTATAAATTATGATGTTGTAATTTTTACCGGTCTTTATCCAGAGCATATTGAGGCGCATGGCAGTTTCGAGAAGTATAAAGAAGCTAAAGCTAAATTGTTCGCGCATCTTAAAAAATGCAAAACAAAATATGCGGATGATAAAAAGAAAATAATAAAAACCGATAGCGGTTTAAAAAAAATTGAAGCTAACCGGGTGAAAAAAACCATTATCGCTAATGGCGATGACGCATATGCTAATTTCTTTTTGTCTTTTTGGGCTGAAGAAAAATTAATTTATACTAAAAATAATGGAATAAGCGATAAATTAAAGAGCGATAAAACTCATATTGTAAATTATGGCGATATTAAATCAAATCAGTCGGGTATTAGCTTCAAGGCTGAAAAAACAGAAATAAAATTAAATTTATTAGGCGAATATAATGCGGCTAACGCTATGAATGCGGTTTGTTTAGGTTTAAGCCAAGATATAAAATTAGAAAAAATAAGAATTGGTTTAGAAAAAATAAAAGGCGTTCCTGGTAGAATGGAAATAATTAAGAGTGCAGAGCCGGTTTTTACGGTTATAATTGATTACGCTTTTGAACCAGAAGCTTTAAAAAAAATATATAGTACTATTTTAAATTTAGAACATAATAAAATAATTCATGTTTTAGGTTCAGCTGGCGGCGGGCGAGATATAGCTAGGCGGTCTAAACTCGGAGCTCTTTCTAGCATGACCGCTGATATAGTAATTGTAACCAATGAAGACCCTTACGATGATGATCCAAAATTAATTATTGATCAAGTTGCCATGGGCGCTAAAAATGGCGGCAAAGTTTTAGAAAAAGATTTATTTAAAATTGAAGATCGGCGAGAAGCTATTAAAAAAGCTCTAACTGAAGCTAGTGAAGGCGATATAGTTTTAATAACCGGTAAGGGTTGCGAGCAGGCGATTTGCGTAGCCGGAGGTGTAAAAATTCCGTGGGACGATAGAAAAGTGGTAGAGGAGGAATTGAAAAAATTGAAATAAATTTTTATGTTAAAAATAACATACTTCGTGCATGGCACAATAAAGGATAATAAAAAAGGCATTGCTGCGGACTGGAAATATCAGTGCTCTATTTGTGGATAACAATATCTATTGTTATGTAAAAATAATATTAAAATTATATATTATCGCTAATATTAAATAAAATTAATTAATCTTCTGTATTTTTTGAAAATTTAAGCTAAAAACCCTTGACAAGCCCAATGATTGTTGTTAATATTTAAGAAGTTTTCAACAGGTAAAAAATTTGTAAATAAAATAGAATTCTTTCTGAGTCTCCGTTTTAACGGGGAAGGCAGAATAAAAATCCAAACGGCTCCGTAAAGACAGAACTCTAACGGAAAGGAAATAGCATTGGCCGTTTTTTTGTTATCTTCGTTATTCATTTTTAAAATCCCCTTGCATATTTTTAAATCTTAAATAAGTGAAGACTTGTCTCATTAATTAAATATTTCGCGTTAACTCACAGCTATTAAAAACTGGTTGAGTTTTTTTGTTTTTAAATAAATTTATTAAAAATATATTATGACTACGAAATTAAAAACTGATAGCCGAAGATTTTTTACCGAAACTAAAGCGGCTATTGATTTACCAGATTTAATTGAAATTCAAAAAGATTCTTATAATTGGTTTTTGCGCGAAGGACTAAAGGATCTATTTGAGGAAATTTCTCCGATAACTGATTTTATCGGTCGTAATCTTGAATTATCTTTAGAAGATTATTATTTAGACGAACCTAAATTTGATGAAAGCGAAAGTAAGGCTAAAAATATTACTTATGAAGCTTCTTTACGAGTTAAAGCGAAATTATCAAATAAAAAAACCGGCCAAAGCGTTACTCAAGAAGTATTTTTAGGCGACTTTCCTTTAATGACTAAAAACGGCACTTTTATAGTTAACGGCATTGAAAGAGTTGTGGTCTCGCAGTTAATTAGAAGCGCCGGCGTTATCTTTACTTCAGAATTTATAAAAGGAAAAAAATATTACGGTGCTAAAGTTATACCTAACCGAGGCGCTTGGCTTGAAATTGAAACCGACATGAACGACGTAATCTGGGTTAGAATTGATAGAAAAAGAAAAGTTGCTATTACTTCTTTATTTAGAGCTTTTGGTTATTCAACCGATGAAGAAATAAAACAATTATTTGCCGGTGAAGAAGAAATAACCTCAGGCATTGACGGTGAAAAGAGTTTGCTTGGTTTTATTGAAGCTACTATAGCTAAAGATGCGGCTAAAAATGAAGCCGAAGGATTAAAAGAAGTATATAAAAGAATCAGGCCAGGCGATTTAGCCACAACTGATAATGCCAGACAATTAATTCACTCCATGTTTTTTAGATTTGATCGCTATGATTTTGATCGCGTCGGCCGCTACAAGATGAATAAACGATTTAATCAGAATGTCGTCAATAATAAAGAAAATAGAGTTTTAAGAAGAGAAGATTTGGTCGCGATTGTTAAAGAAGTTGTCAGATTAAATATTACTCAAGAAAAAGAAGATGATATAGATCATTTAGGCAATCGCCGCGTTAGAGCGATTGGCGAATTAATTCAAAATAAATTTAGAGTTGGTCTCGCCAGAATGGAAAGAATTGTTAGGGACAGAATGAGTATTATGGATATTGATAGTTTAACGCCGAATAAATTAATTAATGCTCGTCCGGTGATTAGCGTAGTTAAGGAATTTTTCATGTCTTCGCAATTATCGCAATTTATGGATCAGACAAATCCTTTAGCCGAACTTGAACATAAACGTAGATTATCAGCTATGGGCCCAGGCGGTTTAACTCGCGAACGCGCTGGTTTCGAAGTGCGCGATGTGCACACCACTCATTACAGTCGTATTTGTCCGATTGCCACGCCAGAAGGTCCAAATATTGGTTTGGTTGGCCATTTAGCTAGTTATGCCAGACTTAATAGTTATGGTTTTATTGAAGCGCCTTATCGCGTAGTTTTACATGACATAGAAAATGACCCGGCTAAAACTGTTAATAAAATTGCTCGTGAAGATATTTATGAAATTAAAGGCGATAAAAAAGGCAAATTGATTATTAAAGCCGGTCAGGTAATTGATAAGAAAGTTGCAGTTGAATTAAAAGAAAAAATGGGGCATGTTACTATTCCGATAGTACCTGTTTTAGGCGACGAGATTGTTTACCTTGATGCTTTTGAAGAAGAAAAATATATTTCCACGCCGGCGACCACCCCGGTTGATGCTAACGGATATTTTAAGGTTCAAAAAGCTGAAGCTCGTAAGTATGGTCAACCTTCGCTTGAACCAGTTGAAAAAATAGATTTAATTGGCGTAGCGCCGAATCAAATTGTTTCTGTGGCCACTTCTTTAATTCCATTTTTGGAACATGATGATGGTATCAGAGCTTTAATGGGAACTAACATGCAACGCCAAGCTGTACCATTAATAACGGCTGAAGCGCCTATTGTCGGTACGGGCATGGAAGCTAGAGCCGCTACTGATTGCGGACATGTAATTTTAGCTCCTGACGACGGAGAAATTGTTAAAGTTGATGGCGGCACAATTGAGTTTAAAGATAAAAAAGGCAAAACGACTAAGTATGTTTTAAATAAATTTTTACGTTCTAATGCTTCAACCTGCATAAATCAACGTCCGATCGTTGATCGAGGAGATAAAGTAAAGAAAGGCGATGTTTTAACTAACAGCTCAGCCGTAGATAATGGCGAATTGTCGTTAGGACGAAATGTTTTTGTAGCTTTTATGACCTGGGAAGGTTTTAACTATGAAGACGCGGTAATTATTTCTGAACGTTTAATTAAGGAAGATGTTTATTCTTCAATTCATATAGAAAATTATACGATTGACGTACGCGATACTAAGCTCGGACCGGAATTAATAACTAACGACATTCCTAATATCAGCGAAGAAAAATTAAAAGATTTAGATGAACGCGGTATTGTTCGTATCAGCGCCGAAGTTTCTTCAGGTGATATTTTAGTCGGTAAAATTACGCCGAAAGGTGAGACCGAATTATCGGCGGAAGAAAAATTATTGCGCGCGATTTTTGGTGAAAAAGCCAAAGATGTTAGAGATTCTTCATTATATTTAGAGCATGGTGAACACGGTAAAGTGGTTGATGTTAAAATATTCTCTAGAGAAGACGGCGATAAATTAGCGGCTGGAGTAATTCAATCAATTCAGGTAACCGTAGCTAACTTAAGAAAGATTCAAATTGGAGATAAAATGGCTGGCCGTCATGGTAACAAAGGTGTTATTTCTAAAGTTGTGCCAGTTGAAGACATGCCTTACTTAGCCGATGGTACGCCGATTGAAATAATTTTGTCGCCTTTAGGTGTTGTTTCAAGAATGAACTTGGGACAGATTTTAGAAACTCATTTAGGTTATGCCGCGAAAAAATTAAATTATAAAATAGCCGTACCTCCATTAAACGGCATTGCTGAAAAACAAATTAAAGAAGAATTGGCGAAAGCTGATTTACCAACTAACGGTAAAGTAACTCTTTATGACGGTAAGACCGGTGAGGCTTATGATAATCAAGTGGTTATTGGTTATAAATACATGTTGAAATTAAATCACATGGTTGAAGATAAGATGCACCAACGTTCTATTGGTCCATACTCATTAATTACACAACAGCCTTTAGGCGGTAAAGCCCAATTCGGCGGACAACGTTTCGGAGAAATGGAAGTCTGGGCGCTTGAAGCTTACGGCGCAGCTCATTGCTTGCAAGAAATCTTAACCATTAAATCAGACGATGTGCCAGGCAGAAGTAAGGCTTATGAGTCAATTATTAAAGGTGAGCCGATTAGAAAATTAAATGTCCCAGAATCATTTAACGTTTTAGTTAGAGAATTAAAAGGTTTATGCTTAGACGTTGAATTAATGCAAGGTGATCAAGTAATAAGTTTAGAACGCCAAGGAGATGATAAACCGGCAGAAGAAGGGGAAAGAAGAAGCAATTTTGGAGAAAAAGTTGAAATAATATAAACAGTAATTATAAATTAAATTTAAAATACTATAATATTATGCTTAATCCAATAAAAACAACTGATTTTGACGCCATTAAATTAAAATTAGCTTCACCAGAAGAAGTTTTAAATTGGTCTCATGGCGAAGTCACTCGCCCAGAAACCATTAATTATCGTACGCAAAAACCGGAAAAAGATGGGTTGTTTTGCGAACGAATTTTTGGGCCGTCAAAAGATTGGGAATGCTATTGCGGAAAATATAAAAAAATTCGCTATAAAGGCATAATTTGCGATAAGTGTGGCGTAGAAGTAACTAGAAGTTTAGTTAGACGCGAACGCATGGGCCATATAAAACTTGAAGCGCCAGTTTCGCATATTTGGTTTTTGCGCGGCACTTCTTCAAAAATTGGTTTAATTTTAGATTTACCGATGCAGGCTCTAGAAAAGGTTGTTTACTTCGCTAGTTTTATTATTTCTGATGTTAATGAAGAATTGCATTTAGCCACTATTGAACAAATTAAGCAAGAATATAAAAATAAGAGAAAATCCATTGAAGCTGATTGGCAAAAACAAGTTAATGAAATTAAAAATAAAAAAGGCAAATTATTAACTCAGGGTAAAAGTGAATTTGAAATTGAAACTTTGTTAAGCCAGGAAATTGAAGCTTTGGAAAAAATAAAAAATGATAAGCTTAATAATTTAGAGCAAGCTTTTGATCAAGCGCAAAAAGAACTAAAAGATTTAAAACCTCTAACTATAATTTCTGAAAGCGTTTATCAAAATTTAAGTTTAAAATACGGCCATATTTTTACCGCCGATATTGGCGCTAGCGCTATTAGAAAACTTTTAGAAAAAATTGATTTAGATAAAACCATTGAACAAATAGATAAAGAACTTTTAGTAGCGATTGATTCAAAAAAGGATAAAATGATTCGACGCTTAAAATTATTAAAGAGCTTAAGAGCTAATAATTTAAGGCCGGAATGGATGATTTTAAATGTAGTGCCGGTTATACCGCCAGATTTAAGGCCGATGGTACCGCTTGATGGCGGACGTTTTGCCACTTCTGATTTAAATGATTTATATCGCAGAATTATTAATCGTAATAATCGTTTAAAACAATTGATTGAACTTAACGCGCCGGAAGTTATTTGCCGCAATGAAAAGAGAATGCTTCAGGAAGCGGTTGACGCTTTAATTGATAATTCTATTAGACATGGCAAAACTGTTGTGGCGTCTACCGGCCAAAAAAGAATGCTAAAGTCACTCGCTGATTCCTTAAAAGGCAAACAAGGCAGATTCAGACAGAATTTACTTGGTAAAAGAATTGATTATTCAGGTAGAAGCGTTATCGTAGTTAATCCAAATTTGAATTTAGATCAATGCGGTTTACCGAAGCGCATGGCTTTAGAATTATTTAAACCTTTTATTATTAGCCAATTAATTAATAAAGAGATTGTTCATAATGTTAGAAGCGCTTCTCGCTATATTGAATCAGGCAAAGATGAAGTTTGGGATATTTTAGAAAATATTGTTAAGAAATCATTCGTTATGTTAAATCGCGCGCCGACTTTGCATCGTTTAGGTATTCAAGCTTTTAGGCCAATTTTAATTGAAGGTTTAGCGATTCAAGTTAATCCTTTGGTTTGTACGGCTTTTAACGCTGACTTTGACGGCGACCAAATGGCGGTTCATGTGCCTTTGACCGAAGAAGCGATTGCCGAAGCTCGCGATATTATGTTAGCCAGTCATAATTTATTAAAGCCGGCTACCGGCGATCCAGTAGTCGCGCCCAACCAAGATATAGTTTGGGGAGCTTTTTATATCACTAATGTTGATCAGGCCTATGCAGACGCTGATGAGAAAAAATTAAAGAATTTTTGCTCACCCGAAGATGCTAAATTATCCTATAGCATGAAGAATATAAAATTACAGCAGAAAATTAGAGTAATGATAGATGATAAATTAATTATTACTACCGTGGGCAGAATTATTTTTAATGAAGTTTTACCTCCAAAATTACGTTTTGTTAATGAAACTGTAGGCAAAGGTAAATTAAAAAATTTAGTTAAAGAATGTTTAAGACATTACGGCGAACAACCGACGATTGATCTATTGGATAATTTAAAGAAGACCAGTTTTAAATATATTACTAAAAGCGGATTGTCTTGGGGCATGGACGATATACCTCATCTTTATGAAAAAGATGAAATGTTGGTTCAAGCTTCAAAGCAGGCTGAAGAAATTAGCGAACAATATCGAGATGGTCTTTTAACTGATAGTGAAAGATATAGTAAAATTATTGAGCTTTGGACTACGGTTAAAGAAAAAGTAACAGAAATTTGCCGTCACCATCTACCGAAAGATGGGCCGGTTTATTCTATGATTGAATCAGGCGCTCGCGGTTCTTGGGCTCAGTTAACTCAAATTTTAGGCATGAAAGGCTTAGTAACTTCACCTTCGGGCGATATTATTGAATTGCCGGTTAAAGGAAATTTTAAACAAGGCTTTTCGGTTCTTGAATATTTTATTGCTACGCACGGTGTGCGTAAAGGTTTGTCCGATACAGCTCTTCGTACTTCTAATGCCGGTTATTTAACTAGACGCTTAGTTGATGTTTCACAAGATATTATTATAGTTAAAGATGATTGCGGAGATGATGAAGGCTTGTTAATTACTAAAAAGGAAAGTGAAGAAATGAGCGAGAGTTTAGTTAAGCGCATGACCGGTAGATTTTTAGCGGCTGATTTAAAAAATAAAACCGGGAAAGTTTTAATAAAAGCCGGTGAATTAGTTACTGAAGATTTGGCGGAAAAAATTGCTAAAGAAGATATTTTAGAAGCGAAAATTAGATCGGTTTTAACTTGTAAAATTCATCGCGGTATTTGCTCTAAATGTTATGGTTATGATTTAGCTTATAATAAAACGGTTAAAATGGGCACGGCTGTAGGTATTATTGCGGCTCAATCAATTGGTGAACCAGGAACTCAGCTTACTATGAGAACCTTTCATACTGGAGGTGTGGCTGGTCAAGAAGATATTACTCAGGGCTTACCAAGAGTAGAAGAAATTTTCGAAGGACGACCGCCAAAAAAGAAAGCTTTTATCGCTGATGTTGCCGGTAAGGTTAAAATTGAAACCGCCCAAAGAACTATTGCTCATGAAACTGGCGAAATGATTATTTCTAATCCGCAATCAAAAATTTTAAAGATATATTATCAGGGCGCGGAAAGCGATAAATATTATTTTGCTGAAGCGATTAAAGAAGCTAGAGCAGAAGATAAAGATAATAAAAATAAAGAAGTAAAAATATTAGTTAAGGACGGAGCAGAAGTCGTTAAAAATAGCGAACTATTTTCCGTTGGTAAAAAGGTTTTTAAAGCTAGAAAAGCTGGCGTAATAAAATTAGACGAAAAGTTAATTAAAATTGTTAGCGACGTAGAAAAAGTTAAAGAATATATTGTGCCGAAAGGTTTTGGTATTTGGGTTAAAGATGGCGAAGAAGTTAAAATTGGCGATCAATTAACTGAAGGTTCGTTTGATCTACATCAATTATTTCAATTACGCGGTAAATTAGAAGCGCAAAAATATATTATTAAAGAAATTCAATATGTTTATTCATCTCAAGGTCAGCCTTTAAATGATAAACATATAGAAATAATCGCTCGCCAGATGTTTGCTCGTGTTTACGTTAATGATGCCGGTGATACAGAATTATTACCAGGAGAAATTGTGGAAAAAGCGATTTTTGACCGAACTAATGAAGAGACTAAATCTAGTGGAAAAAAAGTAGCCAAAGGCGATCAGTTATTATTAGGCATAACTAAATCATCTTTAACCACTAATAGCTTTTTGTCAGCGGCTTCATTTCAAGAAACCGCCAGAGTTTTAATTGACGCAGCTGTTACCGGCAAAGTTGATCATCTTGAAGGTTTAAAAGAAAATGTTATTATTGGTCGGCCAATTCCAGCTGGCACGGGTTATCGGGCGAAAGCAGATTAAATTGTTATTTGTTCTTTTTTATATAAAACAAAAAAGGCATTACGGTGAAAACCATAATGCCTTTTTTGTTTGAGTAATTATTTCAAATTATATTTTTTTACATTTTCATCGGCCAGTTTTTGAATATAAGCGATTTGTTTTTTTCCTGAACCATTTTTAAATAGATGTTTAAATCTGCCTTGCGGTTTTAAATAATTTTCAACTGGCGGACGCTGAGCTGGTACTTTTATTACTTCGCTAAGTTGACCATTTACATATTCGACTGCTGGATAAATGCCAGTCTGTACGGCTAATTTAGCTAAATTTATAGTTTGGTTGGGTTCAATTTTCCAGCCTGGTATGCAAGGCACTAAAATTTGTAGATATGAAGGGCCCGGAGTGGCTATAGCCTTTTTAACTTTTTTAATTATATCTAATGGGTAAGCGACCGTAGTTTGCGCTACATATTTTAAGCCGTGCGCTAAAGCGATAGCTAGCATGTCTTTTTTTATAAAATGTGAACCAATACCGTTGATATCGGGTGAAGTTCCGGCCGGAGTAGTCGTAGTGTTAGCGGCCCAGGGAGTAGCTGCGCTAGCTTGTGCACCTGTGTTCATATAGCCTTCGTTATCGTAACAAACATAAAGAATATTTTCACCGCGTTCCCACATGCCGCTAATTAAGCCAAAACCGATATCAAAAGTGCCACCATCGCCGCCTTGGGCAACAACTTTAATTTTTTTGTCTTTACCTTGCGTTTTTAAGGCAGCTTGAATGCCCGAAGCAACGGCCGTGGCATTTTCAAATAAAGAATGAATCCAGGGCATGCCCCAACTTGATTCTGGGTAAGGCGTGGTGACAACTTCTAAACAACCGGTGGCGTTAGCGATAATAGTATCCGGGCCTAAACTGTCGGCCACTAATCGGGCCGCAATCATCTGGCCGCAACCAGCGCAACCGCGATGACCTGGAGAAAAAAGAGTTTTTCTTGTATTATTTTTCATGTTTTTATAATTTTAATTGGCTTCAGCAATTTGTTTTTTAAAATTTTTAATTTCTTTTGCTTTATATATTTGACCAATAAATTTAGACGCATTAAGTATTTCAATTAAAACAGGTTTTTTGGATTTTGATAAATGAATAATAAAATTACCAAGTTCAATCGCGTTTTTAATTGGATCTTTAGTAATTTCCC
The DNA here is from genome assembly GCA_964431805.1 of uncultured Gammaproteobacteria bacterium. Taxonomy (GTDB): domain Bacteria; phylum Patescibacteriota; class Patescibacteriia; order Patescibacteriales; family GWC2-42-12; genus JACPHD01. The sequence goes on from CAYSKV010000004.1 coordinate 32,701, forward strand.
AGCTTATAATATTAGCTTCAATATCGTATTGCATAATTTTATTTAATAGGAAAAAAAGTTATAATTTTTATTATTTCAGCCTCTTTTTTATAAATAACTTTTATATTTTCTTTTTGCGCCGTCAAAAGTTTATCTTTTTTTCCGGCTTTGTCAGGCGCGCTAACCGTATCTTCAATTTGCTCGCGCGTAAAAAAGATTTTATGTTTATTTAATAAATCAAATTTTTGTTCGGCGTATTTAGTAAAGTAAAACATATTATTTGGGGAAAGCCGTGCTATTTGGGCAAAAACTTAAGCCGTAATTAATATCTTGTAATTTAAACATATCAATAATTCCTCCCAATGGTCTTAGGTCAATAGTTAGTTTACAAGCATCTTCTTTTTTTATTTCTAAAATTTTAATAAATTTTTTTTCTGCATTTTCGCGAGCTACTTGAATGTCAGGGCTACTAATAATGATAGAAAAACGATTAGTTTTTTTATCATACGTAAAAAAATAATTCTGATTTTTATTATAGTAGAAAGTTCCATTGATATTTTCAAAATTTTTATTAGTTTCTGGGTCAACAATTTTAATAATACCAGAAGGGGATTCTAGATAAACCTTTTTACTTTGAAGAGAATAAAATATAATAATACTGATAAGTAAAATTATAATAAAGAATAGTATTAAAAAGTATTTTTTTTTCATATTTTTAATTATTAAATTTATTATTTGCACTTATTATAGCTAGTTGTCCATGGATCCCATCTTCTTGCAGTATACAAATTACAAGCAAGCTTTATATTGTTCGCTGGCGTTAATAAATAATTTGAGCAAGTAGCGTAAAGACTAGAATCTTTTTTGTAGCAATTTCTTGCTTTGCATATAGTTGTTCCTGGCCAATATTCAAGACAACATCCTATCGATGAATTACTATTTAAGCATGTTCTACCACTAGCATATGGATTACTTGCTGGTGTATTACCTGCGACAGCGATGCCGCCAGTGCCACCAGCTCCGCCGCACTCATTTGCACCCCCATGAGAATCAATCATGTTTATTTGCCACATACCCATTGAAAAAGCACTACCATCAGCGCATAAGTCAGTAGTGCTTGGTATGGATCTACCTTGGCTTTCCCTTTGACAGACGCAAGATGCTGTTGCTGCGTCTGCTGCCATACAGGTGCCGTTAAAATTTGCTTCTACACAGTTTCCTGTACCAGTAGCAATTTTTGAGCAGCAACAATGATAGACAACGTTGCCTGAGTCAGCGGTAGTTTGTGTTCCGCATTTACTTGTTTCAGTAGATATTATTTTATTTGTGTCGCCTCCGCATATAGTATCGCCTACGCCGCCCTCAGTGCCAATAGTATCTGGGATCCAAGTGCATGCGCCAGAAATAGCCGTTTCTATTTTTTTTACTTGAGTAATTTGCAGTGGGTTAAAAACAGTTAAGGCTGGGTTTATTTGATATAGAATTAAGTAAGAACATAAAGCAATAACCAAGCCGGTTAGAGAGGCGCCAACCCAGGATTTAGCTTCACCAATCATGGTTGCGCTACCGCCGGCCACAATCCACATTACGCCGCCGATCATTAAAACCACGGCTGCTAAAATACCAACGATGCCGATTGCATATTGATATATTCCGGCAACATATTCGCCGATCCAATTTACAGAACAGACATTTTCACCTTTATCATTAGTTTTACAAGTACTAGGAGAAAAAGTTAAATTAGGGATTGGTATTTGCAGTTTAGGCATGGTAGTATTTAGACCAGTAGCTTTAGGTGTTGTGGTTGGAGCTGCAGTGCAAGTTGTCGACGTATCACAGCAACATTCACAATTACTTGCGCTAGTACACATAACAGGTTTTTGGGGGTTACCAGGGCAATTGTCAAAACTACATGAAATTTGTCCATAATTACTACAATGTTTATCGCCCTGTATTACAGAATAATTGCAAGCCGCTTGAGCTATAGTTGGAAAATAAAAAAGACTAAATATTAAAAATAATAATGGTAAATAGAATATAATTTTTGTTTTTTTGGATTTCATAACTTAATTTTTAAAAAGATGCACCTCCACTTGCTTTATAACAAGAATATAGCGTTGATGAACATGGTCTTCCTCCAGAAATTAATGCAGGTTTAGGATTAAGAGTTTGAAGAGTTGTCGCAGAATAGCATTGACCTGAACCATCACCGCACCATTCATTCTCATTAGCTTTTCCAAAGCAATTTCCAACGCCATCACACCATCCTGATCCACTATTACAACTGTCTCCAATTTTTGATCCCGCTGTACAAACACCAATAGAACCTATTGCTGTAATATCCGTTGTGACCGTTTGTACTGTTGTAGTTTTAAAATTCACTAACGCCGGGTTTACTGTAGCTAAAATAAAGTAAGAGCATAAAGCTAAAAGTAAACCGGTTAAAGAGGCGCCAATCCAAGATTTGGCTTCGCCGATAGCTGTAGCATTACCGCCAGCCACAATCCACATTACGCCGCCGATCATTAAAACTACGGCTGCTAAAATACCGACGATGCCGATAGCGTATTTATAAATTGCTCTAATGTATTGACCTATCATGGTGGTTGAGCCGTCTGGAGTATATGCTTTTCCTTTCTGGAAATCAGTACCTATCCCGACTTGGGGAGTAAAAGAAGCTTTTTTCCCGTCAGTAGATGCTGCGGCCGTAGGTGCAGCAGTAGGAGTGGTTACGTTTTCACAACAACATTCACAGTTACTTGTATCAGTACACATTGTAGGCTTAGTTTGGCTAGCGCAACTAGAAAAATCACTTAAAGTTTGTCCATAGTCACTACAGTGTTTGCTAGCTTGTATTACAGAATAATTACAAGCCGCTTGTGTTATAATAGGGAAATAAAAAATATTAATTATAAATAACAATATTAAGGGTAAATATAGTATAATTTTTATTTTTTTTGGATTCATATTATTATATTATTATTTTCCAATAAATTGAGCTTTGTCGGATTTTTTATTGGCTTGTTTAATTATTTTTTTAATAATTTCTTTAGTAATATCGCGTCCACCTAAACCAACAACAAAACTAGCAATGTTGGCGTTAGTTTTTCCCTGGGCGAAAGCTTTAATTTCTGAAGCTAATATGCCCGTAGCTCCTAGCGAAATAGATTTATCTATAATCGCGATATTTTTAGCCGGTTTAATTATTTTTAAAATTTCATCAGTTGGAAATGGTCTAAAACATTTAATTTTTAAAATGCCAATTTTATTTGATTTACCAATGGTTTCTTTAATAGTGCCGATAACCGAACCCATGGCCACAACTATAGTATTAGGCTTTTTCGGACCAGAATATTCTATTAAACCATTATTTATAGATTTTTGATTTTTTAAATCAGGAAAAGTTTTGTTAAATTTTTTATATTCTTGGTCTATAGTTTTTAAACTGGCGGTTAAATCTTCATGCAATTCCTGCCTGATTTCCATATAATAGGCTGGCGTGGCTAAGGCGCCTAAAGTCGTCGGATTAGCTGGGTCTAGGAATTGCCCTGATGCAGGTTTATAATTAGGTAAATATTTTTTTATTTGTTGCTCAGTTGGGATAATGACCGGTTCATAAGTATGGGTCATAACAAAGCCGTCAACATTTATCATAACAGGCAATTTTAACTGCTCGGCGATTTTAAAAGCCATAATATGCTGATTAACCGCTTCTTGATGATTTTCTGCGAACAGTAAAATCCAACCGGCATCTCTAACCGCCATTACATCTTGCTGATCATTCCAAATATTAATCGGCGCGCTTACCGCTCGATTAGCGCAAGTCATAACTATTGGTAATCTCATGCCAGCGATATTATAAATTACTTCGGCCATAAGAAGTAAGCCCTGTGAACTTGTAGCGCTATAAGCTCGTACGCCGGTAGCGCTAGCGCCTAAAACTATGGAAGCGGCTGCAAATTCTGATTCAGCGCGCACATATTCATAATCGGCTTGGCCGTCAGCTTTAAATTTGGCAAGATCTTCAACAATATGAGTTTGGGGAGTAATTGGGTAAGCGGAAACGACGGCTGGACGGATATTTTTAACGGTTAAAGCAATTGCGCGAGAACCTTCTAAAATTTGTTGTTTATTATTTTTATTTGTCATATTATTTTTCTTGTCTTTCCATTTTTATGGCTTTAAATGGGCACTCAACTGCGCATAAGCCACAACCCTTACAATACAATAAATCACATTCAAAATATTTTTTACCGCTAGCGTTAGTTTTTTCGGTTTGATTAATTATGCCTTCAGGACAAATTCGTTGGCAAATGCCGCAAGCCGTGCATGCGTCATGTAAAAAATTTGGCCGGTTAGTGCGCCAGGCGCCGGTTTTATTTATTAATGTTGTGTTTGGTGAAACTGAAATATTATTTTTTACCCCGTTAGATAGTCTCATGTTTTTTAGTTATACCCCGTAAAATAATTATCTAACGGGGTGAATATTTGTATGCCTGTTCAATTGCTTTTATATTTTTTTCTATTAAATCATTATGGCCGGCAAATTTTTCTTCAATGGCTTGTTTTAAAGCAGCTAAACTTATTAAGCCAGTTGCTTTAGCAAAAGCGCCCAAAATAACCGTATTAACAATATTTTTACCGATTATTTCTAAGGCGATTTTAGTGGCGTCAATCGTATAAATATTGGCTTGTGGCAGATTAATTTTTAAATCACGCTTAGCTTTAGACGTGTTAATAATGGCGATAGTTTTTTTGTCCGCGCCTTTAGTCATGTCAAAATTATCAAGCAGACTAGCGTCTTGAATAATTAAAATGTTTGGTTGATAAATTTGTTCTCTGGTTATTATTGGTTTATCGTCTATGCGGGCATAAGCTTCTACTGGAGCGCCGGTTCTTTCTACGCCGAAAGAGGGGAAAGCTTGCGCTTGCTCGCCGTTTTTAAAAGCGGCGATGGCGATTAGTTCAGCAGCCGTTACTACGCCTTGGCCGCCGCGGCCATGAATTCTAATTTGTATCATAAATAAAATTATTTTTTAAGTTCCTCTATGATTTTAATAAAAGTGCCAAGCGGTATATTACCTTCAATTTTATAGCCGTTAATAAAATAAGTTGGCGTGCCGCTAATTCCGAATTCTTGTCCGTCTGTTAAATCTTTTTTTATTTGTGTTAGATATTTTTGTTGGTTTAGACAATCATTAAATCTTGTTGTGTCGGCGCCTATTTGGTTAGCCAGAGCTGAAAGTTGATTGACCGAACTTATGCCTTGATTTTGAAATAATTTATCGTGCATGGGCCAAAATAAACCTTGTTCGCCCGCGCACCTACCGCCTAAGGCCAATAACGCAGAATAATCAGCGACTATCGGGTAGTCACGCCAAATATATTTTATATCGTTTTTATATTTTAAACTAATTTCTCTAATAGTTGGAAAGGCTTGTTCGCAGTTCGTGCAAGCAAAATCTCCAAATTCAACAATAGTTATTGGTGCTTTAGTTGAGCCTAGCCAATAATGATCGTCATCTGCCGCATTATATTGTTGTCCGCTTAATTTAACGCCAGAGCTTTTTTGGGCAGTTTTAACGCTTTCATAAATATAAAAACCAATTGCTACTAAAAAAATTAAGGCTATAGTTAAAAAAATAATAACTAATATGCCCCACCAGGCTTTAAACCAAGGTTTATCGGTGTATTCCATTGATATTTTTACTTAACTGTTTTATTATAAAGTTATAAATATTATAACATTTATTTATGAATAAACAAAATTTATATAAGTTAGAACAAGAATTAGAAAAACGGCAAAAAATCAAGGAAAAACGGAAAAGAAAGCTCATGGTAGTAAGCGGCGGCTCGGTTAAGAAGCTACAAAGGATTATTATTGCAAAATAATTTGACTGATGTATAATTAAACCACGCTGCTTTGGCGGCTCTTAATTTTTAATAATAAGAAATTTCAAAGGCTTAAAACCAGAAAAATTTTCAGAAGCCATATGACAAAATATAAAAAGTTTTCTAATTTTTGGAAATTAGGCGAAGAGCAGTTTAATACTGAATCTTTTGGTATTTCTAATGACGGTGAATTAGTAGTGCGAGAAGGGAATTATCAATACAATATTTTTGATTTGGTAAAAAAATTTGGCGCGCCGTTAGAAATTGCTTTTCCCTTTATCGTAGAAAAGCGTTATTTAGAATTGGTGCAGACTTTTAATTTTTATATTAAAAAACATAATTATAAAGGCAGATTTTTTTACCATTATCCAATGAAGGTTAATCAGAATAAGGAATTTGTTTTGCCATTGATTTCAGAAGGTGCGAATCTTGAAACCGCTTCATATAATGAATTATGGTTAGTCAGAAAACTTTGGGAGCAGGATCAATTTCATTCACGCATCCGCGTTATTTGTAATGGTCCAAAAACCGATAAATATTTAGCTTTAATCCAGGAATTAAAAGAAAAAGGTTTGTTTATTATTCCTATTATAGAAGATGTAACCGAATATGAAGCTTTAAGAAAATTCAAAGGCGATGTTGGCATTAGAATGAAAATGGAAATAAAAACTAAATCACATTGGAATAAAAAAAATGACCGCTATGGCTTGTCGCCGGAAGAAATTTTTGATTTGGGTCGAGTGCGCAATTTGAAAATTTTACATTATCATATGGGTTCGCAAAGCATGAGTCAAGACGGTATTATCGAAGCTGTAAAAACTGCGGCAAAAGTTTATGCTAAGTTGAAAAAGAATAATCCTACACTTGATACTTTAAATATTGGCGGTGGCATGGCCATTCCATATGAAAAAAGGAAACATTACAGCACGGCTAACGTAGTTAATAGAATAATTACCACTATTAAAAAAGTTTGCACAGATCAGGAAATTTCTCATCCAAATATTATTGCTGAATGGGGTAGATATATTATGGCTCCAGCGCAAATAACCATTTTTAAAGTTTTATGTCAGAAGCCAATTGCTAAAGCCATGGCTAAAAAATGGTATGTTATTGATGGTAGTTTTATGAATGATTTAATTGATACTTGGGCGATTCATCAAAAATGGCATATTGTTCCGGTTAATAATATGACGGCGGAAAAATTATCTAGAGTTTGGTTAGCTGGCGCTTCTTGCGATTCAGATGATTGTTATACTGCAGGCGGCGGACAAATTCTTTTGCCGCGCCTAGAGGATGCTAATGGAGATTATCAATATATAGCTTTATTTGATTCAGGAGCCTATCAAGACGCTTTAGCTTCGCACCATTGTCTTCTATCTTCACCGGCTAAAGTTATTGCTCAAAACGGTATTTTAACCATAGCTAGACGTCGTGAATCAGCTGATGAAGTTGGCAAGTTATTTGGTTGGTAAAATTAGTTTTTCTGTCATTCCGGCCGCCGAGCCGGAATCTAGAGTTCGGTGAAACAAGTTTGGTGTTATCTATTTTCTAAGTAGACAGTCTAATGAGTTTATTATACTTTTTATTAATATAATTATTCGTGCCGCTCCGCTAGGGGTTACTTTCTTATAATTAAGAAAGTAACCAAAGAACTTTTGGGGTGCCTCAATGCGCTATCACTTTGATTAATTTTTTTATGCTCACACCTTGGCGCTTATTCGTCACCCCAAACCCCGGGGTGATTTTAAATATATAGTTTTATTTTTTGTATATGAAAATAATTTCTTGGAATGTAAATGGTATACGAGCAGTAGTTAAAAAAGGCTTTACTAATTTTTTAAAAAAACAAAAGCCGGATATTTTGTGTTTGCAGGAAATTAAAATAAATGACGAGGCTAGAATGAAAGAGCAATTTGATTTTAGAGATTATCAAGAATATTGGCATCCGGCCGAGAAACCTGGTTATAGCGGTACAGCGGTGCTTGTTAAAAATAATTTACCTGTTGTAAGTATAAAAAATGGTATAGGAAATAAAAAATTTGATCGTGAGGGTAGGGTGCAAACTTTGGAATTTAAAAATTTTTATTTAATTAACGCTTATTTTCCTAATAGTAACCATGAGTTAACTCGGCTTGATTTTAAATTGGAGTTTAATAAAGCATTTCATAAATATGCAAATAAACTGGCGAAGAAAAAGCCGCTGATTATGGGCGGTGATTTTAATGTGGCACACGAAGAAATTGATTTGGCGCGTCCAAAAGATAATATTGGCAATCCGGGATTTACCGATCAAGAACGGACTTGGATGACAAAATTTTTAAATTCCGGCTACATTGACACCTATAGATATTTAAATAAAAATAAAGTTCAATATTCTTGGTGGGGCTACCGTTTTAACTCGCGCGCTAGAAACATCGGCTGGCGCATTGATTATTTTTGTGTCCCCGAGAAAATGAAGGAACAAATTAAAAATGCTTTTATTTTGGATAAAATAATGGGGTCTGACCATTGTCCGATTGGTATCGAAATAAAATTTTAATTTAGCTTGCCTTTTAGCCAATTTTAGTATAAAATTAGTGTATTATGGAAAAATATAATCATAAAAAAATAGAAGATAAATGGCGGGAAAAATGGGAAAAAGAGAAATTATATAAAACCGGCGAAGATAAAGCCAAGCCCAAATTTTATATTTTGGATATGTTTCCTTATCCTTCGGGCGCTGGCCTTCATGTTGGCCATCCCAAAGGTTATATTGCTACGGATATTTTTGCTCGCGCTAAAATGATGCAAGGGTACAACGTGCTTCATCCTATGGGTTGGGATGCTTTTGGTTTGCCGGCAGAAAATTATGCTATTCAAAATAAAATTCATCCAAGAGTTGCCACAGAAAAAAATGTAGAAACTTTTAAAAGTCAGTTAAAAAAATTAGGTTTTACTTATGATTGGGATCGAGAGATAAACACCACCGATCCGGGATTTTATAAATGGACACAATGGGCATTTATAAAAATGTTTGAGCGTGGCCTAGCTTATGAATCAAACGAGCCGGTTAATTGGTGTCCGAGCTGTAAAACGGTTTTATCTAACGAAGATTTAGAAAATGGCAAATGTGAACGCTGCGGTTCTGAGATTGAAAGAAAGCCGATGCGACAATGGGTTTTAAAAATTACTGATTACGCCGAAAGAATGTTAAATGATTTAGAAAAATTGCCATATTGGGAAGAGTCAATTAAAGAAATGCAAAAAAATTGGATCGGCCGATCAGAAGGCGCGGAAGTTGATTTTGAAATTAACGGCGAAAAAGTAACGGTGTTTACTACGCGACCGGATACTTTGTTCGGCGCGACGTTTTTTGTTATGGCGCCTGAACATCCATTAGTTAAAAAAATAACTACTGCTGAACAAAAATCACAAGTAGAAAAATATATTAAAGAAGCAGCTAGCAAGTCCGACATGGAAAGAACGGAATTAGCTAAAGAAAAAACCGGTGTATTTACTGGAGCTTATGCGATTAATCCAGTTAATCAAGAAAAAATTCCGGTTTACATTGCTGATTATGTGATGATGGGATATGGCACGGGCGCAATTATGGCCGTGCCGGCGCACGATGAAAGAGATTGGGAGTTTGCCAAAAAATATGACATACCGATTAAACAAGTTGTGGCGCCATATTTTTCAATTAATGATGGTCCGGACGCCGTACGTTCTGATAAAAAAACCGTAAAACGATATACCGCTTATTCTCTCGTAAAACATTGTAAAAAAGATGAATATTTATGTTTAGATTGGGAAAAATTTGGTTGGCATTCAGGAATTATCGGCGGCATTGACGAAGGTGAAGATTCTATAGAATCAGCCAAGCGAGAAATTATTGAAGAAACTGGCTATAAAAATATTCGCTTAGTAAAAGATCTGGGCATGGAAACTCATAATAATTTTTACGCTGCCCATAAAAATGAAAATCGTTATGCTTTTGGTCCGGCCTTTTTGTTTGAATTAATAGATGAAGAGCAAGAACCGACTAGCGAAGAGCATACGAAAAATCATAAGGCTGTTTGGGTTAAAAAAGAAGACATGTCGACATTTTTAAATTTAGCTAATTTTGTTTATTTTTGGAAAATTTTGCAAGGTCAGGAAAGTTTTTGTTTTGCTGATAATGGCGTCGCGACTAATTCAGGTTTTTTAAATGATTTAGAAACTAAAACTGCCAAAGAAAAAATTATTAAATGGCTAGAAGAAAAAAAATTAGGTAAACGAGCGATAAATTATAAAATAAAAGATTGGGTGTTTTCTAGACAAAGATATTGGGGCGAGCCGATTCCGATTGTGCATTGCGAAAAGTGCGGTAATGTAGCCGTACCGGAAAATGAGTTACCATTAAAATTGCCGGAAGTAAAAAATTATGAACCGACCGGAACTGGCGAGTCGCCGCTAGCTAATATAAAAGAATGGGTAAATACAAAATGTCCGAAATGCGGCGGACCGGCTAAAAGAGAAACTAATACTATGCCGCAATGGGCTGGGTCAAGCTGGTATTATTTAAGATATATTGATCCGCATAATGATAAAGCTTTAATTGAAAAGGGGAAAGATAAATATTGGTCGCCGGTTGATTTTTATGTAGGCGGCGCTGAGCATGCCACGCGCCATTTAATTTACGCGCGTTTCTGGCATAAATTTTTGTTTGATATTGGCGTGGTAAATTACGACGAACCATTTACTCGTTTACAACATGTCGGTTTAATTTTAGCCGAAGACGGACGTAAAATGAGTAAGCGCTGGATGAATGTTATTAATCCGGACGAGGTCGTAGAAAAATACGGCGCTGATGCTATGCGCGTTTATGAAATGTTTATGGGGCCATTTTCCCAACCTTGCGCTTGGAGCACTAACGGACTAATCGGCGCTAGAAGATTTTTAGAAAATGTTTATAAATTAAAAGATAAACAATTATATGATTGCCAAGCAGATAGTTATATAAAAGAATTAGGCATGCCGCAAATGATTCATAAAACTATAAAAAAAGTTAGCGAAGATATTGAAAATTTTCGTTATAATACAGCTATTGCCCAGATGATGATTTTTGTAAATTTTGCTGTTAAGTTTGATGAACTACCGCGCGAAGTTTTTGAGAATTTTTTAAAGCTTTTAGCTCCGTTTGCGCCGCATTTAGCTGAAGAATTATGGGCTGAAATTGGCAATAAAGAATCTATTTTTAAACAAGCCTGGCCAAAATATAATCCGGCCTTAGTTAAAGATGAAACTATAAATTTAGTTATTCAAATTAATGGGAAGATTCGTGATACTATCGAAGTTTCGGCTGATATTAGCGAAGAAGAAGCAAAAAAAATAGCTCTAGAAAGCGAAAAAGTTAAAAAATGGCTTGAAGGTAAAGAGACAATAAAAGTTATTTTTGTGAAAGGGAAATTAGTTAATATAGTTATTAAATAAATAAAAATTTATGCTTTGGTTATTATTTTTAGGATTTACAATTGTTGCTTGGACTGTAAATGATGTTTTTTTTAAACTTCTAGGCAATCAAATGAATTATTTTTTAGCGTTATTTATTATAGCATTAAGCCAACTTGTAGTAGCTATTCCTTTTTTAGTTTATGCGATGTCTAGAGGTGAATTGGATTATTCAGCTAAAGGTTTTTATATTTCTGGTTTAATCGGTGTTTCTTTAGCCTTAGGAACTATTTTTTTCTTTTATACTTTTAAGTTTGGCGCGCCTCTTTCGGTTGCCATGTCAGTATATGGTATTGGTAGTATCATAGTGGGTGCTTTAGCGGGAGTTTTTATTTTTAAAGAAGTTATTAGTCCAACTGTTCTAGTGGGTATGGTTTTAGGGGCTGTTAGCATAATTTTATTAACGGTAAAATTATAGAATATTAAAAAACACACTTCTTATAACGAGAAGTGTGTTTTTATTTAAATTATTTTTTATAAATTCGTCATTAACCAAGTTCCGTCGGACTGTTTTTTAACGTAATATTTTATTTCGATTTTTTCACCCTGAAAATAAACGTAATTATGATAAATTTTCTCTGTTGCGGTGGCAGTTAATAAACTTGAACCAGTAAGCATTTCGCTCCAAACTAATTTATTTTCTGAACTAAGAAAGTTCATAGTGTATTTAATGGTTGATGCGAGATTAGAAGTGAAATAAGCTGCAACTTTATCAGTTTCATTGCTTCTTATAGCTTCGCCGGCTTTATAGATTGTTTGGTCAGTATCCGTATTAACCGTGTTAGTTTGGCTTGTGTTATTAGAAGAAGATGATGAAGTAGCGGCAGTAGTTTGTTGATTATTAAAATAGCCAGTAATAATTTTATTTATATCATTATTACTAATACCCAGGCCCAATTTTTTCATTATTATAAAAGTTTCATCGGGCGAACCTAAATAATAGCGTTTACTATCGGAGGGGTTTATATACCAAGCTTGTCCGCGGTTTTCTACTTGTAAAAAAATTTTTCCTAGATTATTTTTAATTATTTTTTCGTCAGGTATAATTTTTTCTGAACCGATTGGGTTATAAAAATTGATAATTTCTGTTTTATCGTCAAAACCATCGTCATCAGAATCTTTTTTATTAGAGTCAGTTCCTATTGCTAATTCTAAATTATTCGGCAGTCCGTCGCTATCATCGTCAACGCCAGAGTAGTCGGTTAAACCAACAGAAATTTTATTTAAATTATTATTAGTTATTCCAATGCCAAAAGCTCGTAGTAAATTAAATGCGTCTTTTGGTCCGCCAAGAAAATATTTTTTTAAATCAATTGGGTTTAAATACCAGGCTTCGCCGTGAGATTGAACTTGAAGTAAAATTTTACCGGTTATTTTTTGAATAAAACTAGTATAAGCCTTTGCGGGTAAGGTTAATATAATAAAAAAAATAAAGATGGTAATTATATATTTTTTGAGCATTTTAAATAATTATGGTATAATATAGTTAATAAATTAATAAAAAATTATGTCTAAAAGGCGTAAAATACAATTAATAAGCTTACTAGTTATAATTTTGTTAGCGATTTTTTTAACTCCGAGGGTGGTAGATTATTTTCAATATAGAAATGTAGTTGCCGAAGCGGCTGGTTCAAGCTATCCTTGGCAATGCGGCGCATATCAAGTGGCAGCAGTTGTAAGTACGTGCGCGGTTGTTAATGGAGTTTGTACTTGCGCTTCTTGCACTGCTGATGCTTGTAATAATTATAGTATGATGACTTTTACTGGTCAGCAAAATTGCGGGGCTACTTATGCGTGTATTAGTAATTTGGTTCAAGTAAAAGGTGGCGCTACAACTTTAATGGAGTGCGCGGGTAAGCAAGCTATACTCGCCGGTACTACCAATATTAATATGATGGCTCCTAATGCTTTAGTGGCTTGCCCAGGTTCTGTTGCAGCTAACAATATGGATAAATTTGTAAATTGGTTTGATAAATATATTATAGCAGGTTTCAAAGATAAAATTAAATAAGGATGAATTTATTTGAACAAACTAAAGAGCTTTGTCGTCTCTACAATATTAAACCTGCTCGTTCAAAAGGGCAGAATTTTTTAATTGAAGAAGAAATTTATGATCAGATGGCAAACGCGGCAGATTTACAAAATAATGATGTAATATTAGAAGTTGGTCCGGGTTTAGGTTTTTTAACGGCCAAGTTGGCGAAAAAGGTTAGCCGTGTAATTGCAGTAGAACTTGATGATAAATTGGCGAAGGTTTTAAAAACGGGGTTGTTAGCTAAAGAAATTAAGAATGTGGAAGTAATAAACGAAGATATATTAAAATTTTCACCAGCAAATTATAAATTACAAAATTATAAAATTGTAGCGAATTTACCATACAATATTACTTCTATCTTTTTGCGTAAATTTCTAGAGTCTGAAAAGAAACCAGAATTTATGACCTTAATGCTGCAGAAAGAAGTAGCTGAAAGAATTTGCGCGCAACCAGGAAAGATGAGTTTGCTTTCCGTGTCGGTTCAATTTTATGCCAAACCGGAAATAATACAAATTGTACCTAAAGAAGATTTTTGGCCAAGTCCGGAAGTCGATAGCGCTATTATTAAAATTATATCTCATCCTAAACTTCTTCTTAACAAGGAAAAGGAGGAAAAAGATTTTTTTCGGTTAGTTAAATTCGGTTTTAGCGCTAAAAGAAAAATGTTAAAAAATAATTTAGCCGCCGGTTTTAAAATTGATCAAACCGAAGTTGAAAATAAAATAGTAAAAGCCGGACTTAATTCTAAAATTAGAGCTCAAGAATTATTGATTAATGATTGGTTAAAGTTATTAGATAATTTTAGTTAGTTTTCTTTTTTTATCGCTATTTTATTATATTATTATTTTTTTATATCAGAATGAAATATTTAGGGTAATTTTTTATGAATTTTACTATAATATTACCATTAATCAGCGCGATCTTAGCTATTAGCATAGGCATTTTTGTATTTAAGCAAAATAGAAAAAGTTTGATAAATCAAACTTTTTTTCTTTTTACTCTTGGTATAACGGAATGGTTTATTTGCACTTTCATGATGTTTTTATATAAAGATGATGTGGCGGGGGTAATTTTTTGGGATAGATTAGTCTATGCTGGTGTAGCATTTATGCCGGTTTTTACTTATAAATTTTATTTAGCCTTAATTGGTAAAAAATCTGACAAAATTCTTTATGTCGGTTATTTATTATCAATAAGTTTTGCGATCCTTACACGTTCAAAATATTTTATTGATGGTATTTATGTTTATAGCTGGGGCGTCCATACACAAGCTAGAATTCTGCACCATATATTTTTGGTGTATTTTGTAGTATTTATATTATTATGGTTCTTCGCTACTTTAAAATTTTATAAAAGCCTTAAACCGTCATTAATTAAAGAACAAACTAAATATATATTTATATCTTTTGGCGTATTTTATTTAATTGCGCCTCTCGGTTTTTTAGCGGCTTATAATGTAGGAGTTTATCCTGTAACATATTTTTCTGGATTAATTTTTACTATCATGATGGCTTATTGTATAGCGATTTATCGCGTTATGGACATTAAATTAGTAATTAGAAAATCCTCCGTCTATCTCTTTTCCCTGGCCACAGTTTTAATTTTTATGACGACCGTTAAATTGATTTCTGCTCAATTATTTACTGCTCCTCCAATTTGGATTGATTTATTGGTTCTATTAATTGCTGTTTATATTTTTTCGCCTATTAAGCATTATTACTATCGTTTAGCTAATAAATATTTCTTCTCCTCTTTGTATGATAGCCGCGAACTAATTGCTGATTTAAGCGATAAACTCCGCTCTACCATTGAAATCGGTAAAATCTATGAATATGTTTCAGAAATTTTAGTTAATGCTTTGCACGTGACCGCTTTTGGCGTTGTGTCTTTTGATGAAAAAAAACAAGTTTATATAACCCAGTATGGTCAAGGCTTAAACATCGGCCAACAAGAAATATTCCCAGGCAGTAAAGAAATATATAAAATTTTTACTAAAAGAAATCAGCCGATCATTGTTGAAGAAATAAAATTTAGTAATTTTAAAATTAATAAGTCAATTTTAAATTTACTCACTAAAGCAAACGTCGCCCTGTTATCTCCTCTAAACATGAAAGATAAAACAGTCGGCATGATGGTATTTGGCCCTAAAGAATCCAAAGACCCTTTTAACGAAGAAGATTTAAAAGTTCTAGAAATTTTAGGCACGCAAATCGCTTTTGCCATGGAGAACGCTTTGCTCTACGCAGAATCGGTAAAATTTAATATCCAATTGAATGAAGAAAAAAATAAAATTGCGGCTATTATCGCTAACTTTATCGACCCGATTATCTTTGTTGACCGCTATAATAATATTAACCTCATAAACCCGGCCGCTAAAAACATCCTCGGTTTAACAGAAAAAAGCTTGGGCGTAAGCATAGATACTAGCAATAATTGCCCGATGTCTAACTTCCGTACCGTCATCAAAAAAGAGTTTCAGATTAAAGAAATTGGCAATTTAAAATCAACTGATCATCATAGCGAAGAAATGTCTATTTTAGTTAATAACCAAGAATTAATTTATAAAATTACAACCATCAGGGTTTTTGATGATCAAACAAACCACCTAGGCCTCATGAAAATTTTCGTCAATCTCACCCGCGAAAAAGGCATTGATAAAATGAAATCAGAATTTATCTCTATCGCCGCCCATCAGCTAAGAACCCCATTATCAGCCATTAAATGGGTAATTAAGATGATATTAGACGGGGATGCTGGAGAACTTAATGTTGAGCAAAAAGATTTATTAAGGAAGGGCTATATTAGCAACGAAAGAATTATCAGATTAGTTAATGATTTATTAAACGTTTCTCGTATTGAAGAAGGTAAGTTTGGATTTAATTTTGAAAAAACCGATTTTCAAGAAATTTTGACTACGACCAAAAGCAACTTAGAAGGTTTAATAGCAAAAAATCACCAAGAATTAATAGTGCAAAAACCAGAGAAACTACCTAAAGTATATCTGGACAAAGAAAGAATGGTTATGGTTTTGCAAAATTTACTTGATAATGCCATAAAATATACTCCAGAATATGGAAAAATAGAAATAATTGTTACTACCGACAAAAAATTTCTGCATGTTAAAGTTAAAGATCAAGGGGTAGGCATAAGCAAAAATGATCAAGCTAAATTATTTTCTAAATTTTTCCGAGCCTCTAATGCGCTTAAACTAGAAACCGAAGGCAGCGGATTAGGATTGTTTATAGTAAAAAATATTATTGAAAAACATAATGGTTCAATTGAATTAAAAAGCGAAGAAGGTCGAGGAACCGAAATAAGTTTTTCTTTGCCAATTGAGCAAAAACTTTAGATTGATTTTTATTTGAGAATAAAGGTATTTTATGAATTTACAAAATTTTTTATCACTAAATGGTCTTTTAACCGGAATCATAGCCGCTGTTTTTGGTTTCATGGTTATTTTTAAAGATCGAAAAAATATTATTAATCAAACCCTTTTTGGCCTAACTATGACTACCGCTCTTTGGCAACTTGGTTATTGGCGTTGGTTAATGATTTATGATAATCAAGATTTAGCTTTATTTTGGTGTCGAGTTTTATCAGTCGGTTCTCATTTTCTCGCAGTTTTTTATTTTCATTGGATTGTTTCTTTGTTGGGTTTGAATAAACAGAAAAAAAAGCTTATTTTTGTTTCTTATTTTGTAGCTGGTATTTTTTTGTTTTTTATTTTTTCCCCTTGGTTTGTCAGTAGTGTTGAGCCCGTCGGAAATTATTTTGCTTTTTGGCCTAAAGCCGGTTTTTTATATTCTATTTACATAGTTTTAATGTTTTTGGGTTTAGCTCCTTATGCTCTTTTTTTACTTTTCAGACATTATAAAAAATCTGTTGGTCAAAAAAGAAATCAAATAAAATATGTTATTATTGCCACAATTCTCGCTTTTGGTGGGGGAGAAACTAATTTTCCTCTTTGGTATGATATTCCTATATTGCCCATAGGAAATGTATTAGTCGTGTTATATCCAATTCTTTTTTCTTATGCAATTATTAGACATCGTTTAATGGATATAAAGTTTGTTTTACGCCAATCCTCCGTCTATCTCTTTTCCCTGGCCACAGTTTTAATTTTTATGACGACCGTTAAATTGATTTCTGCTCAATTATTTACTGCTCCTCCAATTTGGATTGATTTATTGGTTCTATTAATTGCTGTTTATATTTTTTCGCCTATTAAGCATTATTACTATCGTTTAGCTAATAAATATTTCTTCTCCTCTTTGTATGATAGCCGCGAACTAATTGCTGATTTAAGCGATAAACTCCGCTCTACCATTGAAATCGGTAAAATCTATGAATATGTTTCAGAAATTTTAGTTAATGCTTTGCACGTGACCGCTTTTGGCGTTGTGTCTTTTGATGAAAAAAAACAAGTTTATATAACCCAGTATGGTCAAGGCTTAAACATCGGCCAACAAGAAATATTCCCAGGCAGTAAAGAAATATATAAAATTTTTACTAAAAGAAATCAGCCGATCATTGTTGAAGAAATAAAATTTAGTAATTTTAAAATTAATAAGTCAATTTTAAATTTACTCACTAAAGCAAACGTCGCCCTGTTATCTCCTCTAAACATGAAAGATAAAACAGTCGGCATGATGGTATTTGGCCCTAAAGAATCCAAAGACCCTTTTAACGAAGAAGATTTAAAAGTTCTAGAAATTTTAGGCACGCAAATCGCTTTTGCCATGGAGAACGCTTTGCTCTACGCAGAATCGGTAAAATTTAATATCCAATTGAATGAAGAAAAAAATAAAATTGCGGCTATTATCGCTAACTTTATCGACCCGATTATCTTTGTTGACCGCTATAATAATATTAACCTCATAAACCCGGCCGCTAAAAACATCCTCGGTTTAACAGAAAAAAGCTTGGGCGTAAGCATAGATACTAGCAATAATTGCCCGATGTCTAACTTCCGTACCGTCATCAAAAAAGAGTTTCAGATTAAAGAAATTGGCAATTTAAAATCAACTGATCATCATAGCGAAGAAATGTCTATTTTAGTTAATAACCAAGAATTAATTTATAAAATTACAACCATCAGGGTTTTTGATGATCAAACAAACCACCTAGGCCTCATGAAAATTTTCGTCAATCTCACCCGCGAAAAAGGCATTGATAAAATGAAATCAGAATTTATCTCTATCGCCGCCCATCAGCTAAGAACCCCACTCTCAGCCATTAAATGGGTAATTAAGATGATATTAGACGGGGATGCTGGAGAATTGTCTCTGGAACAACAAGAACTATTAAACAAAGGTTATCTAAGCAACGAACGAGTTATTAGGTTAGTTAACGACCTATTGAACGTTTCTCGTATTGAAGAAGGCAAATTTGGGTTTAATTTTGAGAGCACTGATTTTAAAGAAGTTCTAGACACTTCCATTAGTAATATTGATAGTTTAATTGATAAAAGCCATCAAGAGCTCAAGATTGAAATCCCGCCAAAACTACCCAAGATATATTTAGATAAAGAAAGAATCATTATGGTAATACAAAATTTATTAAGTAATGCCATCAAATATACTCCAGAATATGGTAAGATTGAAGTAATTATTAAAGTTGACAAGCAGTACCTGAATGTTAAAATTAAAGACCAGGGGGTAGGCATACCGGCCGAAGATCAGCCAAAAATATTTTCTAAATTTTTCCGAGCGGCTAATGTGGTTAAATTAGAAACCGAAGGCAGCGGACTAGGCCTCTTTATGGTTAAAAACATCATCGAAAAACATAAGGGCCAAGTCAGTTTAAAAAGCGAAGAAGGCAAAGGCACGGAAGTTAGTTTTACTTTGCCGATAAATGGAATGATTAGTTTATAATTTTATATTTATATATTAATTAAATTTAAACAAAATTATATGGCAACTAAAAAAAATGAAATTTTAAATGGAGGGAGCAACAAAATTTTAATTATTGAAGACGAGGATGCTTTAGCTAGCGTTTTATTAGCAAAATTCAAATTAGAAAAATTCGCAGTAGATATTGCTAATAACGGTGAAGAAGGTTTAAGTAAAATTGAATCTTGGCAACCAGATTTAATTTTACTTGATATTATTATGCCGAAAATGAATGGTTATGAAGTTTTAGAAAATTTACAAAAAAAGGGCAATAAAATTCCGGTGATAGTAATTTCTAATTCTGGTCAAGACGTTGAATTAGAAAAAATAAAAAAGTTGGGAGCTCTTGACTATATAATTAAAACTCAAATTAATCCGGAAGAGGTTATAGAAAAAGCGATAAATGTTTTAAGCGGTCGCGTTGTGGTTAGCAGTAAAAAGGAAGATAATACGAAAACTGGCGTTAAGGTTTTATTAGTTGAAGACGATTCTTTTTTAAGAGATATCTGTTTTAAAAAGTTAAATAAAGAAGGTTTTAATGTTGATGTAGCGCTTAACGGAGAAGAGGCTGTAAAAAAAGTTAATGAATTTATACCAGCTATTGTTTTATTAGATATTATTTTACCCGCCATGGATGGTTTCGAAGTTTTAAAGGCGATTCGTTCAAGTAAAAATAATGCTATTAAAAATGTGCCGGTTATTATGTTAACAAATTTAGGACAAGAGGAAGATAACAGAAAAGCCTTAGCCTTAGGAGCTAATGATTATTTAGTTAAGGCGCATTTTACAACCGAGGAAATTGTTAAAAAAATTAAGAGTAAATTGGGTTTAGAATAAATTTGTGTTATAATAAAATAGAAATTAGTTTATAAATTTATACAAACATTATTATGCAAATTAAAGAAATAAAAAACATTAATAAAGTATCATTAGCTAAATTAATAGCTTTGATTTATGGTTTTGTTGGTTTTTTCACAGCTTTAATAGTGGCCATATCAACTATGGCTAATATTATCATGCAAAAAGATTTTGCCGGTTCAGTTATTTTAGTAACTCTATTTAATATTGGCGCCGGGTTACTTTTAGGGGTTTTAGTTTCTTTAGTTACAGCTTTAATTGGTTTTATTATCGGTTATATTTCCGCTGCAGTTTATAATTGGTTTAGTAAAAAAGTCGGCGGGATTAAACTAGAATTAGTAGATATCGCTGAAGTAAAAAAGGAGAGCAATATAACAGAAGATCAAAATAATTTAATTTAATTTTGCCCCCGTTCGGGGATAAATAATTTTATGCCTTTAATTAATGATAGTCATGATTTATTAAATATAGTTATTGCTTTATCAGTTCTATTATTTACTATATTTTCTTGCTGGGCGATTTATTATTTAGCTAGGATTTTACAGCAGATGTTTAAAGTTATTAAAGAAACACGCGATCGGCTTAATAAATTTGATGAATTGGTAAAAATGATAAAAGAAAAAATTGAACATAGCGCTTCATATCTGCCGTTAATTGTTGACGGTGTAAAAAAATTGGTTGATCTTATGAAAAGTCGGGCGGAGAAAAAGAAAAAAAGTAAATAGAATAATAAAACTTATACAAAAAAAGAGGTTAAAATGACCTTCTTTTTTTATAAATAAAAAAAGAGACCTTTGTTATATCGGTCTCTTGCGCAGATGTTTTATTCCGTTAGGAGTTGCTTTAAATTAGGTTTGAGTAGGATTTATTTTTTTTGCGTTTAAACTCACAATGAAAAATAAAAGTCGAGATACCAGCGAGCATCGTCATCAAAGAGACGACAGACACAAAAGAGAAAATGTCATAATAATTCGCTGGCTGGTTAGAAAAAATTATTTTTTGGAACAGTTCTTCTGCTGTCGGCCATAATAAAAATGATATAGCCGTAGCGCTGGCAACAAACAAGAAAAGTAAATAAGTTGTTCGATTTTTCATTTTTTCCCCTCCCTGTCTTTTTTTTATTTTTTTAATAATGCTATTTTATATATCCACAATCTTTATTAGAGCATTTAACTTCGCCTTTTTTCGCGTCTTCTATTAATAAGCTATCGCAGTCCGGGCATTTTTCTCCAGTTGGCTTACCCCAAAAAGCGGTTTTGCAATCCGGATATTGATTACAGGCGTAGAAAATTCCTCGTTTACTGCGTTTCTGTACGACCTCGCCTTTACCGCAAACCGGACAGGTTATGCCAGTGCCATTATTTCCGCCGCCAATATTTTTTAAATTTTTACATTTCGGATAGCCGGTGCAAGCTAAAAATGGCCCGAATTTTCCAACTTTAATCGCCATAGCTGAACCACACTTTTCGCAAACCTCGTCTTTATATTTTTCTTTTAATTCTTTAATTTCTTCGTTATCGGTTTGGCCGTTGCCGTTTTTGTCTGCGCCAGGCATTGATTTTATATTTTTACATTCAGGAAAAGCGCTGCAGGCTAAAAATTTTCCATAGCGGCCGGTTTTAATAATCATAGGCGCGCCGCATTTATCGCAAACTTCAGTTGATTTTTCTTCAGGCATAATATCATTTTTATTTATAACTTCGTATTTATTTTCTAAATTAGTGTGAAAAGGCTCGTAAAATTCTTTAATTATCGGTTGCCATTTAGCCTCGCCCTCAGCGATTAAATCCAAATCATTTTCTAATTTAGCGGTAAACTGGTAATCCACAATTTTAGGGAAATGCTCAACTAATAAATCGTTAACTACAAAAGCGATATCAGTCGGCGCTAAGCGTTTATTTTCGTCGCGTTGCACATAATTTCTGTCAACGATTGTGGCTATAGTCGGAGCATAAGTTGATGGTCGGCCAATACCATATTTTTCTAATTCTTTTACTAGGCCAGCGTCAGAATATCTGGCTGGTGGTTTTGTAAAATGTTGTTCTTTTTTTATTTCTTCTAAATCAAGTTTTTCTTTTATTTCTAATTCCGGGAGTTCTATTTCCTGACTTTTTTCCGGATAAATTTTTAAATAGCCGTCGAATTTTAAAATTTGGCCGTTAGCTCTAAATTGATAAGGCGTGTTTTTAGCTTCAACATCAACGGCCGTGGCGTCAACTATGGCTTCGCTCATCTGCGAGGCTACAGCTCTTTGCCAAATTAATTTATATAATTTATTTTGATTAGGATTTAATTCGCTTTCTACGGATTCCGGGGTGCGCGAGGCTTCGGATGGGCGAATAGCTTCATGAGCTTCTTGCGCGCCTTTAGATTTAGTTTTAAAGCGGCGCGGCGAGGAAAGTGCGTAATTAGCGCCTAAATTAGAAGTTAAATATTCGGTCGCTTCGTTTAAAAATTTATCAGCTAAATTTAGCGAATCGGTTCTCATATAGGTTATAAAACCTACTTCATAAAGTTGCTGGGCTACCATCATAGTTTGCTTGGCCGAAAAGCCGAGCCAGCGGTTAGCGGTTTGCTGTAAACTTGAAGTGGTAAAAGGTTTTGGCGGTTGTTTTTTAGTTTGTTTTTTTTCTAAGTTGGTTACAAAATATTCAGCATGATCAAGATCGTTTAAAATTTTTGAAGCTTCCTGCTCATTTTTAATTTCTAGTTTATCAATCGTTTTATTGTTGATTTTATTTAATCTGACTAAAAATGGCAGTTGCTTTTTATTTTTTAAAATTGCCGAAATAGACCAGTATTCTTGCGTGATAAATTTTTTTATTTCTTGTTCACGTTCAACAATTAAACGAACTGCCACCGATTGGACTCGTCCAGCAGACAAACCTTTAGCTACTTTTTTCCATAAGAAAGGGGATAGTTCATAACCGACTAAGCGATCAAGAATTCTTCTGGCTTGTTGGGCATTAACCAATTTCATATCAATTTTTCTCGGGTGTTCTAAAGCTTCCATAATCGCTGGTTTAGTAATTTCATGAAAGACGATGCGGTCAGTATCTTTCGGGTCAACTTTTAGAGCTTCGGCCAAATGCCAAGCGATTGCTTCTCCTTCGCGGTCTTCGTCGGTTGCCAGAACAATTTTATCTGATTTTTTAGCTAATTCCTGAAGTTTTTTAAGATTTTTTTTAGCTTTTACTGGCACAACATATTTAGGTTCAAAATCATGTTCAATATCAATACCCATTTTACTGACCGGTAAATCGCGTACATGGCCGAAAGAAGATTCAATATTAAAATCAGAGCCTAAAAATTTAGCTATAGTTTTTGCTTTAGTTGGAGATTCGACAATGACTAATTTTTTCATAAAAAATAAATGTCATTTTAGTGACAAATTAAATAATACTTATCTGGCCAATACGTATTGCATACTGCCTAAATTTTTTACCATTCCTTTCATTTCCATGATAGTAAGTGTACTATTTATAATTGATGTGTCAAGTTTTGTCAACTGTTTAAGCTCGTCAATATGAATTGGCTCATAAGATAATCCCGCGAGAATTATTTTTTCTTCATTTGTATCAGGAATTACTTTTTTGTTTTCAATGTAAGAAGCCGCTTCGGCTAAATTAAGAGTTTCTATAATATCTTTAGCGCTGGTTACTAATTTTGCTCCCATAGCAATTAAGCGATTAGTGCCTTCCGAAGAACCGGAATAAATACTGCCGGGCACGGCAAAAACTTCTCGATTTTGCTCTAAAGCATGAAAAGCCGTAATTAGCGCGCCGGATTTTTCAGCGGCTTCTACAACTAAAGTAGCGTTAGATAGGCCGGAAATTATTCGGTTTCTTTGGGGAAAGTGATGCTTTAAAGGCATAGTGCCGATTGGGTATTCTGATAAAATTAATCCGCCGTGAGTCTGAATTTTATCCGCTAAATAGCGATTTTGTGAAGGGTAAATATTTTGTTGGTCAAGTCCGGAGCCTAAAACCGCTACGGTTTTTCCGCCAGCTTCAATCGCGGCTGAATGAGCTAGAGTATCTATGCCTAAAGCTAAGCCGCTCGTAATAGTTAAATTATTTAAACTTAACTCTCTGGTTAATTTTTCCGTAGCTTGCGCTCCGTAAGGGCTATATTTTCTGGCGCCGACCACGGCTAGTAAAAAACCGTTCAAAGCTTCTAAATCTCCGCGGTAATATAAGATAAAGGGCGGATCATAAATTTGTTTTAAAAGTTTTGGGTAAGCTGGATCTTCTATGGTTAAAGCTTTTAATTTTTCTTTGTTCAAATTTTCCAATAATTTTTCCGGTTCAACTTTATGTTTAAAAATTATGAATTCTTCAGCGATCTTTTCTTCAATGCCAGCGTGAATATAATCTTTTATCGTGGCTTTATAGGCGTTTTCAATATTAGAAAAATAATTTTTTAACTTTTTAAATTTTATTGGGCCGAATTTATAAAACTGGCTTAGCGCCAGCCAATATTTAAGATCATTCATGTTTAATTTTTATTTTATATTAGCGATAATTATCTAGATTATTTAAGTCTTGACAGGATGGTTTAGTTATGTTAATATACTATGATATTTAATTTTATAGCGTTCAGTTTGTTACTTGCTTAAGGGCATAATTTATAAATAGTTTTCCTCCTTAATTATTTATAAATTTTGAATCCCTTTTAAAGCAAGTAGCACATTGAGCGTTATTTTTTTGACAATTATCTTTTTTCATAATAACATATTTAGACGTAACCACAAATAGTATTTAGAATTTTGTCTAGGAGTGGTGAAAGTTAAACCTCCCTCCTGGTTTGGCTGGAGCCTTAAATCGGGGTTATCCCTATGCTTCTAGACAGAATTGTAAATAGTATTTGTTGTTTTTATTTATTGGTCATTATAACTAATTATTTAAAGAGATTGAGGAGGGTATAATGAATGCTATAGAAATGACGGTTAAAGTTGTTGACAGGAAAAACGAAGGAGATATTCATAATGATGATTTTATTTACGGCGGCTGGAAAGATGAAGATGAGAAAAAAGAATTCGTCCAGTATTTAAGGCTTGGGCGCTTCTTTCAAGCCCAACACGAACACTTAAAACAGCTGACAGTATTAAAGAATGACAAAGAAATAGTGCGAGCAGTTATTGCTGGAGAAACTAATAATGAAAATATTCTGCGCGATGCTCGCAACGAATACCTCTACTTTTTTAAAGCAAAACATGGTAAACTCCCCAGCTTTAAGAAACAATAATTAACAAAAAATACAAAAACGGCCACTTATATTGGCCGTCTTTTTTTATTTAAAAAATTAATTTTTTTTTGTTATTTCAGATATTGTAGAGTTGATTTTTTTTAATTCTTCCGGCTTGAATTTTTGCAAAACGAATTTTTCCGCAGGAATTTTTTCTAACTCTAGCGTTTTAATACCGATTCTTAGGCGTTTAAAGTTTTTAGTGTTTAGCCGATCAATTATAGATTGAACTCCATTATGTCCGGCGCTTCTTGAGTCCACAGAAATTTTATATTTGCCGAGTTCTATATCTAAATCATCATGAATAACGGTTAAATTTTCCGGCGATAATTTATAATAAGCTAAAGTTAATACTACGGCCGAGCCGGATTCATTCATAAAAGTAAGCGGTTTTACTAAAATAACATCATCGCCTTTAGCTATGTCGGCTTTAAATTTTTTATTATTTTTCCATTTTAAATCTAATTTTTTAGCTAAAGCGTCAACCGCCATAAAACCAGCGTTATGACGAGTTGTTTTATATTGTTCGCCTGGATTGCCCAGACCGACGATAATATTCATATAATTAATTTTAGTAATCACCATGCTGCCCATGGACTTTTTTAGTTTTTGCCACATTAACCGAAAGCGGAGTACCTAAAAAACCATAAGTTTCGCGTAAGCGATTTTCAATAAAGCGCAGATAAGAAAAATGTAAATCTTCTTTAGCGCCGATTTTCATTTCAAATTTCGGCGGGTTGGCTTGGGTTTGCGTGAATTCGCGAATGCGCGGATGCCTAACGCCTTTACCTTTGGCCGGACGATGGATTTTTACGATACGAGATAGAAAATGCGATAATTGAGAATCGCTAAGCTGTAATTTTCTTTCGTCAGAGATTTGCAAAGCTAAGTCTAGAATTTTTTTTATTTTTTCTCCGGTTTTCGCTGAAGTAAACTGCACGGGGGCGTATTGAGCAAAAGGTAATTTTCCATAAAGATAATCAGTATATTTTTTTGTGTCTCGTTTTTCAATTTTATCCCATTTATTAGCGATAAAAATAAAACTTTTTTGAGCTTCAACAATTTCTTCAATTAATTTAGCGTCTTGATGAGTTATGTCTTCGCTAATATCAAGCGTCATTAGAGCAACATCGCTTTTAGATAGGGCGTTTAACGATTTAGCGATGCCGAATTTTTCTAAACCTTTAGTTTTCGCTCCTCTTTTACTTATACCGGCCGTATCAATTAATAATATCGGTCGGCCTCTATAAATTATTTTTGTATGTTGGGGTTCGCGCGTGGTATGAGGTTCTGGGCTGACAATAACTCGGTTATAACCTAAAATTGAATTTAACAGGCTCGATTTTCCGACGTTTGGTTTTCCAATAATGCAGATTTTAACTAAATTTTCTGCCGCTGATTTAACGGCTAGCATCTTAGTTTCTTTTTCATCTTCGTCTTCATCTAATTCGTCTTTAATTTTTAACTTTTTAATTATAATATCAAGTAAATCTCCGGTGCCAGAACCGTTAGCCGCGGAAATCGGATAAGGTTCGCCAAGCGATAGTTTATAGAATTCAGAAACTTTTAAACGGTCCTTAGGCGCATCAACTTTATTAACCGTTAAAAGAACTTTACTAGCATTAACATTTTTTTTAATTAAAAGCGCCATTTCTCTATCATGAGGCAGTAAGCCAGTTTTATTATCAACTAAAAATATAACTAGATCGGCTTGCTTTAAATATTGTTTAGCTTGTTTTTGAACTTGATCATCAATATCGTTAGTGCCAATTTTTTTGCTAGTTAAATGTTTTAAATTCATAATCCCGCCAGTGTCGACGACTTCTAAATGATGGCCGCGCCAAAAAATTTGTCCTAAATTACTATCGCGAGTTGTGCCGGCGATATCAGAAATTAAGGCTTGTCGTTTTTCGGTTAAACAATTAAATAGAGTTGATTTACCAACGTTAGTTCGACCGAAAATAACGATAAGGGGTAGAGGATTACTATTTTTTTCTATAGCTTGCATAAATTTATTTTTTATTGCCCTGTATTTTCCGTTCCCGAATTTGTTTTATCAGCGTCTTGACCGATAATTAAAATAAAATCAGGTTGTGTTAAATTAGTTTGGTTAGAATTTTGTTTGGCTACTTCATCTATTAACCATTGTGGCATGCCTAAAGCGACATTAGCATTGGTTCTATTTTTTAGTACGGTTAAGGCCTGAAGTTTTTCCCCGTAAGTTAAATCATAGATAACCGTTTTTTCAAAATTTTTCTGGCTAGTGTTGCCAATGCGCACTATATCAAAACCGTATTTTTCTAAATCTAAAGCCATAGAGTTAGCTAACCCGTTTATCCAAGTGCCATTTCTAATTTCAATCGTGGCTTTTTCTTCTTTTACTTTTTCTTTGTCGGTTGCCGGCGCATCGGCAAAAACATTGTTAACTAAATATTGTATTTCTGAAAAGTCGCCGCTTCTGGGTTGGAGTAAATAAGCCCCGTCTAAGCCAACGGTATCAACTAAAAGTCCGCTCGGGCTATTATCTAAAACACGGCTACTAATATTTTCGCTTTTTATATCTTTGGCTAAATTCCATAATTTTACCATCTCCCAGATTTTTAAATTTGAACTGTAATTTTCGGTAATATCGGAAATTATATTAGAAATCATGGTTGGTTTAAATAAAACATTAAGCGATAAAACTTTTTCCTTAACCGCTTCTAAGACTTTTTGCTGGCGGCGCGAGCGCGCGAAATCAGAACCCTCAACGCCTAAAGCATGGCGAGATCGGACATATTTTAAAGCTAATTCGCCGTTCATAACTTGCTCGCCTTTTTCAATATGCAAATGCTCCCATCTTTGATCCCAGGCAGCATCTTCATTACCTAGTATAGGATACTTATAGTCATCAAAAGTATTTTCTACATTAA
This sequence comes from uncultured Gammaproteobacteria bacterium, assembly GCA_964431805.1. GTDB lineage: Bacteria > Patescibacteriota > Patescibacteriia > Patescibacteriales > GWC2-42-12 > JACPHD01. The sequence continues at coordinate 60,984 of CAYSKV010000004.1, forward strand.
CTTTTATACCGCCTAAATCGTCAATAATTTTTATAAAACCGGCAAAATCAACGGTTAAATAATAGTCAATCGGAATTTGAAAAATGTCGCTTATAGTTTGGCTTATGGCTAAGCCACCCGAGCCGGGAGTTTCCATTTCGGCGTAAGCGTTAACGCTATTAATTTTCCGCCAGCCCATATTTTCAATCGGTACGGCTAAATCGCGTGGGATAGAAATTAAAGATACTTTTTTTTCGCTTGGCTTTAAACTAGCTAACATTATAGTATCAGTTAAAAGTCCGCCGTCATGATTTTTCCCGCCGATACCTAACAGCAAAATATTTATTCGATCATCGCTTTCACCCTTTAATTTAGTCTCCGCGCTTTCTACTAGATGTTTAATTTGGCTTATAACGGGAATTTTATCAAACCAGGAAGCCGTAGGTTCACTCGTCGATTTATTAAAAGAAAAAATTAGATACACGGCCAAGAGAAAAATTAAAATAAACCCAATGGGTTTAAGTTGTCTGGCGTTAGAATTTTTACTTGATTTTATTGTTATCGGCCTCTTAATTTCCGATTGAGCGAGATTTGAATTTAGTAAATCTATTTTTCTATTCATAATATAATAAATATATAATAATTATATGATTTTGACAACCGCGTTAATTTATTGTCCCGTTTATTATTAACTGTTTATTGTAATTATGTCAACTTTGTCTTTTTAATAACAAGCTGTTATAATAGTGATTAGACAAAATACTAATGAGGCCAAAAGCTTATTTATTCTTATTAAATAAGGTTTTTTGTCTTTTAACTTTTTTTATGGTAAAGAATTTTTTTATTTATGTTTTTGAATTAGTTAAAGTAGTGGCGATTTCTTTAGCCATTATTATTCCTGTTAGATATTTTTTAATCCAGCCGTTTTATGTTAAGGGTGCTTCAATGGAACCGAGTTTTTATGATAAAGAATATTTAATAATTGATGAAATAAGTTATCGTTTTAATACGCCGGAGCGAGGCGATATTATTGTTTTTCGCTATCCGAGAAATCCAGAAGAGTATTTTATAAAAAGAATTATTGGTTTACCTGGAGAAAAGGTAGAAATTCAGGATGGTTCGGTTTATGTATATAATAAGGAAAATCCTTTAGGTTTAAAATTAGAAGAACCATATTTAGCAGCCGATCAAAAAACCTATTCCTTAAGCGAAGAACCAATAGCTTTAAGCGATAGCGAATATTATGTGTTAGGCGATAACAGAAATGCTTCTAAGGATTCGCGCAGTTTCGGGCCGGTTGATAAAAAGTTAATTACCGGCAGGGTTTTACTAAGAGGCTGGCCGTTTAACAGAGTTGATGTTTTTTCGGCGCCGCAATATAATTATTAATAAAATTATAATATATGCCAAAACTTTTTAAGAAAAAAGACAATAAAGAAGTTGATGAAAAAGTTTCTAAAGCCAGAAAGGCTAGATTCATTTCGCGTCTAAGAGGCACTAAAGATATTTTGCCGGATGAATATAAATATTGGAATTTAGTTTTTAAAAAAGCTTCAGAACTTTCAAAATCTTATAGCTTTAAGCGTATGGATACGCCGGTTTTAGAAAATGCGGAATTGTATGAACGTTCAACCGGTCGTCATTCAGACGTCGTTACTAAAGAGATGTTTTCTTTTATTGATAAGAACGGAGAAAAAATTGCGCTTCGCCCGGAAGCAACTCCAGGTATTGTAAGATCGTATATTGAGCATGGCATGTTTAATATGCCCCAGCCGGTAAAATTGTTTTGGCTCGGTCCGGTTTTTAGGCATGAAAAACCTCAGGCCGGCCGTTTTCGCCAATTTACCCAATTTAATTTAGAAAGTATCGGAGACACTAGCCCGGTAGCGGACGCCGAACTTATCGCTATATCGCATTATTTTTTTAGCGAGTTGCAGCTTGATGTTGTAACGCAAATTAATAGCGTTGGTTGCCCGGTCTGCCGCAAGGATTATTTAACTAAGCTGGAAAATTTTTATAAAGAACGCGGACGCCGCACAAAATTATGTAATGACTGTAAAAAGAGATTAGTAAAAAACCCTTTGCGCTTATTAGATTGTAAAGAAAAGCAATGTCAGGAAATCGCCGTTGAAGCGCCCCAGATAGTTGATAGCTTATGCGAAGATTGTAAAAATCATTTTATAAAAGTTCTTGAATATTTAGACGAATTAAATATTCCATATAACTTAAATTCAAATTTAGTCAGAGGTTTAGATTATTATAACCGAACCGTGTTTGAAGTTTGGCCCTCCTATGCGGAAGGCCAAGAGGGCAAGCCGGCTGATGAACCGTCGCGGCAGAATGCTTTAGGCGGCGGCGGTCGTTATGACGGCTTAGTAGAATATATGGGCGGTCGACCGACTCCGGCTTGCGGCTTCGGTATTGGCATTGAAAGAGTAATTTTAAAAATAAAAGAAAAAAATATTCCTTTGCAGGATGAAGAAAAAGGCGATGTCTTTTTAGCTCATTTAGGCGATCCGGCCAGAAGAAAAATAATGGTCTTATTTGAAGAGTTAAGAAAAAATGGCATTAAAGTCCGCCAGGCTTTTACTAAAGATAATTTAAAGAGTCAACTAGAAACCGCTAATCAGGCCGGAGTAAAATACACTTTAATTTTAGGCCAAAAAGAAATAATGGACGGCACGATTTTAATTAGAGATATGGAATCAGGCATTCAGGAAATAGTTGATTATAAAAAGGTGGTAACAGAGGTTAAAAAGAGGTTGACCGTTTAGGGTTTACAAATTATAAATAATTGTTTAATATAAGGTTTACGCTTATTAAGCGATTTAGCAATATTGGATTGGAGGTGCATTTATGGCAGAATTCAAAAGAAAAAAAGGCGAAAGTTTTGAGAGCTTCTTAAGAAGATTCAATAAAAAACTTCAGCAAAGCGGCAAATTATATTTAGCCCGCCAGGTTCAACATGTTCAGCCGAAAATCAATAAAACGCAGCAGAAAAAGCGCGCTTTAGTTGGCATGAAACTTAAATCAAAAAGAGAATATTTAAAGAAAATCGGTAAACTAGAAGAAGAAACCAGAAAGAGATGGTAAATAAAAATATGTCAAAATTACTAGAACAAATTAATCAAGATTTAAAAGAAGCCATGAAAAGCAAAGAGGCGGACTTAACGTCTGTCTTAAGAATGCTAATTTCCGCGATACGCAATAAAGAAATAACTTTAAGAAAAGACGGCCAGGCCGAATTATCCGACGAGCAAGTTTTAGAAGTTATAAGTTCGGAAGTTAAAAAACGTCGTGATTCAATCGAAGCTTATATTTCTGGCGGACGCCAGGAATTAGCGGATAAAGAAAATTCTGAAATAAAAATTTTAGAAAAATATTTACCCGAGCAGATGTCGGATGAAGAATTAGAAAAAGTCGTTAAAGAAGTTATCGGCGCTGGAGATGAAAATTTCGGAAAAGTAATGGGGCAAGTTATGGCGAAAGTAAAAGGCAAAGCCGATGGCGGAAAAGTAGGGGAAATGGTAAAAAAATTATTAGTGAAATAAAATTAGATATAAAAAACACCTCCGAATTTTCGGAGGTGTTTTTTAAATAATCTTTTTATATCTTCGGTATAAACTTTTTAAGGTTATCTATCATTGTAGAGTTTAAATTTTGTTTAATTTTATTTCTGGCCGTAGCGGTTTTAACGAACTTAAGCCAGTCGCGATTCGGGCCTTTTCTCTTTTTTTCCGTAATGATTTCTACTAAGTCGCCGTTTTTTAATTCTTTATCAAGCGTTGAAATATTATCGTTTATTCTAGCGCCGGTCGCGCGATTGCCAATATCCGAATGAACATAATAAGCAAAATCAATCGGCGTTGAACCTTCGGGCAAATCAAAAACGTCGCCTTTGGGCGTAAAGACAAAAATACGGTCATGAAATACATCAAATTTTATTTGTTTAATAAAATCAGAAGTATTTTCGGTTTCCTTTTGAATGTTTAAAACTTCTTTTACCCAAGCCGGTTGTTTTTTTAGATCGCTACCACTACCCATTTTGTATGACCAGTGGGCGGCGATGCCGTATTTAGCGCCTTCATCCATCTCTTTAGTTCTGATTTGAAATTCAGTAGATTTACCTTCTGGACCATAAACCGTGGTATGAAGAGCTTGGTAACCATTAGGTTTTGGTACGGCGATATAATCTTTAAGTCGGCCTGGGTTAGGTCGCCAAAGCGAATGAATAATGCCTAAAGTTTTATAGCAGTCAGCGATATCGGGCACGGTAATTCTTAAAGCGAAAACATCATAAATTTCATCAAATTTTCTGTCTTTTTTTTGCAGTTTTAAATAAATACTATAAAGATGTTTAAAACGGCTCGTTATATGATAAGCAATTTTTGCTTCTCGCAGTTTCGCGCCAAGTATATTTTTTACTTTTTGAATGTATTGGTTATGCTCAAGTTTTTTTTCAACTTCGTATTTATAGGCTAGTTTTTTATAGTCTTCAGGGTAAAGATGTTTAAAGCAAATATCTTCCATTTGCCATTTTAATCTAGCGATACCTAAAAGTCCGGCGATTGGCGCGTAAATTTCTAAAGTTTCACGGGCAATGCGCTGGCGTTTTTCTAAGGGTAGAGATTCAAGCGTTCTTAAATTATGTAAACGGTCGGCAAATTTAATTAAGATAACTCTTATGTCTTGCGCCATGGCTAAAAACATTTTACGCAGACTTTCTCTGTATCGTTCAATGCCGCGATATTTTATTTTACTTAATTTAGTTATGCCTTCAACTAAATCAGCGACTTCTTTACCAAAATTTTTTTCAATGTCCGATAAAGTGTATTCGGTATCTTCCGGAACGTCATGGAGTAGGCCGGCGATAACGGTCGCTAGGTCGGCTTTAATTTGAGTTAAAACAAAAGCCGTGTGTAAACTATGTTGAATATAAGGTTCGCCACTTTTTCTTTTTTGACCAGAATGAGCTTTAACCGCGAAATCATAAGCCAGCTGAATCATAGTGGTATCAGCCCCAGGATTATTATCCTTAAAGTTGTTTATGATTTGATTTATGGTCATTGTTTGCTTTTGTTATTTTGTTTATGTTATAATATTATTATAAAATTGTGCAAAAGTCAAAGTACTTAATTTCTCTTTTCCCATGCTAAAAATCGGAAAATTAAACAGGTTTTATAAAATAGCCGGCGTTTTTTTATTTACGCTGTTGGCTGTTTTTTTATTAGGCAATTTTGTTTTAGCCGCGACTGGTCCTGACGTTGGCATTACTTACGCCGAAGGTACGGGCTTAAGTAATTCTCAGGATATTAGAGTAATCATCGCAAAAATCATTAGAGTAGTTATTGGATTTTTAGGCATCATCGCGGTTGGCTTAATAATTTATGCCGGCTGGCTTTGGATGACGAGCGGCGGCAATGAAGAAAAAGTTGAGCAAGCTAAAAAAACTTTAACTAATGCGGTTATCGGTTTAATCATTATTATAGCCTCGTTCGCTATCGCCAGCTTTATTCTTAATAAGTTGATTGCGGCAACTAGCGGCGATATGATTAACGCTCCGGGCGGCGGTACTGGCGGCGGCGTGGCGGCTTTAGGCTCGGGCATAATCGAATCTCATTATCCGGAACGCAACCAGAAAGATATTCCGAGAAATACTAAAATCGCTATTACTTTTAAAGAAGCGATTGATCCGACTACGATTATAACCGACGGTAAAATTAATAAAGATAATATTAAAATTTATAAAACTAAAGATGGCGTAGCCGGCGCGGTTACTTTTGATGTTATTGCCATGAAAACCGAAGATAATAAAACTTTTGTTTTTAAGCCGACGGAATATTTAGGCTCGCCGACTGAAAAAATTTGGTATTCGGTTGCCTTAGGTAAAAATATAAAAAAGGCTACCGGCGATTTGGCTTTTGGCGCGATTGTTGGCGCTATTGCTTATGACTGGATGTTTGAAGTCGGTACGTTTATTGATACTACGCCGCCAAAAGTTGAAAGCGTAATTCCTCAACCGAGCTCTACCGAACCGAGAAATGTTGTGGTGCAAATTAATTTTTCCGAAGCGGTAGACCCGATTGCGGCTAGCGGCGCCTTTAAGGGTGGTAGCGGCTTTAACAATATTAAAATTATTGATAATGCCACTCAAGGTTTAATTGAAGGTAATTTTTATGTTTCTAACCAGTATAAAACTGTAGAATTTTTAACTTTTGACGCTTGCGGAACTAATTCTTGCGGTCAGACGATTTATTGTTTGCCGGGCGATAAGCAGATTAAAGCTTTTATTAACGCCGCGACTTTTGACCCTAATACAGCTTCGGCTATTTTTCCATATGACGGCGTAGTTGATATGGCTGATAATTCTTTTGACGGCAACGCTAACGGTACGGCTCAAGGTCCTCAGGCGCAAAGTTCTTTACCGCCTTTTAATGCTAATAGCCAAACTCACGAGGGAGAAGGCGATGATTATTTTTGGCTATTTAATACTAATAATACGATTGATACCACCCCGCCAAAAATAGATTTAGTTAGCCCGATGGTTGGCGGTAGCGGCGTTGATTTATTGGCTATTCCGGAAGCTACTTTTTCTAAATTATTAATGAGTTCGTCTTTAAATAGCTCTAGTATAAATTTTAAAAGCAGCGGCGCGGCTTATAATTACTGGATAACTAAAACCGATAATTTTAGCGATAAAAAAACTACCGCCCATGTTAATCATGATCAGTTTAATGAAAATAGTAATTATTTTGTTCAGTTTAATGCCGGCGTTAAAGATATTTACCAAAATTGTTATACGCCTTGCTCCGGTTTAGGTATAACCGGCACGCCGTCTTGCTGTAATGGTCAGGCGAGCGGTCAGGCGAGCTGCCAGTAGAAAAATTTTTATAATTTCTAATTTTTAATTTCTAAATAATATATTAATTTTTAAATTGGAAATTAATTAATTGAAAATTGTTTGAAAATTTGAAATTGAGAATTGAAAATTATTAAGTGTTTTTCATGAATAAAATTAGAATAAAAAAAGTATTGTTTATTTTTTGTTTATTAGTTGCAGTTTTTGCTGTGGCTCATTTTGCTTTAGCCGCTGACCTTAATGTTGGTTTAGATAAGGCGGCTGGCACTGGATTAGGGGATACTGATCCGAGGATTATTGCGGCTAGAATTATCCGAATATTTTTAGGCTTTTTAGGAATTATCGCGGTTAGTTTAGTAATGTATGCTGGCTGGATGTATATGACGGCCGAAGGCGATTCGGAAAAAGTTGAAAAAGCTAAAAAAATATTAATTGGCGCTTTAATTGGTTTAGTAATTTGTCTGGCTTCGTTCGCGATCGCCAGTTTTATTTTAAATAGTTTATTAGACGCGACCGGCGCGCAGGATAATACTGGCGGTGGCGGTGGCGGCACAATAACGCCAGGTGGCGGTATTCCAAATTTACCAGGAGAAGGCGAGCCATGTTTAACTAATCCTTTAGATACCCAATGCGCCGCCGGACAATGCGCCGCCGGTTTAAATTGCTCTCAGAGCGATTGTTTATGTAAAAAAACTAACCAACCAGGAGAAGGAGAAAGTTGCGACGGCGATACTAAGGTCGACGGTTGTCAAGCGATTGACTGCGCTAATAATTTAATTTGTTCATCATCAGATAATTGTACTTGCATTAAAACTCCTTTGATTGCTTGGGTAAGCCCGATGGACGCTTCAAGCACGCCTAATGGAGCAGTTGGTAATTTTATAACCATCGGCGGCAGATATTTTGGCACGACGACCGGCCAGGTAGTTTTTATGGGTGATCCTAATAATGCTAATGATGATAAAGTTGCGACTTTTCCAAATTTAATTAATCCATTATGTTTAAGTTTTTGGCAGGATGATCAGATTATAGTTGTTGTGCCAGACGGAGCGGTTAATGGTCCGATTAAAGTGATTGATAGTAAAAATCGTTACGACACCACGGATGATAATCGCGGCGCGCGCATTAATGATTTTGTGGTAAATAGTATTAAGCGCCCTGGCCTTTGCCAAGTCGATCCATCAAGCGGCGGTTTAGCCGATCCATTTAACTTACAAGGTAATTCTTTTAATCTCACGCCTCATTCGGTTTTGTTTGGTAAAGAGACTAGCGCCATAGAAGCTAATAATATAAAAAATTGGACTAATACTTCGGTTGATGCTGTTGTGCCAAACATTGTTGATGGAAGAAACTCTATATTTGTTAAAACCGGTGATGTTTATTCTAATTCCTTGTCTTTTTCAGTTGTCAATAAAACTGATACTAATCCGGTGATTGAATATATTGAACCGGATAAAGGTCCTTCAGGACAATACATAACAATTTACGGCCGTAATTTTCAAATTTATAACGCGCAGAAAAGCGCAGTGAAATTTTATTTGCCGGCCGATCCGAATAATAAAATTAATGCGGACATTGATTTTCCCGCAGCTTGTAAAAGTACTTGGTGGCACGATACTTATATTGTCGTTAAAGTGCCTAAGGTAAATAGTTTAGGAGATTATAAAGTTGAAGTTACTAATTCTTACGATAAAACTAGTTTGCCGGCTGATTTTGTAATTAATAATGAAACGCCAACCCCAGGCCTTTGCGCCCTAGATCCTAATAATGGTCCGATCGGTTGGCCGATGTCGGCTTATGGCGAAAGATTTGGCGCTACCCAAGGCAGCGGGCGCGCTCAATATTTTAATAATAAAGATGCAACCGCTAGTAGTTGGGCTGATGGAAAAGTTAATACTAATGTGCCGGCTCAGTCGGTTAGCGGTCCATTTAGAATAATTGATAACCAAGGTTATATTAGTAATTCGTTGCCTTTTAGAGTTGGTAAATGTTCTTCTAATGCTGATTGTGATAGTAGCGAGGAATGTTGTGGTGGCGGAACTTATTGGTCAGGCATCTGCCGTCCAGCCGGGACTTGTAATCAAGGTGCGCCTTTAGGTTGCGGTTTTGGTTGGACCTTTTCTACTAAAGCTGGTGATTGCGCCATCACTCAACAAAAGTGCGACATTCCTAATCCGCCCGCCGGCAGTACAATAACTTTTAATTGTTGCGCGCCCGGACAATGCAATGCTTATACTGGGCAATGCGATAGCTGTCCGGTTAATAAACCTGATATGTGCGATGGCGATTTAAAATGTTGTTCGACTGGCGGTTGTATAGATCTAGATAATGATGGTAAGACTGAATGTTCTGACGGCGAAGCTTGCTCGCAATATGGTTTAAGTCAATGTTCAAGCAGTTATTTCTGTCCGAACTCTCCAGGAAAATGTTCGACTTATGGCGGCGGCGGCACGATTGAAACCGGCGATTGCGATTTTAGCTGTAATAATTTTAGCGCTTGCAAAACTGATTTGTGCGAATATAGATCAGGTATAAATAAATGTATTAAAAAGAGTCAGACTTGCAGTTTATCTAAAACTGTTAGTTATAATGTTGGTTTAACTCCAGCTACGGCTACGGCCGAATGCTCGGCTTACGACGGTGGCAATCGTTGGATTATGAAAATCAGCACTTCTTGCCCGGCTGGTTGGACTAGCATAAGCGGCGGTCGTTGCGTAGAAAATAATACAACTTGTTCAATTTGCGATACTGGCTTTAAATGTTTAAAAGAAACGGCCAGCGCGGTTGATGGCGGTTGTTTTATCGATCAAAATGTTTGCCAAGTTGGTTCAGCCTGCAGTAGCAGCAATAAATGTATTAAAAGCGATAGCGCTAGCTGCGAATGTTGCTGCCGTATTGGTCATGATAGCGAGGACTGCTGTTCACCTTTAAAATGCGAAGGCAAATGCGGTAGCGATATAACCGCTAATACTAATACTTACGGACGTTGTTCTGGTTGCGCCAGCGTTGGCACAACCCAAGCCGACCATAATGAAGCTTGCAACTGCTCCGGCACTAGCGGTAAATTTTGTTTAGTTGATGCGGCTAACCCGAGCGGCGTTTGCCAAGACTGCGCGCAGATAAGCGACGCGGCGCTTTGCAGTAATCAAGGCGTTGGCACTTGCTGCGTTGATGCTAAAAATAAAAATGCTTGCCGCGGCGGTACAGCTCCATACGCTAGCGGCAGCCCATCTTATAATTATTGCGGTTATTATGAATGTAATAATGGTAGCTGTTCCGGCACGCCAGTAGCCACTTCGACAGTTTTAAGTTATAAAACTTTAACTGAATGCAGTAATAAGTGTACGACTCCGCCTCAATTTGGCAATACCTGTTTTAGTAGCGCCACCACAACGCAAAGCTGTGATATTAATAAGTGTACCGGCTTTGCTTGTATTAACGCAGATGGCACAGGCCCAGCGGCTCCAAATTGCGGTACCTGCTGCTGCGATCCTTTTGCTACTATTGATAATTGTAAAAATTTAAATCCTAACTTAACTTGTAAACCTAACCAAGCGCCTTGTAGCGGTAGTAGCCGCGGCCTTTGCTGCGGTTGTTCCGCGGATAGCGATTGCGGTAGCGTAACTGGTTGCGGGACTGATACTTGCTGTCATGCCAGGCCGACCGTGATTGAAACTGTGCCGGCGGATGGAGCTACTAATGTTTGCCGCAATGGTTTAATTAAAGCTACATTTGACCAAGCCATGCAAACCGATACTTTTAAAGAAAATGTGATTGTGGTTGGGGATTACGGGCTTGATAAATGTCCGACCGGAACTAAATATTTAACTGAAGCTTATAAACCGGGTTTGTTTGAAAAATTAACTTATTGGTTAGCGAGGCTGCCTTTATTAGATAAGATTTTTATAAATCAAGCGAAAGCTTTAACTGGAAATTTCTGCGCGGTTACCGGATCGATTAGCGGTTATGCGGCAGGCAACACAACTGTCATGGAATTTAAAACGAAAAAAGCTTTAGAGGCCGGTAGAAAATATTATGTTATTATAAAAGGCGATAGTAATTTAAATGATGCGGTTGCCGTCGGAGTTTTAAGCGAATCGGGCGTTGGCCTAGGCCAGTCATCCACCGAGTCATTTAACGGTGTTAATTTCACCGGTAAAATTTGGTCGTTTACTACTAAAGAAAGTACGGCCACTGATAACGGCATTTGTTTAGTTTCTTCGGTCGCGATTGATCCTTCAAGTTATTTATTTAATACTGCTACTAATGATTCGGCCGATGATAATGTCGGAACAAATTATGATACGATTAGGGACAGCGATAAAGTTTTTTATTCAACGGCTTATTCTTCGGAAAAACAACCGATCATTCCAATTGAAAGTCTTTATAATTGGCAGTGGAATTGGAATATAGATAATAAAGCAGTTGTGAAATTTAAAAATGGCGAGAATGCGCTGGATAATAGTTCAACTCAGACTTTAGTTGCGCAAAATGTTAAAGAAGCTAATACTTTGCTTCATGCCAAACTTACTATTACTCAAGATGAAGTTAATAAAATATCAACTATCGGCCAATCTAAAGAAAAAACTGCTCCGGTTTATGTTTTCTTATGTTCTAATCCTTGGCCGTCGTTTAAAACTGATGGCACCTGGGAGCCTTGGCAAGATGCTGCTGGAAATTGCATATCTGCATCCGGTGATTGTTCGGCTACTAATTTTGAATTATATTATTGCCGTGACGCTGGGGCTGAAGGCACAGCTGATGATTTACCGGCTATTATAAGTGATAAAGCAGTAATCAGGGGCCAAAATTTGAAATGCGATGACGGAACTGGTAGTTGTTTGGGTAAAGCTAAAAATGACACATGTAATGATGGTAGTGGAAAATGTCAAGTGGATATAGTAAAAGAATTTTATTTCTTTAGAGAAAATATGCCTAACGTAGCGGGCGTGAATTTAACTACTAGAGTTAACGATGAAGTGCAGCAGGGCGGTAAAGCCGGGTTAGTTTGGCAGGCAGTTACTATACCAGCGGGCGAAGAATTAGATAAATATTTAATTTATTATGGCACTAGGTCAGGAAATTATGAACAGTCAATTTTTACGGCTGAGCCAGGTTCAATTAATAACCCGGCGATCGTTAATAATTTAACTAACGGAGTAAAATATTATTTTGCCGTGACCGCTAGATATAAAAGCGGAGCCGAAAGCATTTATTCAAATGAAACTAGTTTCACTCCGGCCGATAATTGGGCGCCATTAACTCCAGTAGATTTTATTGGCGAAGCCGATCAGGGGCAAGCTAAACTTGAATGGCTTGCCAATCAAGACGATACGACAATTTATAAAGTTTATTATGGTGCTACTAGCGGTTCTTTGGCTGCGTCGGTTAATTTAGAAAAAAAGAAATGTTCTGCCGCTAGCGGAAAATGTACTCTTACTATAGATGAGTTATCCGCCGGCACTACTTATTATTTTGCCGTGACCGCTCTAGACCTTAAAGGCAATGAGAGCAATAAATCAGCTGAAATTAATTTATTAATTTTATAATTTAATAAAATTTTATGTTTGACGAATTAGATAAAAACAATCCGGTTCCGACCGGAAATTTTAAACCAGCCGGACCAGCGCCAGCAAAAGCCGAAGATATTTTTTCCGAAGTTGATAATTCTGTTAAACCAGAAGTCTTTAGGCCAAAAATTAACGATCCGATGGCTATACCGGATACAGTAATACCAGCGGAAACCACTTGGTTAAAAAACAAAGGTTTGATTTTTGGTTTAGTTATTGGCGGCTTAATTATTATTTTTGGCGGTTTTATTATTTTAAAATTAATGATTAAAGATGATGCGACGGTTGCGCCAGTTAAAGAAGAAGCACAAAATACTCAAACCCAAACCCCAACTCAAGAAGTTACCGAACCGATGGAAGAAGAAGTTGCTACTTCCACTAATCAATTAACTCAGCCGATAGTTACTGAGCCGCTTGATACTGATTTAGATGGTTTAACCGATGAAGAAGAAGGCAGTCTTAGAACTGATATTAATAGTTCGGATACTGATCAAGATGGTTTAACTGATCGCGAGGAAGTAAAAGTTTATAGCACAGATCCTTTACAAGCTGATACTGACGGCGATGGTTATTCGGACGGTGAAGAAGTTAAAAACGGTTTTAACCCAAGTGGCGAGGGCAAACTCTTAGATATTAATAATCAATAAAATAATATGTTTGGTTTTTTTAAAAAAGAAAAAATAGAAAAGATTGAAACTATCGGTGAAAAAAAATCCGCGGCTGCTTTAAAAGAGCAAGTTAATGTTGATAATATAGATGTTCATGTTATGCCAGATCGTTTTCGCAATCAACCAATTAAGCAGCATAGCGCTAAAACTACTGGTCTAATAATAATTATTGGCGGCGGGGTATTTTTAGTAGTGCTTTCGGCGGTTTTATATTATTTTCTGTTTAAAAAACCAAGCGTAACTATTAATCAGGAACCGTCTATAATTAAAGAAGAAAATAAACCCACTCAAGAGAATAATCAAATCAATCAAAATTTAGCTGCAACCGGAACCGAATCAACGCTTTTACCGATAAGTTCTGAAGCGGCGACCACAACCGTTGCTACTACAACCGAAGAAATTATGGAAGAGACAGATAATCTTGCTTTAAGTTTTGGGCAAGATAGCGACAATGATGGTTTAACTGATATGGAAGAAACTATTTTAAGCAGTAGCACTTCCACGCCTGACACTGACGGCGATGGTTATCTCGACGGTTCAGAATTAGGAAATTTATACAATCCAGCCGGCGAAGGTAAAATAACCGCTAATTCAAACATCGTGCTTTATGAAAATAAAACTTTTTCTTACGATTTGTTTTATCCGGCGATTTGGCAAACTAGCGTTAACGGCGGGGATGATTCGTTGATGTTTAAAACCAGCGATAACCAATTTGTGCAAATAATCGTTCAGCCTAACGTTAATAAACAAACGCTTGATGACTGGTATATAGAACAGCTTGGCGTTATCGCTATTAACGAAGCTGATAGAATGAGCGGCGGAAATTGGCAGGGCATTAAAAGCCCGGATGGTTTAAACATTTATTTAATGAATGAAAAACAGAGTTATATATTTAATTTAACTTATAGTCCGGGCGAAAATAAAATTTTACAATATTTTAATATTTTTCAGATGATGGTTAAATCGTTTAATTTAAAAAATTAAGGTAATGAACCCCAGTTAGAAATTAATTAATGGTTTAATTATTCTGGTTATATTAAGTAAAAATAAAATAATTACTGCGATGAAAAAACAAAAAAGAAATTCTAACGGGGTAAAGCTAGAAATTAATAATCAAACCAAACATAAAATTGACTCGAAATTAATAGAAAAAGTTATTAAAGTTTTCGGCCGAGTTTATAAAATAAATAAAAATAAAGAGATCTCTTTAGCTTTTGTAAGCGATAATGAAATAAAGAAATTAAATAAATCATATCGCGGTTTTAATAAGCCGACCGATATTTTATCTTTTCCTGGCGAAGGCGATTTTTTAGGAGAAATTATTATTGATTACGATCAAATTAAGCGCCAAGCGGTTAATTTTAAAAATAGCGCTAAGCAAGAGTTAATTTTTATTTTGATCCACGGCCTACTGCATTTAGTCGGCTACGATGATAAAACCGATAAGGCCAGAGAAAAGATGATAAAGCTAGGCGAGAAATTTATAAAAAATTATTTATGATAAGAATTAGTAGATTATTAAAAAGTTATAGTTATGCTATTAGGGGGTTATTTAAAACTTTTCGCGAAGAGCAAAATTTAAAAATTCAGACTATCGCTAGTTTAGTTGTTTTAATTTTAGGAATTTATTTTTCTATTAGCCGGATTGAATGGGCAATTTTAGTATTAGTGGTTTGTTTAGTTTTGACCGCTGAAATTGCTAATAGCGCGATTGAACGAGTAACTGATGTTTTAAAACCAAGAATCAATACTTATATAAAAGAAATAAAAGACATAATGGCGGCGGCGGTTTTACTTTCGTCAATCGCGGCCATAATTATTGGCGTGATTATATTTTTTCCTTACCTGTATAAGTTTTTTGGACATTAAGATAATTATTTAGTATAATAAAGAGATAGTTACAAAACTATTTTGTAACGAAATTTAGATATTTTTTGCCAAGACGAGGAAGGCCAGCAAAATGATTGAGTCGTAGCAATAGCTACGGCGAAATAACTTTGCGCCAGCTTGACGAAGTATTGATAGAAAATAGCAAATTGCAGTAAAAATAATTTTGTAACTATCTCTAACGATATATGAAAGATAACATTATTGCCGGACTTGATATCGGCTCAACTTCCATTAGACTTGTAGCCGGTCAAAAAACGGCTAACGAATCAGGCGAGCAACTGCAAATTATAGGAGCGGTTACTGTGCCGGCTGAAGGCATAAATCGAGGCGTAGTTAATAGCATCGAAGATACGACTTCGGCAATTTCGGCGTGTTTAGAAAAAGCTGAAAGATTAATCGGCGTGCCGGTAACTAATGTCTGGGTAGGCATAAACGGCCCGAATTTAAAATGTGAAAAAAGCCAAGGAGTGGTCGCGGTTGGCAGAAGTGATAATGAAATAACCGAAGACGATGTTAATCGAGCGGTTGAAGCGGCGCAAGCTTTATCAGTGCCGCCGAATTATGAAATTCTTCATGTTATTCCGGTAAAATTTTCCGTAGATAATCAAGAAGACATAAAAGATCCGATTGGCATGACTGGCGTTAGATTAGAAGTTGAAACTTTAATTATTCAAGGCCTATCTAGTCAGATAAAAAATTTAACCAAAGCGATTTATCGCACCAGTTTAGAAATTGAAGATTTGGTTTTATCGCCGCTAGCCGCGGCCGAAGTCGTTATTGGCTCTAAACAAAAGGAATTAGGCGCGGCTTTAATTAATATTGGCTCCTCAACTACTAGTTTAGCGGTTTTTGAAGAAGGCGAGCTGCTTCATGCCGCGGTTATCCCGATTGGCTCAGAGCATATCACGGCCGATGTCGCTATCGGACTTAGATGCCCGATTAATTTAGCCGAAAGAATTAAACTTGAATACGGTTCGGCTCGTAGTGATAAATTTTCTAAAAAAGACGAAGTTGATATTAGCGATTTAGCTAGAGAAGAAAATATTTCTGAAGACAGCATGATAATTTCTAAAAAGTATGTGGCTGAAATTATTGAAGCGCGAGTCGAAGAAATTTTTGAAAGAGTTGATAATGAATTAAAAAAGATAGATCGCTCGGGCATGCTCCCGGCCGGGGTTTTCTTAATCGGCGGCGGCGCTAAGTTAAACGATTTAGTAGAAGTGGCGAAAAACAAATTGCGCTTGCCGGCTTGTTTAGGCACTAATCAAAATATTCCTTTAGCGATTGATAAAGTTAATGATGTAAATTATTTAACTGCTTTAGGACTCGTTGCCTGGGGTAATCATTTAACTAGACGTAAGAAAAGTTCAAGAATAAATTGGCCGAGTAGCGGCGCGGCAGCTAAGGGAATCGAGCAGGTTAAAGATTGGTTTAAGTCGTTAATCCCGTAATTTTTAGTGTATAAATCTTTTAGACAGCCCTTATTTTTAAGCCTTTTTTAAACTATTGATAAAAATATAATAATAGGTTAAGATAAAGTTAGATATTTACTCTTAATTTATTACAATTTATATGGCTGAAGTAAAACCAGTCGTAGAAACATTTGCTAAAATAAAAGTTATCGGAATTGGAGGTTCCGGTGGTAGCGCGGTTAACCGCATGATTGATGCTGGCATTCGCGGCGTGGAATTTATCGCGGTTAATACCGATGTTCAGGCGCTCCATTATAATAAAGCTTCAAAGAAAATACATATCGGAAAAACTATAACCCGAGGCTTAGGCGCGGGCATGAATCCTGATTTAGGCAAGCGTTCGGCTGAAGAAGCGCAAAATGAAATTAGAGACATGCTTAAAGACGCGGATATGGTTTTTGTTACCTGCGGACTTGGTGGCGGAACTGGAACTGGCGCTTCACCGGCGGTGGCTGAAATCGCTCGCGACTTAGGCGCTTTAACCGTCGCCGTTGTAACTAAGCCGTTTGCTTTTGAAGGCGCGCAGAGAAAAAATATTGCTGAACGCGGTTTAGCCGAGTTAGCCGATAAGGTTGATACCATAATTACCATTCCTAACGATAAACTATTGCAGGTTATAGATAAAAAAACTTCTTTACTCGACGCTTTTATGGTGGTGGATGAAGTTTTAAGGCAGGGCGTACAAGGCATTTCTGAATTAATTACCGTGCCTGGTTTAATTAACGTTGATTTCGCTGATGTTAAAGCGGTTATGGCTAACGCCGGCTCGGCTTTAATGGGTATTGGTCAGGCTTCGGGCGAGAATAAAGCGATTGAAGCGGCTAAGATGGCGATTAGTTCGCCGCTACTCGAAATGTCGATTGAAGGCGCGCGCGGTATCTTATTTACGATTGTCGGCGGGCCTAATTTAGCCATGCATGAAGTTAATGAAGCGGCTAAAATTATTACCTCTTCGGTTGATGAAGACGCAAAAATTATTTTTGGCGCTGTGATTGATGAAAAATATAAAGATGAAATTAAAATAACCGTGGTGGCGACCGGTTTTGATGGCCGTCGCGTTGGCGTTAGCGAATCGATTGTTTCAGAAAGAATTTATACGCCGAATCCTTATATAACCGCGGAAGAAGATAAAGAGAATAAAGAGCAGATGACAAAAAAGAAAAGTAAGATTTCTCCTTTAAAGCAGGCGCAATCAGAACCGGCGCAAAAGAAAACCGCTGAAGCTGAAGAAGCTGATGAATTAGGCATCCCAGCGTTTATCCGGAAGAAGATGATGTAAAAGTCTTTAAAAACTTTTTATATAAACACCTCGAAAGAGGTGTTTTTTTTATTTTTCTAAAATTGAAAAATTAGCTAAAAAGTGCTAAGATAGAGCCATAAATATTAACTTTAAATTTATGACATCAAACAAAATTACGATTTATTCACTTGTTGTCTTTTTGCTTGCAGGGTCAATAATATTAGGCGTTTTAACGTGGGCTAATTTACAAGCTAAAACGACACAAAATAATCCTTCAGTCGTTGCGACTTCAACAGATGTTATAAATAATGCCACGATCACGCCAACGCAAGCGACGTCAACCGCTGAAATTCAGTGGCTAGCCGAGCCGGTAAAACTAGGCGATTTAAAATTAATCTCTTATTCTTATGTAAGCGCGCAAGGGGAGGACGCGGCGGAAAGTTATTATAAAGTAGCTAATACCATAGACGGCGGAGAAATAATTAATGCTTTTTTACCGCCCGAAGGCCCGAGCGTTAATTTATTGGTTCGTTTTAAAAAAACTGCGGCAGGTAAATATTTTTTAATTAAGAAAAATTCTGATTATGAAGTTGACTCAGGTTTAATTAGTAAAGTAACGATTGATTCTGTAACTAACATAGAAGCATTAAATGCCCCAGCCAATATATTAATAAACAATATAACTTTTATTCAAAAAGAATGGTCGGATAAAATGCCGGTTGACTGGAGTAAATTAGAAATTATCAGCACAACGCCGTATGGCGATTTCTATAAAAAATTAACCGCGGATGATTATAATCTATACTACGCCGAAT
>CAYSKV010000005.1:0-73789 GCA_964431805.1 uncultured Gammaproteobacteria bacterium
GCCTCGTCTTAGGACCGACTAACCCTGGGTCGATTTGCGTTGCCCAGGAAACCTTAAGTTTTCGGTGGGCAGGGTTTTCGCCTGCCTTTTTGCTACTCATGCCAACATTCTCTCTTCTAAATCCTCCACTCAAATTCACATTTAAGCTTCAGCGAATTTAGAATGCTCCTCTACCGCTCTCTGCCCGAAGGCAGAAAACCCACATCTTCGGTAATATGCTTAGCCCCGATATATTTTCGGCGCGCGGCAACTTGACTAGTGAGCTATTACGCTTTCTTTAAAGGATGGCTGCTTCTAAGCCAACCTCCTAGTTGTCGCAGTCGCGACACCACCTTTTACACTTAGCATATATTTAGGGACCTTAGATTGTGATTAGGGCTGTTTCCCTTTAGACTAATGAACCTTAGCGCCCATAGTCTGACTCCCGAACTTAATTTCCAGGTATTCGGAGTTTGGTTAAGAACGGTATCTTGCGACCCGCTCTCATTCAGTGCTCTACCCCCTGGAAGAAACATTCGAGGCTAGCCCAAAAGCTATTTCGAGGAGAACCAGCTATTGCCGAGTTCGATTGGAATTTCACCTCTAACCACAATTCCTCCCCTAGTTTTGCACGGCTAGTGGGTTCGGTCCTCCCCCTCGATTTCTCGAGGGTTCAACCTGATCATGGTTAGATCACACGGCTTCGGGTCTTGTATATGCGACTTTCTTATATATTAGAAAGAAGACTAAAGGGCCTACTTTCTAATAAGTAAGAGACGGGCTATTAACCCTCGCTTTCACTACACATGCTTCCGCTCTGCGGAATTATGTAAGCCACATACAGCAAACTCGTTGGCTCATTCCTCAATAGGCACACCGTCACCCCGTATTGCTACGAGGCTCCGATTCTTTGTAAGTATATGGTTTCAGATACTATTTCATCTCCCTTAACGGGATGCTTTTCACCTTTCCCTCACGGTACTTGTTCACTATCGATCTCAAGAAGTATTTAGTCTTGGGTCATAGTCGACCCGGCTTCGTACGGGATTTCACGAGTCCCGCAGTACTTAAGATAGTTATCGTAGAGTAATAATTCCTTTCGTTTACGGGGCTATCACCCGCTCTGGCAGAGCTTTCCAGCTCGCTTCAACTAGAAAATTACTTTTGTTTTACCTCTACCTTACTCTTCTGGAAGTAATAACAACTATCTTGCAACCCCTAATAAACATATGGACCCAGATCCTTCAATATTATCTCTCCACCGAAGTGGATTAACAATACGCGGTTTATAAGGTTTAGACTGTTCCCCTTTCGCTCGCCACTACTCAGGGAATTAACACACTTTATAGAATCCACAGATTCGAAAATCCGTGCTTCTATAAAGAGTGCTTTATTTTTTTCTTTTCCTCCGGCTACTAAGATGTTTCAATTCACCGGGTAGTCGTCTCACTAGCCTATGTATTCAGCTAGCGGACATTCCGATATTAATCGGAATAGGTTTCCCCATTCGGAGATCCTCGGATCAAAGGTTGCTTGCCACCTAACCGAGGCTTATCGCAGGCTGCTACGTCCTTCATAGTCTTCTTGAGTCAAGGCATCCACCATATACCCTTAATGAGATTTTCCCACACTTTTGTTTTAAAAGTGTTTTATTTTTTTACTTACTTTTTTATTATTAATAGCTAATAATAATTTAAGATGCTCTATTTCTCTAATTACTTTTTACTTTATTTTTATTTATCCCTACACCGTCACATAGGTGTTAGGGACTTAACTTATTTGACTGCTTGTTAATGTCCGCATTATTTTCATAATTTATAATTCGTTACCCAATTTAATTTTGAGCTGCGAATTGCGAATTACGAAATTTTTAGAGAAACAAAAAACCGCCCATCAGCGGTTCAAAAGGTGGCACAAAATCAGCCGAGCTTAACCGCTTGTTAGTTTAATGAATAATGAAAGTATTTTCATAAAATTTATTGAAGTTTTAACTAGTTAGTATTATACAGGATGTATAAATTATGTCAAGTGTTAAAAGCCCTAAAAAATATAAATTAAAAAATTAATCAAATTTTAGCTAAAATTAGCTTTTTATATTATCCTAAATTTCTCTAATAACTCCGGGTTATTCATATGGGCTTGCGCTACTTCCTTAGCAACAATTTTTGCATCATATAGTCTCTTTAAATCATGGTCTAAACTAACCATACCTTCTCTAGAGCTGGTTTCAATCACGGTTTTAATTTGAGCAATTTTATTCTCTCTAATTAAATTGGATATGGCCGGGGTGTTAGTAAGAATTTCTCTGGCCGCGATTCTTCCACCGCCAATCTTAACTAGCAATCTTTGCGAAATTACAGCCGCTAAAGTCATAGACAATTGCATTCTAACTTGCGTCTGTTGATGTGGCGGAAAAATATCAATAATACGATCAATAGTTTGCGCCGCGCTATAAGTATGTAGAGTCGCTAAAACTAAATGTCCGGTTTCAGCTAAAGTAATGGTTGTAGCGATAGTTTCTAAATCTCGCATTTCGCCCACCATAATAACATTCGGGTCTTGCCTCAAAACATGTTTTAAACCTTTATCAAAAGTAACCATATCATCGCCTAACTGTCTTTGCGTAACAACGCTTTTATCATGTTTAAATCTAAATTCAATTGGATCTTCTAAAGTAACGATACTGCAGCTTCTTTGTTGGTTAATATAATTTATCATAGCGGCTAAACTTGAAGATTTACCGCAACCAGTCGGACCAGTAACTAAAATTAAGCCTTGCTGTAAACCAAGTAAATCATATACTAATTTAGGCATGGCTAAATCTTCTAGGCTTGGGATATCGTTAGTTATAACTCTGGCGACTAAACCAATATTACCTCTTTCATAAAGTAAATTTATTCTAAATCTCGCCTCATTATCATCTTCATAACCAAAATCAAACTCTTTTTCCGCCATGAATTTTTTCTTTTGCTCTTCAGTTATCAAGGAAAAAACCATTTGCTCAACATCTTTTTTTGATAAAATCTTTTTAGAATCTACTGCAACTAATTGGCCGTCTATTCTTAATAAAATTGGAGCGTCAACAACTAAATGAATGTCTGAAGCGCCTTTTTTAACGGCTAATTGAAAAATATCTTGCATGGTCATATAATTAGAAAAAATTATTAATAATTTTTTAACAATCAAATTAAAATTTAATGGCCGCAGAGCTTTGTTCGCTATTAAATTTTAATTTGATACGTTATATTTTTTGAAAGTATTGAAAACTTTTTCTAAAAAAGTTTTCAAAGTCTTACCACTTTTTATTTTTTAATCCTTCCTGAGCGGCATCTACTTGCGCCTCCTGTTTTGAGGTACCTTTACCTTGAGAAATCATTTCATTATTTAAATAAAGCCCAACGACAAACTCTTTGGCATGATCCGGGCCGGACTCGCTTAAAACTTTATAATGCGGCGTGATGCCGAAAAGTTCTTGCGCTTTTTCTTGAAACTTTGATTTAGGATCAAGATAAAGCTGATTTTTTAAAATATTATCTAATTTAGATAAAATAAAAGCTTTAACGAATTTTTTAGCCGGCTTAATACCCTGATCTAAATAAAGCGCGCCGATAATCGCTTCCATGGCGTTAGCTAAAATAATTTGCCTGGCCTTAGAATTTTTATCTTTAGATTCTCCTTTGGATAAATATAAATATTTGTCTATGCCGAGTTCGTTAGCAATAGAAGCTAACATGCGGTAATTAACTAAACTAGCTCGCCAGTTCGTTAAATCGCCTTCCGGCGTTTCTGAAAAATCGTGGAATAAAGTTTCCGTAACGATTATTTCTAAAACCGCGTCGCCTAAAAATTCTAATCGTTCATTATGATGTAATTCAAAATCAGGATGCTCATTTAAATATGACCGGTGCACGACCGCCTGCTTTAATAAGTCAACATTTTTAAATTTAACATCCATTAATGCTTCTAGTTTGGAAAAGTCTTTCATGATAATGGAAATTTGATATTTGAAATTAGAAATTCAATAAATAAATTAGAATCGCTAATTACAAATGGCAAATTGTCTTAATTATTAATTGGTTCTTCAGTTGGCTCCTCGGCCTGCGGCTTTTCAACTTTTTTGAGAGTGCCGGCGACATCTTTATAAATCGCGCCTAAAACTCCGTTAACAAATTTTCCAGACGATTCGCCGCCAAAAGTTTTGCCGATTTCAATGGCTTCATTAATCGCTACTTTAGAAGGTATATTTTGATCAAAAATTAATTCATAAACTCCAATGCGTAAAATATTTCTGTCAACAATAGTAATCTGATCTAACGGCCATTCAGTAGCATATTTAGTTATATATTTATCAATTTCAGCTTCATGCTTTATCACGCCGTTAATTATACATTTAACAAAACCATGATCATTAAATTTCGGAGCAAACTGCTTAAAATTTTGCTCAATTAAATCATTTAAATCTTTTTCTTGCTTACCATTAAAATCCCAAGAAAACAGAGTTTGCATGGCAATAGTTCTGGCTAGATGACGATTAGACATAAATTAAGGAATCAATCCGCCAAAGGCGGACAGGGTTTTATTTTTTTTCTTTCTTAATCTTGCTTTTTATCTTTAAAACTTCTTTACCTTTATACGAACCGCAAAATTTACAAGCGGTATGAGGTAATACGGCTTTGCCGCATTTAGGGCATTTGTTTAATTTCACTTTTTTTAAAGCCTGGTGCGAACGGCCGCGTCGGGCTTCGCTTCTAGACCTTCGTTTTGCTGGTACTGACATAAAAAAATTTTATTAATTATTTATTAATTTAATCTTATTATAGCTTAAAAAACTTGATTTAGTCAAGGTTAAATAATCAGCATAGCATCGCCATAACTAAAAAAACGATATTTTTTCTTTATAGCTTGTTGGTAAGCTTTAAAAATTTTTTCTCTACTTGCGAAAGCGCTAACTAACATTAAAAGCGTTGATTTAGGTAAATGAAAATTGGTTATTAAGCCATCAATAATTTTAAATTTATAACCTGGATAAATAAAAATATCTGTCCAGAAGGCCTGATTCTTAACCGAAACTTTTTTAAAAACGCTTTCTAAAGTTCTAACCGAAGTCGTGCCCACGGCGATTATTCTTCGACCTTGTTTTTTTGCTTTAATAATATTATTGATAGTTTTTTTATTAACCTCAACATATTCCGCATGCATTTTATGTTTAGTTATATCATCAACTTTAACCGGCGCGAATGTGCCTAAGCCAACCTGTAAAGTTACATATTCAAATTGCACGCCTTTTTTCTTAAGCTGGTTAATTAATTTTTTAGTAAAATGAAACCCGGCCGTAGGCGCGGCGACTGAACCAATTTTTTTATCATCAGCATAAATCGTTTGATAATTTTTTTGATCGCTTTTTAATTTTTGCTCTCGTTTTATATATGGCGGTAAAGGCACTCGTCCGATTTTATTTATTAGCTTCATAAAATCCGCGCCGCTCTTATTAAATTTTACATTCCAGGTGCCATTAAAATTATTTTTTAAAAATTTGGCTTTAAGTCCGCCGCTAAATTCAACTTCTAAATTCTCTTTTCTTTTATGGCCGCCGATTAAACACTCCCAAATATTAGTTTTTACTTTATTTAACAAAAATACTTCGACTTTCCCGTGGGTAATGGCTCGTTTACCGATTAATCTTGCCGCCATTACTTTAGTATTATTTAAAACTAAAACGTCTCCCGATTTTAAATAATCTATAATATCATAAAAATGCTTATGCAGGATTCTACCATTTTTTTTAGACAATAATAAAAGCCGCGAATGATCTCGCGGACTAATTGGTTTTTGCGCGATTAAATTTTTCGGCAGATTATAATCAAACTTTTTCAACTCCATGTGTTTTTTTATTTTCTTCTGCTAACTTAATTATAATATCTCTAACTTGCTCTGGTTTAGGAATTTGCATAAAAGCAAATCTTTGCACTTCGCCGGCCGTCTGCACATGAACATCGCCATAGCGAAAAATAAATTGGAATAAGCCTTTAAGCTCGCTAGTCACATCCTGAATTTGCGATAATTTTAATTCCGAAACTGTTCGTGAAAAAAAACCTTCCTGTCTAACATCAATTATCCGCTGGTTAGTAATTATCCAAATATCTAAATAATAATCAATGAAAGTGAAAAAACCAAACAGCCAAATAAATAAAATATACCCGCTTACCGCTATAAGAATTAGAGGATAAGAAATTTCACCTAACAGTAAATTAGGATAAAGATTTAAGGTAACATATCCGGCTAAAGCCGGTAAGCCAATTAAAAGTACGCCTAAAACAAACCTTATAAATAAAACAAAAGTATCTTTTCTTAAAATTTTTATAATCTTTTCGTCTGGTAATTTTTCTAATAATTTATAAATTAACATAGGTTAAAATTTATTAGTGCCAAAAATATCGTTGCCGCCCTGAAAAATCGTTAAACCGATACTCCAATCAATTTGGCTTAAATATTGATAGGAAAAAAATAAAATAACTATTGAGCCAGCAATATAAAAAAAGGCCGCGATAAAAGTTCCAAAACTAACTTGGCCGTATCTTATAATATGAAAAAGCGCGATTAGACTAAAAATTAGCCAAACGACTAGAAATAGTAAATATAAAAATAGAAATGCGATTAAAGGAATGGTCATAAAATTTTTTCTTGTCCGCTCTTTTTACGGCCTAAATGTTTATACGCCATATTCGTGGCGATACGGCCGCGCGGCGTTCTATCTAAAAATCCTAATTGCATTAAATATGGTTCATAAACTTCTTCAACCGTCGCAATATCTTCGGCCGTAGAAGCGGCGATTGCGGAAAGCCCGACCGGTCCGCCGTTAAATTTATCAATAATTACTTCTAAAATTTTTCTATCTACCCAATCTAAACCGAGTTCGTCCACTTCTAATAGTTTAAAAGCTTCCTGACAATAATTCAAGCTAATATCGCCGTCGCCTTCAACCTGGCAATAATCGCGTACTCTTTTTAAAAGTCGGTTAGCGACGCGAGGTGTGCGGCGCGAACGCTTAGCGATTTCTTCGGCCGGCTCATTCGGCAATTTTATATTTAAAATTTTCGCGCTTCGACCAATTATTTTTTTAATATCATCACTTTGATAAAAATCTAAATGATAAGTCATGCCGAAACGATCCCTTAAGGGCGATGATAATAAACTAATTTTCGTGGTCGCGCCGATAATCGTAAAACGTGGTAAATCAAGGCGTAAAGTTCTAGCCGATGGACCTTTGCCAATTATTATATCTAAGGCATAATCTTCCATAGCCGGATAAAGAATTTCTTCAATGGTTTTATTAAGCCTATGGATTTCGTCAATAAATAAAATATCACCTTCATTAAGGTTTGTTAAAATAGCGGCTAAATCGCCGGATTTTTCAATTACCGGTCCGGAAGTAACTCTTACGTTAACTCCGAGTTCATTAGCGATAACATGAGCTAAAGTTGTCTTACCTAAACCAGGCGAACCATATAATAAAACATGCTCGATTGATTCTTTTCTATTTTGCGCCGCTTTAAGAAAAATTCGTAAATTTTCTTTAATTTTATCTTGTCCGACGAATTCGCTTAATTTCTTTGGGCGTAAAGTTAAATCTAAAGTTTTATCATCAGCCGCCTCCTCGGGGGCAATGACTCGCTCATTTATATCTGTCATACTTATATTTTAGCTTTTTAGGGAGTTTAAGTAAAGTTAATGTGATAATATGTTTTATTTTTATATTTTTTATTATTTAGACACAAAATCTGTTGACAAAACGCTTAATTTTTGCTAAAATAACATTAGATAATACAAAATTATATTATCTAAAAACAAAAACAAAAAACATGACTAAAAATAACGTCAATTTGGCTAAAAATAGCTCAAATTGGTTTAAAATATTAGAAAAAAGCAATGGACAGGAGTTTATCTAATTTAAACTCTTTTATGTCCATTGCTTTTTTAATAAACAAAAATATGAAAATAACAAAAAACAAAAACAAAAAAACAAAAAAAATAATCTTTCCTCTCTTAATTTTCGTTTTAATTTTTAACTTAGCCCCTTCGGTTGTTCGAGCAACTACGGCCTATGACAGTATTAATGGTATTTATACTGATGATTTTGCTAATAACTCGGGCGTGCCGACTAGAAGTTATATTAATGTTAATACCGCTACCGGCGCACTTCAATTAACTAATGCCAGCAATCAAAGCAGTTTCGCCACTCCTTATAAAGACAACGGTTATGCTATAACTGGCTCAATTGCCCCTGTATTACTAGCTAAATGGGGCACGATTTCTCTTGATGCAAATATACCAGAAGGAACTACTCTTAAAATTCAAGTAATGGATGATAGCAATACTCTATTTTCTGATACAAACTTGCCTGGCAATTCTTCTGGCGTAGAAGCAACTAACATAGATATTAGTAATGTTGATATTTTACATTGCGCCCCGGGTCTTAATTGTAATAAGCCGTATGTTATAAAAATTAAATTTTTAATGACTACTACTGATACTGCTGTCACGCCGACGATTAATAATTTAACTGTTACCTGGGCTACAACTCAAGGTGATTTGTCCGCCGCTGAACCAGACACTACTTCAGCTTGGCCATCATATAACGTTAATCAGCAAAGTACCAACCATGTACCTTTTGCTAATTCTCAAATTTACCCAACATTTAAATGGGCTAGCGCCCAATTTGAAAGAGATTATGGCGTTGAGGGAATATATATTCTAGATGATAAAATTTTTGGTTATACCGGCTATTACGGCGGATATATGTTTGCTCAAGACAAAGATACCGGAGAAGACCTTTGGAGGCTTCCATATAATAGATGCAGCGGACCAAGAGGATCTATCAGCAGTAACGGAACTTTTTATGGCACTGACATAGGTTGTGATGGTTTTTATGTAATAGACACTAACACGGGCCAATTAAAATGGCTATATAATTTTTATGGTGGACATGGTTCTGGGCAGACGATTATAGGAAGTGATGGAACTATTTATACTGATAGAAATTCTGGGGGTAATGGTACCGATATTTTTTACGCTTTTAATCCTGATGGTTCAATAAAATGGACAAAAAATATTATTCTTTCAGAAACTGTTGGAGATAGGTTAAGTATTAATTCATTATTTATGAGCTCAGATGATACTATCTATTTGCCTTTTTCCACTTATGATTCTAGTTACAACAGCACAAACCATGGCAAACTTGTTGCAATTAATTCCGAAGATGGTTCAACAAAATGGACATATAATACTGGTGATTTAGGATGGCGTGCAATAATAGATAATAATGGAACTATTTATGTTACTTCTGATTATCAATATAATGCTACATTAGGAGATTATGTAGCTACAGAAAAAAAGATTTTTGCTATTAACCCGGACGGAACTTTAAAATGGGAAAGAACTACAGGAGAAAATACAAAACAAGGTTATAATAGTTTTTCATTAAGAAATGATGGGATACTGCTAGCGCTTAGGGGCCAAAATGAGTGGAACGAACCAAACAAATTAGAAGCGATTAATACTAGTGACGGATCTTTGCTTTGGTCAGAAGAAACTACTGCTTATGATATCTCTTTTTCTGATAATAACAACGGATTTGTCTATGCGGATGGCGTTGCCGGCGCCAATGCAAATGATTATTATACAAGAGTTAATTATTTTGACTCAAACGCTAATTTAAAATGGAGAGTTGCTTACCCATATAATACTGATCCAAACAATTCCGGTGGTTATGTTTATTATAGTTTAGGAAGTATTGTCCAAGATGAACGCGGTTGGATTTATGGTTCGCTTGGTAAAGGTGCTTATGACAATGACACCGATTGGAATGCTTTACCTGAAGAAATGTTCGCTAAATCTTTTGCTTTAGCTCCTTGGACTTTAAGTAATCAAACCCTGCCATATGATCATCAACAGCAAAGAGATACTTTAAATTTTAGCGTTGTTTCTTCGATGCTTGAAACTAACCCTGTTTTCTCCGGCGACAACAAAGTGCAAGTAATAATGGATAATGGCGATAAAATAGCTCTTAGTTATAGCGGTTTAGATGCTAGCGGCAACAGCCTTTGGACAGGTTCCTATACTATACCGGCCGATGCAGTCGCTGGCACGCACACTTATACTATTGAAGCCGCGCAAAGTTATCTGCAAACAGATATTACTACTCATTTTGCTTCTGCTCCAACAGAATCAAACAACACCGGTATTACTGCTACAGGCACTTACTATATTTATGAGCGTGGCGGCACTGTAATATTGTCTCCTACTACTCTCGCGCCAACTACACCCAACAATACTGCAAATATAGCTACGCCTAACGCTAACAGCGAACCAGCGTCTAATTCAAGTCAATTAAACTCAACCGAATCACATACTGAACAAAATCAAACGCAAAACCAAAGCCAAGCCACAACAATTTTTAATCATAATCAATTTGTTCCTTTAAGCGACAATGAAAAAAAATTATATTCAACTATTATAGAAAGTGATGAAAATTTAGATGATCAAATAAAATATGCTATTGCTTATTTTATTAATTTTGGCACTCCTAATACAAAACACTTAGGCGCGGGAGAAAGAGCTGGCGTGATAAAATCTTATAAATCCGCTTTTAAAAAATTGCCGAGATCAACGGCAGACTGGGAAGATATAATAAAAATCGCTAACGGTATTGCTCCTATTGAAAGAAGTCAAAACGCTGAAGATCAAGCTAAAAAATTCTTTAAAACAATTTATCAAAGAGAGGCTGACATTACTAACGTTTATGACAATAACGCTATCATAATAATGGCTTACGGTTTACGCCCAACCGCTCGTGATTTAAATAGCGAGCTATCTTCTATAAAAACTTTTAAAGTAATATTCGGATTTATGCCGCAATCAACTGAACAATGGAATATGATAAAAGCTATTGCTTATAGCGGAGTGAGTAAATAAAAATTAAAAAAACAAAAAAACACCGCTGTCAAAGCGGTGTTTTTTTATACAAAATTTATAATCTCTAATTTCCCTTTTTCGGCATCTCCCCGTTCAAAGCTTTTTTAATTATGTCTTTTACTTCTTCGGAAAAATCAGAAGCTAAAACCCAGCTTAAAAAACCTGGATCTGTTTTAGCTACTTCGGCGAGCGACCTGTCTTTATGTTTAGAAAAAGCCAAAAAAGCTTCGCCGCCTCGCCAATAAAATTTTCGATCAGTATCAACGAAGCGATCATCCGTAGTATGATGAATTTTATAAATAAAATTCCAATCTCTGGTTTCTTTATATTTTTCTAATTGCTTAGTTAAAACTTCGGCCGTGGCTTCAACGTCGCCTAAAGCGTTATGCGCTTCGCCATGATCTTTTTTACAATAAAATTTATAAGCCGCGGAAAGCGTGCGCGGCTCCATGGCATGATAAATTATTTTAGCGTCAATAATCTTGGCTGACGAATAATCAAAATCCATGCCCACTCTTAAAAATTCTCGTTTAAGTATTGGCAAATCAAAAGTTAGAACATTAAAACCGCTGTAAGCACAATCGTTAAATACATTAAAAAATTCTTCGGCCATATCTTTAAAAGTCGGCTGGTTTTTTACGTCCTCGTCCGAAATCCCGTGAATAGCGAAAGCTTCGGCCGGTATTTTCATTTCTGGATTTAAAAATAAATCGCCTTTTAAAATTTCGCCATCCGGCATAATTTTCATATACGCGATTTCAATAATTCTGTCTAAACTAATAGATAGGCCGGTGGTTTCTAAATCAAAAATCACTAATGGTTTATCTAAGGTAATTAATTCATTTATTTTTTTTGTTTTTGGCATGAAATAGATTTGTTAATTTTTTATGTTTTCTATCTTTTTTTATTTTACAACAATTTTTTAAATAAAAACACCCCCGACTTCTCGGGGGTGTTTTTTATGTGATATCTGAAATAATCTTTTTACCAATTATTTCCGCCACGGTTACCGCGATCGCGGTCAAATCCGCCACGGCTGTTGCCGCCGAAACTTCTTTTCGGTCTGTCTTCCTGAGGTCTAGCCTCATTAACAGTGATTACGCGGCCTTCAAGCTCTTTACCGTTAAACATATCAATAGCGGCTGTAGCTTCTTCTTCAGTTGACATTTCAACGAAACCAAAACCTTTTGATCTGCCAGTCATCTTATCCATGATAACGATGGCTGAAGTAACTGTTCCGGCTTGTGAAAAAGCATCTTTTAAACCGCCTTCGGTGGTTGAATATGGTAAACCACCAACGTATAATTTTTTGTTCATAACTTTCTTACGCTTTTTAGGGATATTCTAAATCCCATAATAATTAAATGTAAGTCGACTTTCTTATTTTACTTTTTAATTACGCGAAAAGCATAAGAAAAGAAAAATAACTCTTACAAAAGAAGTATAGCCTATATTAGCTAAAATGTCAAGTCCGACTAGAGTAAGTCTTTTACCTCGTCCATTATTTCTTTAGGAATTGAATTTCTTTTTGGGCTTACCCCTGGATAGCGCCAGGCGCTGATAATTTTTTTCTTAGCTTTATCTAGTTGATACATTGCCCAAATTTCCGAATTCCAAGTTTTCTTTTTGCTGTTAATTGACGTCGGCTGCATAACCGCGGTCGTATTTTCGGCCACGCCTTCTTCAATTCTAGCCGGATGATTAATTACGCGTAAAATTCTTTGCGCCGTTAAGCCGTAATATTGCATCTTGCCAAGAGCGTGAGAAGTCCAAAAAAATCGTTCATTATTTTTAGGCGCTTTAAATTGCATGTTATTGTTTTTTGCCTTCTTTATATAAAAGTTCAAACAATTTATAATATTTCGCTTTTATTAAAGCTTTTAAATATCTTGATCTAATTTGCGTTTGCACTAATAATATTTTTTTCGGAGTAAGTTTTATAATCACGCCGAAAAGCCGTCTTAATAATTCACTTGTCCAAGAATCATAATTATCAAAAATATAATCTTGCAACCTATTTTCTTCTATGGCGTTAGTCACCACTCTTTCAAAAGAATCTACCGGCGTATAATTAATCTTTTTCTTTCTCTCCATGGAAATACAATTCTTAGGGCAAAAACGAGAGCAGACTCCGCAGCCAATGCATTTATGTTTATCAATTAAAATTTTACCGTCTTTTTTTATAGCGTCTACCGGGCATCTTTTTGCGCAGATTTCGCAAGAGATACATTGCTCCTGATTAATTTGCGCTAAAAAATTGCTTTGAATTCTATTTCTGTCGCCAAGCTTTCTATAGGCGATTAAAGCCTCGCAGCAACAACCGCAGCAATTACAAATCCAATTAACGCCCTCCTGGATATTGTCGCCGATTTGCACCAAGCCGAGTTTCCGACATTTATCTAATATTCCCATAGCCTCTGCTTTAGATATTTTTTTAGCGATTTTATGTTTAGATAAACTTTCGGCCGAACCGTTAAAAGTTAAACAAACTTCCTGGGGCATATCGCAAGCCTTGCCGACATGCTCCATTTTATGCCGGCAATAGCAAGTGCCGACCGTAATGCAACTCGCCGAGTCTATTATATGCGAGGCTTTTTCATAATCTAAAATAATTGATTTGTCTTTAACTTTATCTTCATGGACGAACGTTCTGTCGGCCGGAATACGCATGCCAAAAATCCTTTTAACAAAAGCCTCTTCCTGATTTATGTATTTATAAAATAACTCTGACAATATTTTACGATCAAATTTTCCATCAGTTCTCATTAAAGAAAATTCAAAAAAACCGGCCATGGTTGGCGCGAGAATAAAAACTCTTCTTTTATTATTTTCTAAATCTAATAGAATACCTTTATCGGCTAAACCGTTTAATATTTTTTCGGTTTCCATTAAATCCTTTTTAAATCTTTTAGCCGCTTCTTTAATTGTAAAAAAACGAATTGGTAATTTTGCGACCAGCTCAGCCTCTTTTTCCGTAAATAAAATTTCTAAAATTTTATATAAAGTTTCTGATTCCGGCGCGCCTTGAACATGCCGATCTAACCTTGCTTGTAAATTTTTATATGATTTTGATGTAATATGACCCATGAAATTTATCTAATTATTTATTTATTTTTTCTAGTCGGCAAAGGCGCATTAACCATTTCTTCTAAAGTTTGTCTAGAAACTTTATCTAAACCGATGCCGAACCAATTATACCATTTCCAATGCCAAATCGCCGGCTGATTATTTATTTCCATATCTAAAGTAATCGGATTAATTTTACCTGAATATAAATTGCCATAAGCATAAACCGAGCCCCTTATCATTTGTTCGTCTAGCGAAAGCCTTATTTTTTTCGTATTTAACTCATTGCCAAAAAAACGATAGCAAAATTCCCCAAAATTTTTATTTTGGTTAAATTCTTGATTATATTCTTTTTCTTGCAAAACATAAGCGTGACTTCTTAATTTTTGAGATAAAATAAACCCATAATCAGGGTTTGTTTTATAGTTAAAAACAACTGTTACGATTAGAAGTATAAATAAAATAAAAAGCGCTAGAAAAAAAATTAATAAAAATTTTTTAATACTCATAAAATTATTAATTATCTAAATATAACTTTCCAGTTTTTATTAAATAAAATGCCTTCTTTTTTTAATAAATTTATTTTATTTTTCCCCTTTAAGCCATTATAGCCGCCGACCGATCCATCGGATTTAACCACGCGATGGCAGGGAATTTTTTTATTTTGGTTGGCGGACATAATAGCGCCGACAGCACGTGACGCGCGAGTATTGCCAGCCAAAGCCGCAACCTTAGAATAAGTTAAAACTTTACCGGACGGAATTAAAGAAACTATATCAAGCACAGATTTTTTAAACGATTTCATAAAAAATAAATGCGGAGAGGGCGAGATTTGAACTCGCGAAGGGCGTTAACCCTTGCCGCTTTTCGAGAGCGGTACCTTCAACCACTCAGTCACCTCTCCAATTTTTCAGCTATTTTACTTTAACAGCATTAACTCTCCGATGGCAAGTAGTAGCCAAACAAACAAACTGGCCGTGGTGTAAAATAAAAGTTTTAAGGCTTGTTTCTTTTTGCCATCTAAATAATACAAGATCGGTCGGCCTAAAACTAGCGAACTAGTAATCAGGGCGGATAAAATGAAAATCATGAGCATAGTCATGCCGGCTAACATTTCATTGGTTGGTCCAATAAATTTACCGGCGCTATTCATAAACCAGACTACTAACGCCACATAAAGAAAAACTCCGACCGAATGAAGAATTCCCAATAAAACTAAATCCTTTTCTTCGTTGTTATTTTTGTTAGAAAAAATTTTCATCATATATTTATTATTCGGCGCTTTGTAAAAAAATTTTTTTAGCAAAACCGCCGCGTTTAATTTTTCTTTCTTGTTTTAATTTATTAATTTCTTTTATATTTAAATTATAATAATTAATAATAGCATCAATCACTTCATAAATATCCCCGATTTCTTTTTGCATTTCTAGCTTATCACCTTTAATTTGAATTAATTCCTCTGACTCTTCTTTTATTTTTTTCAATAACTCAACAATAAATTCTTCATCATCTAAAATTCTAATCGTCGGTTCGCTGTTATCAGCCTTCATAATTTCCGGAATATTATCCCGCACTAATTTATTATATATTGTTTTTGCCATAATTTTTTTCTAAATTTATCATACTTATCATAGCAAGGAATAACCAAAACATAACGGACAAATCATTTTTAAAATATGGCACATCAACTATACCATGCACAATAATAGCAACCATAGCGCAAATCAGGCCGATATTTATATATTTATATTTTGCCGACGCCTGCCGGTAATTTTTAATCCCTGTCCAGAAATACTTTAAAATAATCCAAACAAAAAGCATCATGCCGGCTAAACCTAATTCAGACCAAAAATTTAAAATTATATTATGCGGATACAAATAAATTTCTAGAGGCTGCCACATTTGTTTTCTATAGTCAGCGCTATTGCGTAAATTCCTTAGCCAATTTGGGTCGTCATTTTTTATAAAAAATCCTTCGGCGTGATAAGACGCGACCGCGTTTTTAAAATTAGCTAAACCGGCGCCAGTAATTAAACGACCGTCTTTTAACATCTCCCAGCTCTCTTCCCAGCCAACCATTCTTATCTGTCCAGAAAAAGTTTTAAAAGTTGCTGTATCGTAAACTAATTTTCTGACAGGTTGGTATGCAATTACGCCAATCATTATAAGTAATAAAGCGATGGCTACCATCCATCTAACTTTTTTATTTACCATTAAACCGAAAACTATCAACCCGGCCACTGCCCCAAGCAAAGCGCCCTTTGATTTAGAAAAATAAATAGACAAAGTAGCAAATATAATTGTTAAACCAATAAAAAATATTTTTATTTTTTCATTTCGCGCATAAGCAATGGCAGAAAAAAACCAGCCAACCATAATTAATATAATTGGCCCTAAATATAACCCAACCGCATTCGGGTAACCGAAAAAAGAAACCACCCGTCGCGTCTCCGCGGCCGCCCAAGCAGGATTATTTATAAAATTACCGGTAATTTTTTGATAAATCGCTAAAAGCGATACGGCTAAAGCGCTTATAGCTAACGACCATAAAATTTTATTTCTGCCATCTTCGCCTTTCATTATATTTAATACTACTATAAAAAACATCAACGGCTCAAAAAAATACGCCTTAAAAATACCAAGCGAACTAAAACTAAAGCCAGAAACTCCAGCGGCCACAAAAGCGACTAACAATAATAAAACAATTTCCCAATCAAATGGATATCTTATTTTTATTTTTTTATTTTCTTTTTTAAAATTCTCTAAAAAATTATTTTTAACTCGACTAAAATTTTTAATTAACCAAATTAAAAAAACAACCCAAATCATTACTTCAAGCAATGTCGCCGGCAAACCAAAAATATTAAATCTAATTAAATAAGCCGGTAAGGCAGCAATTAAAAACATAACCGCCCAATCAAGGCGGAAAAAAGCAAAAATAGAAAATAAAACAATAAAAATTATAATTAAATAAATCATTTTATTTTAAACAATAAACAAATATAAACCCAAACAAACCATGACTGTGCCAATTAATTTCTGAAGTAGCACGCCGCCGCCTAATTGCTCATTTAACATTTTCGGAAATTTATTGGAAATTAATAAAATTATGACAAACAAAAATAAATATTGCACGCCCTGTAAAGCGTTAACCATAGCAACATTGCCCAAACTAATCGCCCAATTAATCATAATAAACGCGGCAGCGGCTAAAAGTCTAATAGTTAAAAAATAAAACATATTTTTAGGAGTTTTAGCTCCTTTTTGTTGTTCAAAAATTAAACGCCGCCAATCAGGCACAAACAGCATCAAAAGCACGCCAACAAAAGATCCTAAGCGCGACCAAACAAAACTGCCAACAAACGGCTGATACATATAAATGTACTTCATTAAAATATAATAAACAGCGAAAAAAACCGCGGCCGTGACTGAATTAATTAAAATACGACTAGTCGGCTGAGCGCCGGCCGGAACGTTACCGACAATATCGCCAACAACTTCTCTAAATCTAGCCACAACCCTTTGATATGAATAAACTTTTGTATGTTTAATTGAAATTAAAACACCGCCGCAAATTAAAATAAAAAAAGCTAAAAGTTGTTGCCCGGATAAAGTCTCGCCTAAAAAGACAAAAGACAAAATAAAACTAAATACCGGCACTAAGGCGCCGACAATCGGCA
This sequence comes from uncultured Gammaproteobacteria bacterium, assembly GCA_964431805.1. Lineage (GTDB taxonomy): Bacteria > Patescibacteriota > Patescibacteriia > Patescibacteriales > GWC2-42-12 > JACPHD01. The sequence continues at coordinate 17,697 of CAYSKV010000005.1, forward strand.
CCACGCGCGAAGCTTCGCTTTGATGCAAAGCCTTATACCAGAATACTAAAGTAATTAAAAATAAAAAACCAGCTAATAGATCAAGGGTCATTTCCTGTAAATTAGGCATCCAAGGCCAGAAGAACAATAAGCCTACATTAAAAACACTCCAAATACCAACATAAAAAGCATAGGCTATGGAAGAATGAATCTTTTTAGATAACAAAAATTTGTCCGCCACATAAACGCCGGCGTTAATAAAATAGGCTCCGATAGTGATAAAAATCCACATAAATTAGTCATTAAATTATATTTATATTTTAGCATTTTTTATTTATGATTGCGAGCCTGCCTAGCCGCCATAAAAAATTAAACTCCGTCGCGCACTTCGGAATATTTTACCCTTGATTTTTTTTCTAATCTATAGTAATCTCTTTTGAAAGGGGGGTAAAAATAAATCGCAAACTAAAAAATAAATATTGATTAGAGGAGGAACTAATGTATAAAGGAAAAATTAGTTGGACGGATGTAATTAATAAGGTTATCGTGCATGCCAATTTAAATTTTATCAAAAGCGAAGATTTTATTCGGCTATACTCAATAAAAAGATACATAATAAACGACAGATTGCTTCGCTTTCTTAAAAATCATGAATTTGAAGAAGAAATTTGTCTTGCACGAGGAAAAGTTCTGGTTGACAAAAAATTTCGCGAAGAATCAGGTGGACAATTGCCGCTTAGCAACTGCTCTTGGCTATTACTGCCAACTGGTATGAGTTTAAAAAAACAAACTCATATTGATCTGGGTGTTAATTTCAATATTGATGAAAAAGATGCTTGTGCAGTTCTTAACGCGCAGATAAACGTACCTCATGACATGCCAAGCGCCGACCTGCCTCATCGCCGGCTATTTGATGTATTATTCGGTTACAACGACGGCTTACCAAAGCCAAAAGGGAAAATAGTTGAAGAAATCCGGCAATTTGGCCATAGCTTTATTACTTTTGATCAACTCGGAATCAAAGGAGCTAAAGTTTTCATACCGCCGCCAAAATAAGTTGAAATTCTTCATTAAACAACAGCCAACCTAAGGATTGGCTGATTTTTTTTAAAAAAACGACCCAATATTATTGAGGCGTTTTTTATATTAAATTTTAATAATTTTATAAATCTAATAATACGGCCGCAATCCAAGGGAAAGCTACAGTAACGTCGCTTTGAATTATCTGATAATAACTTTGGGTTGATAATTTATCCCAAGTTATTTTTTCTTTACCGCCAGCGCCGGAATATGAACCATAAGACATTGGCGATGAACCGATTTCAACAAAACCGGCCCAATCTCTAATTTTGTTATGAAATCTTAAATCATGTTTAAGCGAAGGCACAACACAAATTGGGAAATCAGCCGAAATTCCGCCACCTAATTGCAAAAAGGCAATCGGCGCGTTTTTAGATTCTTTCATATACCAATCATAAAGAAAATGAAAATATTCTAAACCATTTTTCATAACTTTACCATCAATAGTGATATCGCCTTTTTTCTTATGCGCGCCTTTATAGGTATAGCTAGAAAAAATATTTCCCATCGTAGAATCTTCAAAACCAGGGATAACAATCGGAATATTTTTTTTGTAAGCTGCATAAGTCCAGCAGTCGGCCGGATTAGATTGTTTATCTGGTGAAATTAATTTTTTAGAAAATAACCGGCGAAAATATTCATGTGGAAAATAACTTTCACCTTTTTTCTCGGCCTCTTTCCACATTTTTACTAAATGTGGCTCCATAATGCGCACGCTTTCATCTTCCGGCAAAAAGGTATCGGTAATGCGGCGCAACCCGGCATCGCGTAATTCAGCTTCCTGCTCCGGAGTTAACTCGGTATAGCGCGGAATATAAGCATAATGCGAGTGCGCAACATAGCGGTAATATGATTCTTCATGATTAGCACCAGTCGCCGAAATCAAATGTACTTTATTTTTTCTAATTAACTCGGCGAGCATCACCCCGACCTGAAAAGAGCTTAACGCTCCGGCTAAAGTAATAACTAATTTACCGCCATTTTTTAAATGATTTTTTAACCATAAAGCCGCTTGCATAGTTGAACCGCCATTACAATGATTTAAAGTCGCCTGGCCAAAAGCCGAAACCGGAGCTTTAGATTTTTTAACGTAAGCGCTTAATTCACCCATTTTAGATTTATTGCCTTCGGGTATAATTAATTTTTTTAATCCGGGAGAAAGTTTATTAAGAGTAGTTTTTTTCATAATAAAATAATAATTATTTACCACTTTATAATAATACATATCCTGTAAATTTTCAATAGTTTTGTCGTTTGCTTGACATTTTTTAAATATACGATATACTTAGATAATCTAACTATTTAATAAACTAATAAATATATGCCAAATGACAAAAGCGAAATAATGAATTTATTATTTGCTACCGTTAAAATCATTAAAGAAAATTTTAGTAAACAAAAAGTTGACGGAATTTCTTTAGCACAAATAAAAACTCTCGGATTTATTGAAAAGAAAAAAAATCCGACCATGAAAGAAGTAGCCGACGAATTAGGAATTACTCCCCCATCGGCAACAGTTTTAGTTGATTCATTCGTTCTGCATGGATTAGTTAAAAGAGTTTATAACACCGATGATCGTCGAACTATAAAATTAGCACTAACAATCAAAGGTAAAAATTATTTAAATGAGCATTTTAAAAATATGGCGCAAAAAATGGAAAATTTATTATCCCATTTAAATAAAAATCAAATCAACAACTTTAAAGAAATCTTAAATATATTATTAAAAAATTCTAAAAAGTAACTTAATTATTTATGGAATTAAAGAAAAAAATTATTATTGCGGTATTCGGCGTAATTTTAATCGGAGGGCTAGTTGTTAGCGCTTATTTTTTGTTTGATAAAAATTCTAAAACAAAATATAATTTCGCGACAGTTAATAAAGGCGACATAGCTGAGGAAATTAATTTAAATGGTAACGTTAAGGCGGCCGAAAACGTTCAATTAGCTTTTGAAAAATCCGGAAAAATTGCTCAGGCTAATTTTAAAGTCGGCGATAAAGTTAAAAATGGCCAATTAATAGCTAGCTTAATATCAGTTGATTTAAACGCACAATTAGCGCAAGCGCAAGCCGCTTATGATGCACAAATAGCTATTTTAAAAAATCTCCAGGCTGGCGCACGCGCAGAGGATATACAAATTTCGGCTACAGTTGTAAAAAATGCGCAAAATAGCTTAGCTGATACAAAAAATAAAGCTGATAATGACTTAAATATACTTTATATAAAATCAAGCGATATACTAAATGATGCTTATGCTAAATCCTTTGATGCTTTAAATAATAAAATTGATGGCATCTTTAACCATCCTTTGAGTGACAGCCCTGTTCTTGTACCGATGATAAATAATTCAGCGCTAGAAAATTATTTGGAAAATCAACGCCCAATTATTAACCAAGAGTTAATTAAAATGAAAAATGAAATTGATAATTTAAACTCTGACCAAATAAATATTGATGATACTTTAATTAAAACTATCACTCATCTTGAAAGTATTAAGAATTTCTTAAATCAATTAAACGATGCCATGAATTCTGTATTAATTTCCTCAACTATGACAACAGCGCAAGTTTCTACTTACAAAAATAATATCAGCTCTGCTATTAGCAATCTTAATACTGCTATTTCTACAATTAACAGCCAGCAAAATGCCATTGCTACGCAAAAAATCACTAATCAAAATTCCATAACTTTAGCAGAAAATAATTTAGCTTTAGCACAAAAACAGTTAGACCTTAAACAAGCTGGCGCTACAGATGAACAAATTGCAGCCCAACAAGCGGCAGTTAACCAAGCTGCGGCTGCTATGCAAAATATTAGAGCACAATTGAGTAAATCTGCTCTAATTTCACCAATTAACGGCACTATAAGTAAACAAGATGCTAAGGTTGGAGAAATAGCCTCCATGAATGTTCCGCTTATTTCGATTATCAGTGATGCTAAATTTCAAATAGAAACTCAAGTAGCAGAAGCTGACATCGAAAAAATACAAATTGGACAAACAGCTAAAATAACTCTTGACGCTGATAATGGCCAACATATCTTTCAAGCTAAAGTTATTTTAATTGATCCAGCTAAAACTGTAACCAATGGTTCAGCAACTTATAAAGTGACTTTAGAATTTATTGATGAAGATCCATTAATTAAAGATGGTTTGACTGCTAATTTAAAAATTGTTACTAAACAAAAAACTGATACTTTGCTTATTCCAACCTCTTCAATAATAAAACAATACGATAAAACAATTGTGCTAAAAAATAATGGCTTAGGTAACGTAGATCAAGTTTACGTTACAACCGGCATCAACCAAGGCAGTTTAACTGAAATTTTATCTGGATTGAACCAAGGCGATGAGATAGTAACCTTCAATAAAAATTAAAAAATAAATATTGTAAAAATCTTATGACACAAATAAATAAAAAAACTATTATCATTTTACTTACAATTTTAATAACTTGCGGCATTGCCTGCGGCGGAATATACTTTTATATCGCGCAAAAAACTATTTATACAGAATCAGCAGAAATTTCCGCACCCACAATAGCTTTATCAGCAAAAACATCCGGGGCTTTACAAGAAATAATGGTTAAACCTGGCGATATGATTAATGAAAATACGGTTGTTGCTCGCGTCGGCGATCAACTTATAAAAACTAAATCAGCCGGTTTAATTATAGCTACAGAAACTGACATGGGAAAAATTTTTAACCCCGGAGAAGCGGTTGTGACAATGATTGTACCTGATGAACTGCGCTTAATCGGACATATTGAAGAAGATAAAGGCTTAAAAGATATAAAAATCGGCCAGACTGTAACTTTTAAAATAGATGCTTTTGATAATAAAAAATATTATGGTGTGGTTGATGAAATAAGCGAAACAGCTAATACTACTGGCGTAGCTTTCAGTATCTCCGATAAACGAGCAACAAAAAAATTTGATATCAAAGTTAGATTTGATATTAACCAATATAGCGAATTAAAAAATGGCATGTCTGCCAAACTTTGGATTTCTAAATAGGTCTCATGGAACAAAATAGTCCTCAAAAAACAAAACAACATTCACCCTGGATAATCTTAGCTACAGTTATGGTTGGAACTTTACTTATCGGTCTTGATTCTACGGTAGTGAATCTTGGCTTAGCTAAAATGATGAGCGACTTTGGAGTTTCCGTTTCCACAGCTAGCTGGATTTCTATCGCTTACATAATTTCCAACGCTGTCTTTATACCTGTTTTTGGCAAACTCGGCGATAAAATAGGAAACCGAAAAATTTATCTTTATAGCTTTATAGGTTTTATATTTATTTCTATTCTTTGCGGATTAGCCTGGAATATTTCTTCGATGATATTTTTCCGGATTCTCCAGGGTTTAGTGGGAGCGGCTATTTCTCCCACGGCTATGTCATTGATTGCCAAAAATTTTACTGATCAAAAAACTCGCGCCCAAGCTTTAGGAATTTGGTCAGCTTCTTTCGCTGCCGCCATGGTAATTGGCCCATTAATCGGCGGGCCCATAATTGATAATTACTCTTGGAGAATGCTATTTTATATCAATCTCCCAGTTGGAATTATCGGAATTTTAATGGTGCTTCTCTTTTTACCAAATGACGAAGGCAAAGAAAAGGGCGGCTTTGATTTTTATGGATCCATAACATTAGCCATAGCCCTTTCTAGCCTGGTTTTAGTATTAGAAAAAGGTCAGGATTGGGGCTGGACTTCAAACACAAGTCTCTTGGCCTATTTAATAACTATAATTTTTGGAATTTGGTTTGTTCAAATCGAAAAGAAACACCCTTATCCTATGATTGATTTAAAATTCTTTAAAAATCAAACTTTTGTTTCTGCTTTAGCGGTTTCCTTTGTTTCTTTTGGCGGCATGATGGGAGCTATGTTTCTTATTCCTGTTTTTGCCCAGACATATTTAGGATTTGATGCTACGCAAACAGGATTATTATTTTTGCCAATGTCTCTTACTATGTTTGTAGCGGCACCGATTGGCGCAAAACTTTCTCAAAAAATTCATGTTAGATATTGTGTTTTTTTAGGCATGTTAACAACGGCGTTTGCCATATCGCTTTTTACAAAACTTGACCCCAAAACATCAACTTCAGATTTAATATTGCCCTTAATGACTCTGGCCACAGGAATGGGTATGGCGATGTCTCCTTTAACTAATACTGTCGCTAGCTCCGTACCTGCCCATGAAGTAGGAATGGCTTCAGCCGTTCTTAGTTTAATAAGAAGTATTGCTGGAGCGATGGGTATAGCTTTATTCGGAACTCTACTTAATAACGCCATAAAAACAAATGTCTTAGAATTAGGAGCTAACGCCATTATTAATAATTCAACCTATAATTCACTTGTAGCTAGCTTAGTTATTCTTAGAGCTACAGTATTGGCATACAGAGAAGTATTTTTAGTTTCTTCAATTATAGTAGCGACGGGAGCTTTTATCGGATTAACGCTTAAAGATCGAACAAAAATAAAAGATGAAAGTGAAGATATAAAAATTATAGCGGAAGCATAAAAAAAATAAAATTCTCATAATAAAAATCACCTCAATAGGTGATTTTTATTTTATATCTGCAAATTATTTATTAAATTTATAACTTAATAACTTATAAATTAATTTAGCGGCCAAAAAATCCGATGATCTTTCATTTTTATTTGGCGCTAATTCAACAATATCAAAACCCACGACATTTTTTTTCTTAATCACCTTTTTTAAAAATTGTAAAACTTGATACCAATAAAGTCCGCCCGGCTCAGGCGTGCCAGTCGAAGGTAAAATCGACGGATCAAAAACGTCTAAATCAATCGTAATATAAACCTGATCAGTTAATTTAGAAATAGCTTTATCCATCCAATCGGTTTTATTATAAATATGTTCCGCAAAAAATATTCGGTCTTTTTTTATAAATGGCTTTTCAATAATATCCATGCTTCTGATGCCAACTTGCACAATCGGGCATAATTCCCGCACGCGCGACATTACGCAAGCATGATTATATTTTGAACCATGGTACTCGGGACGTAAATCAGAATGCGCGTCAAGTTGCAAAACTGATAAATTTTTAAATTTTTTAGCGTAAGCCTTAGCTACGCCAGCAGTCACTGAATGCTCGCCGCCCAAAGTTACAATAAATTTATTTTGTTTTAAAAATTCACTAGCAGCCGCCTCAACTTTTTTAACCATTTTTTCCGGTTTACCTTTCTCTATAATCGGTTTAGCTGTAAAAATATTTTTTTTATAAACTTCCGAAGCAGTTTCAATATCGTAAAGTTCCATGTTAGCGGAAGCTTCTAAAATAGCTTCTGGTCCTTTATCTGCGCCTTTACCCCAAGTTGATGTACCATCGTAAGGCACAGGCAAAATTACGACTTTAGAAGTTTTTAATGTTGAATTGGCTTTTGGTAAATCACCAAAGTTTGTTTTATATGTCATATATATAATTTTATTTTATGCTCTGCCAAAATAATTTGGCGCTTCTTTTTCCATGGTTATACCATGAGGATGTGATTCGCTTAAACCAGCCGAAGAAATATAATAGAAATCCCCCTTTTCATGTAACTCTTTAATATCGGCCGCGCCAGTATAACCCATACCACTACGCAACCCGCCTAAAGCTTGAAAAATAATTTTTGCCACCTCGCCTTTAAAAGGCACGACCGCTTCTACGCCTTCGGGCACTAATTTATTTTTACCACTTTCGGACTGGGAATATCTTTCGCGCGACGCCTTATTCGCTTCCATAGCGCCAAGCGATCCCATGCCGCGATATTGTTTAACCGGCATACCATTTCTCATAAAAACTTCGCCGGGAGTTTCGTTAGTGCCGGCAAACATTTTTCCTAGCATTACCGAATCAGCCCCAGCCGCAATCGCTACCGTAATATCGCCGGAATATTCAATGCCGCCGTCAGCGCAAACCGCTACACCCGATCCTCTTAAAGCGCGCGCGCAATTATAAACGGCTGTAACCTGCGGGCAACCAATACCAGCGACTACTCGCGTAGTGCAAATTGACCCCGGACCCTGCCCGACTTTAATTCCGTCGGCTCCAGCTGAAGCTAAACGCTTAGCCGAATCAGCTTCAGAAACATTTCCGGCCACCACATCAATTTTTGGATATTTTTTCTTAAGCTCTTTTAAAGTGTCGAGTACCGCGCGCGAATCGCCGTGTGCCGTATCCATTACTAATACATCAACGCCGCGCTCGTTTAACTGTTCGGCTCGTTCTAAAGCTTCTTTACCAATGCCAACCGCCGCGCCCACGCGTAAATTACCATTCTTATCTAAATTATATGATGGCGAACCGCCAGTAATAATTCTTTTAACATCAGAATAAACATACATGCCGGTTAATTTGCTTTGTTTATCTATAAGCGGTAGAATTTTTTTCTTGGTTTTTTGCATTACGCTAAAAGCTTGATTTAATAAAACACCATTTCGCGCAGTTGTTAAATTTTTAAATCTAGTCATAATTTGCGCAACTTTTAAATTAGCATTCTGACAAAATTCAATGTCGCTTTCAGATATTAAACCGACTAATTTACCGCGGCTGTCTAAAACCGGAAAACTATGAAAAGTATAACCCTTGTCTTCTTTCATTTTTAAAACGCTTTTAACGGTTTGATTTCCGTTTAAGCAAATTGGTTTTTCAATTAAGCCGTTTAAATAAAATTTTACGCGCGAAACTTCTTTGGCTTGATCTTTTGGCGTTAGTGCGCGATGAATTATACCTAAGCCTCCGCTCATAGCTAAAGCAATAGCCATTTTATGCTCGGTTATCATATCCATAGGAGAACTTATGAGCGGCGCGTTCAACGGAATATTGCGAGAAAATTTACTAGATAGATTAACATTATTTGGCGCAACTTCAGAATGAGAAGTTTTTAATCTTACATCACCATAAGACAAGGCCATGCCCAATGCTGCTATTTTTTCAAAAAAATTATCCTTTTTTAATACTATATTTTTATTTAACATATATTTATTTTAATCTACCCCAACCTGATTATTTTTGCAAATCTCGGCGTAAACTTTAATGCCCAACCATTATTGACTAATTAGTATAAAAACGTATAATATAATATCGATCATTTTAAAATAATTCTACAGGAGGCAATAATGAAAATAAATGATTTAACAAAAGCGTTGGGTCTGGGCGAAGTTAATGAAAACACGGCAAGAACGTTGTTGACAATTGGGTTTATTATGGGAAGGGCTCAAGAAAAAACCGATAGAGCTAAAGAAATCAATCCGAGTTTAGCTCACGATGTCTTTCCTGCTCATGTTCGCGCAGTAATAGGACCACGCCCCGCTTTGACAGGAGGATTTTTCACAAAAGAAATGGCGGAAACAATTATAAGATTTAGAATTATACCAGATTAATTTTTTAATCAATCTATTTCCAACCTGCTTACACGAAAGCAGGTTTTTTTATAAAAAAATTAACCTAACTGAACCTGATTATTTTTGCAAATCTCGACGTAAACTTTAACGCTTGGACGTGGCGTTCTTTTAAAAGTCTGTCGATTGACTTCGTATAAACCGAACTTTTGCGTCCAGCCAGCGGCCCATTCAAAATTATCTAAAAGCGACCAATATGAATAACCCCTTATATCAACGCCTTTTTCAATTGCTAAATGAATATTTTTTAAAGATTCTTTAATAAACCAACTTCTATATTTATCTTGACCGTCAGAAACGCCATGTTCGGTTATATAAATCGGCTTATTGTATTTTTTTAAATCGCGTAAAACAAAATAAATACTTTTTGGATAAAGCTCCCAGCCGAAATCAGAAACTATTTTATTTTCATTTTTATTAAAACCATAATTAATTACATTCCTGCGATAATGATTTAAACCGATAAAATCCTGATAATTTTTTATTCTATTTAAAAAATAAAAATTCCACCACCAATCAGATAATTTTTTTAAAATAATATTTACGCATCTATTTTTATAGGCTTCAAAATAAATATTATGTTTAGATATACCGATTTTAGCTTTGGGCGAAATCACTTTAATTTTTTTGTAAACTGACTTATGAACTTTTATTAAATTATTAAGCACGCGCCAATAAGCCAAAGGATTTTTTTTATTAGGCGGAAAAACACCAGTTAAATAAGAATAACCCGAATAAATATCCGGCTCATTTAAAGTCGTCCAAAAAATTACATCATTTTTAAATTCGTTAACCATTTTTTCTGCATAACGGCAAAAATATTTTTCCATTTTACCAGACTCCCAACCGCCTAGATTTTTTAACCATAAGGGTATTGGATAATGCCACAAAGTAACAAACGGTTCAATATTATTTTCTTTTAATAACTTTATAATATTCCCATAACGATTAATCGCTTGAATATTAAATTTTCCCTCTTCTGGTTCAATGCGCGACCATTCAATAGAAAATCGATAAGAGCTTACACTTAATTCTTTCAAGCATTTTAAATCATCAACAAACGATTCAAATGAATTACAAGATAAACCACAAATATAATCTTCTAAATTTTTATTTTGCTTTTTTAACTGCTTAACCCTAGCTTCTGATTTTTCCCATTCACTCCAATCATTAGTAATATTGCCTTCAACTTGATAAGCCGAGGTAGAGGCGCCCCAAAGAAAGCCTTTAGGAAATTTTAAAATTTGTTGTTTTGACATAATTTTATTATATCATCTTTCTAATCTTAAATAAAAATTTACCAACAACTGTTGACTTTAGGCTAATTTTATTGTAAAGTAAAAAAATAAATTATTAAAAAATATTCATGAACATTACTGAATTAGCCAGAATTTTAAAAGTCCCGACCCAAGAGCTGCGCGATAAGTTGCCGCTGATTGGTTTTGATATTGGTCAAAAAGCCATTAAGGTAGATAATAAAATTGCTCAACGCATTATTCAGGAATGGCCAATCTTAATTAAACAACTCGCGGCAAAAGAACAAGCAGCTAAGAAAGAAGAGGCGGTAAGCGCTATAGCAACTACTGAAAAACCAGAAATAAAAATCCCCCAATTTATTACGGTTAGAGATTTTTCCAATATCACTGGTTCTCCGGTAAATAAAATTTTATCTGAATTGATGAAAAATGGAATCTTCAGCTCGCTTAATGAAAAAATTGATTTTGATACCGCCGCTATTATCGGCCAAGACTTAGGTTTAAATATTGTGCCTGCTAAAGAGGATGAAATAGAAAAAGAAGCTGAGGTTGATATTTTAAAACAAGTCTTCAGCCAGGAAAATCAAGTTGACTTAATTTCCAGGGCGCCGATCATCGTTGTAATGGGGCATGTTGATCACGGCAAAACAAAATTGCTTGACGCCATAAGACAAACCGATGTAGTGGCTGGCGAAGCTGGCGGCATTACTCAGCATATCGGCGCTTATCAAATAATCCACAATAATAAGCCAATCACTTTTATAGATACTCCCGGACATGAAGCGTTTACGGCTATGAGAAATCGCGGCGCGCGCATTGCCGATATCGCGATTTTAGTTGTCGCTGCGGATGACGGCGTTAAACCGCAAACGGTTGAAGCTTTCCGCATTATTGAAGCGGCCAAAATTCCTTTTATCGTGGCTATAAATAAAATTGATAAGCCGGAAGCTAATATTGATATGGCAAAAAGAGAATTAGGCGAACAGTTAAATATTATTCCTGAGGATTGGGGTGGTAAAACTATTTGTATGCCGATTTCGGCTAAAAATAATACTGGCATCAGTGAGCTTTTAGACATGCTACTCTTAACCGCGGAAATGGAAGCAAAAAATATTATAGCTAACCCTGAGGCTAGCGCTTCAGGCACAATTATTGAATCGCATATTGATCGAGGGCAAGGTCCGGTCGCCACGGTTTTAATTCAAAACGGCACATTAAAAGTCGGTGATCCTATGACTTTTAACGGCTTATTTTATGGCAAAGTTAGAGCTTTAGAAGATTATGCTGGCAGAAATGTTAAATCAGCACTGCCTTCTACTCCGGTAAAAATAATCGGCTTAAAGATGGCTCCGGTTGTCGGCGATATTATGCAAATTGGCCAAGGCGAAAAAATTAAAGCTAGTAAAATTTTCTCTCGCTCTGCCGAAACCTCTAAACCCAAAGAAGAAAAGAAAACCGCGGTTGATGTTAAAAATATAAACTTACTTATTAAAAGCGACGTTTTAGGTTCTGGCGAAGCTATTGAAGGATCGCTAGCAAAAATTGATCAAGAAGAAGTTAAAATAAATATTATCGCTAAAGGTTTAGGTAATATCACCGAGGGCGATATTGCGCGCGCTGAAGATAGCCAGGCTAAAATTTTAGGCTTTAACGTTAAAATTACTCCTCAGGCTCAAAAATTAGCCAGAGAAAAAAATGTTGAAATTAAAAGTTACAAAGTAATTTATGAATTAATCAACGATCTTAAAGCCGAAGTTGATGGTTTAATTGAAGCAAAAATGGTTAGAGTTGATTTAGGCAGAATGAAAGTTTTAGCAATCTTTAGAACTGAAAAATCAAGCCAAATCGTTGGCGGACGAATAATTGACGGCCGAACCGAAGCTAATGCTTTAATTGAAGTCATGCGCAACAAACAAATTATAGCGGAAGGTAAATTGGCAAAATTACAAATTGCTAAGCAAGATGTCGGCGTTGTTGATGTTAATCAAGAATGTGGCATCAGCTTTGAAGGCAAGCCCGTAATTCAAGTTGATGATATTCTACAATTTTATAAAATGGAAAAAGAAAAAAAACAATAATCTCTAGATAATATGCCTCGCCGAATTGAACAATTAAATGAACAACTAAAAGAAGAGATAGCCAATCTAATAATAAAAGAAGTGGCTTTAAACAACGGTTTAATCACCGTTTGTTTTGTTAATTGCTCAACTGACTTAAAACATGCTAAAATTGCTATCTCAGTTTTACCGGATAAATTTGGTCCATCAGTTTTAAAAAAGATGAGGCACCTTTCCGGACTTTTTAGCCGAGAATTAAAAAATAAATTAAGAATCAGACAAATCCCAAGATTCCATTGGGTGCTTGATACAACCGAAAGCCGCGCGGCCGAAATTGAAGATATAATTAAACAGATAAAGGAAGAGGAGGAATAAAATATGGAAACTCAACTATTACAAAAAGCCTACAATTTAATAAAAACTGCCAACGACATTTTGGTTGTAACCCACGAACAACCGGATGGCGACGCCCTAGCTTCGCTTTGTTTAATCGCAGAAGTTTTAAAATTAACCGACAAAAAATATTGGCTTTACTGCTCTAGCGAAGTTAACAATCAATACGATTTTTTACCAAATTTTGAAAAATTAAAAAATTTTTACGAAAAGTTTGACTTTGATTTAATAATTACCTTAGATTGCGGTTCAGTCGAACGCACAAAATTAACTAAAGAAATTCTGGGCCGTAAGCCTAATCAATTAGTGCTTGAAATAGATCATCATCCTAAAATTAAAGACTACGCGGATTTAGAAGTCCGCGATTCAGCCGCGGCCGCGACTACGGAGATATTATATTATTTTATTAAAGCCAATAAAATAAAAATAACTAAAGACCTGGCTAGCTGCGTTTTAACCGGTATTCTAACCGACACGGGAAATTTTCTTTATCCTTCAACTTCCCCAGAGACCGTTAATATCGCTTCAGAAATGTTAGTTAAGGGCGCTAAACTGCCTCAGATTATGGAAAATACTTGGCGCAATAAATCAATTGCTTCTATGAAAACTTGGGGTAAGGCCATGTCTGGTTTAAAAATAAATAAACAATACAATTTTGGTTTTACAGTTTTAAAAAGCGAAGACGTGCCCGAAGAAGTAACCGAAGAAGAACTTGAGGGTATGTCCGGATTTTTAAGCAACTTAAACGCGGTCAATGGTGTAATGATTTTGCGCGAATTACCAGATGGCAGAATTAAAGGCAGTTTGCGCACCTCTAAACCTAAAATAGATGTTTCTAAATTAGCGCGCGCTTTAGGCGGCGGCGGACATGCTAAAGCGGCCGGATTTACCGCTGAAGGAAAAATTATAAAAACGGAAAAGGGCTGGAAGATTGAGTAAAAATTTTTGAATTTTTAATTTTGTAATTTTATAAATAATTTTTAATATCCTAATATTTAAATATTAAAAATTCAGATATTATTTAAAAATTAAAAATTGGAAATTAAAAATTTAATAATATTGACTTTAAGCGATAAAGCAACTAAAATTAATAATATTTTAATAATTATAATTAATAATTAAATTTAAAACATATGCCATTAATCCCAACGGTTATTGAAAAATCAGGCCAAATTGAACGAGCTTACGATATTTATTCTCGCCTATTAAAAGATCGCATCATTTTTTTAGGCGAACAGATTACTGACCATACAGCCAATATTATTATCGCTCAATTTTTATTTTTAGACGCCGAAAGTAAGGGCAAGGATATAAAATTTTATATAAACACTCCAGGCGGTTCGGTTACGGCCGGTATGGCTATTTATGATACCATGCAATATATTAAATCTGACGTTTCCACTATTTGCGTAGGCATGGCCGCTTCTATGGGCGCGGTTTTACTTGCGGCTGGAACTAAAGGTAAAAGATTTACTCTGCCGAATTCGGAAATTTTAATTCATCAAGTTATGGGCGGTTTTGAAGGCCAAGCCTCAGACATTAAAATTCACTCCGAACATATTTTAAGAGTTAGAGAAAAATTAAATAAAATTTTAGCTAAACATACTGGGCAACCAATCGGAACGATTGAAAAAGATACTGACCGCGATCATTTTATGAGCGCGGATGAAGCGGTTAAATACGGCATCGTTGATAAAGTAATTGTAAAATAAATTATTAAATTTTAAGTTGATAAGGAGGATCCAGATGTACTACTATTTATTAATATGTGGATGCGGCTGTGTAGGTAAAACTGTCTCGCAAACGTATATTGCAAACTCCGAAGACAATTGTCCAAACTGCGGTAGTAAAGTTAAGCGAATTTCTGTTTCAAAGGAGCAATACGACGCGGCATAACAAAAATCATTAGGGGAATAAAGTTATTATTCCCCTCTTTTTTTAAAAAACATTTAATAAAAACACGCTTCGTTTTAGAAGCGTGTTTTTGTATATTAGAATATATTAAATAAATAATTAAAAAGTTTTTGGGGGAGAATTTTTTATCCTCCCCCGGTGTCCTGATTTCCTTTCTTAAATCAGGGCTAAGATTGCTACTGCAATCAAGAAAAAAAGCGGGAAAGTTGTCTGGCTTGTTTTCTTTGGTTGTTGTTTGGCTTTAAAATAACGCGCCTTCCTGGCAAATGCATCCATTCTTTCTATTCCTTCTTTTCTGTCAGGGCAGGTCGGGCAATAACGCCTTTGACAATTATTACAATTTACCATGGTCGTATCCTCCTTGTTACTGATTATTTTTTCCTTAATAAAGGTGAAAATAATGCTGGGAAGTTGTTATAGAATTTTAAGGCCTATTAATTTTATATGCCTAATTCTATATATAGAGGCATGCCTCTTATCTCAGCATTGTTTTCACCTTTATTATTTATTAAATTTTTAAAGATTGCTTAGCTTGACTTTTTTAAGCTTTTTTAGCTTAATAAATTAATACAGCATATATTTATAATCTTGTCAATACTTTTCACAATAAATATTTATTTTTTAGCTAATAATAAACAAAATTAAATCTTATCTATTCCTCTCTTTAATAGGGATAAAAATAATATAACCCCTTGCCAAACCACCAGTCTTATGTTAAGCTAAAAACTGTTAACAATTAATAATAATCTTCAGTAGTCGGAAGGCTTACGGATAATTCAGATAAGATTAAATTTTACTATTAGATTCGCAAATTTGTGGTACTTAACACTTTTTCTAAAACTCAAAGTTACTCTCAAAATATTTTGCTCAAACTAAAATAAATTTGGTCTTGTTTTGTTATAAAAAAATTAGCCTCCGACGCTGGAATATCATTTTATGTATTACGCAATTATTGGAATTCTAGCTTTAATCGGTGGTTTTTTTGTTGGTTATTTAGTAAGAAAAAGCCGCGGCTTAGCTCAAGTTACGAGCGCCGAATCACGCGCTGAAAAAATCTTAAATGAAACTAAGGCCAAACAAAAAGAACTACTACTCGAAGCTCAAGAAAAAGCTTTAAAAATTATTGAGGAAGCTAAAAAAGAAGATGAAATAAGACGCCGAGAAATTAACGGCTTACAATCTCGTTTAGAAAAACGTGAAACCGTCTTCTCGCAAAAATTGTTAGAGTTGCAAGATAAGCAACAGCAACTTTATGACAAAGTTAATAAGGTTGAAGAAGTAAAAGAAAAAATTAAAAAAATCCATGAAGACCAATTAGCTAAATTAGAAAAAATTGCTGGACTTTCTAAAGAAGAGGCTAAGCAAGTTTTATTTAAAAACATTGAAAACGACATTAAAGATGATTTAGTTATTAGAATTAATAAACTTGAAAAAGAATCTTCTGATTCTTTAGATGATAAAGCACGCGATTTAATGGCCGGCGCTATTCAAAGATTAGCTTCAACTTACGCCACGGAAATTACTACTACTACGGTTGACTTGCCTAATGACGAAATGAAAGGCCGCATTATCGGCCGCGAAGGCAGAAACATTAAAGTCATTGAACAACTTACCGGCGTAGAAATTATTGTTGACGACACGCCTAACGCTATAACTATTTCCGGCTTCTCGCCAATCAGGCGCCATATTGCTAAAAGAACTTTAGACCACTTAATTAAAGATGGCCGCATTCACCCAACTAAAATTGAAGACGCTATTAAATTAGCCAAAGAAGAATTAGCTTTAGACATTAAAAAGGCTGGCGAAGAAGCCATGTATGAAGTTGGCGTTACTGGTTTTGACCCGAAATTAGTGCAAATTATTGGCCGCTTAAAATATCGCTCAAGCTATGGTCAAAATGCTTTACGCCATTCAGTAGAAGTAGCGCATTTATCAGCTTTACTCGCCGAAGAAATGGGCGCGGACGTAACTCTCGCTAAAAAAGGCGGGTTACTCCACGATATCGGTAAAGCAGTCGATCATGAAGTCCAAGGCACCCACCCAGAAATCGGCGCCAACATCGGTAAAAAATTTAATTTAACTCCGGAAATAATCGCGCCGATTTTAACTCACCATGAAGACAGACCAGACGGATTAATTTCTGTTATCGTTAAAGTTGCCGACGCTATTTCAGCCGCTCGACCAGGCGCTCGCCGCGATACTTTTGATCAATATATTCAACGCCTAGAAGAGCTAGAAAAAATTGCTACTTCATTTGATGGTATTGAAAAAGCTTACGCCATTCAAGCCGGCCGCGAAGTTAGAATCTTTGTCACGCCTGATAAAATAGACGATTTAGCAGCAATTAATTTAGCTAAAGAAATCGCTAAAAAAATTGAACAAGAATTAAAATATCCTGGAGAAATAAAAGTTAACGTCATTAGAGAAATGCGCGTAACCGAGTACGCGAGATAATTAGTCTGTCATTGCGAGCGACTGAAAGGAGCGAAGTAATCTCACGCGCTATTTATTTAAATTATAGTTTTTTCTGTTGCTAGGTTTTATTTTATAAAAATCTTCGCGAGATTGCTTCGTCGCTGAAGCTCCTCGCAATGACAATTCATGTTATGTTAAACATTCTCTTTATCGGTGAAGTTAATGGTAAAATTGGCCGCCGAGCAGTTCAAGAATTTTTGCCTAAACTTAAAAAAGAATTTAAGCCTGATTTAGTTATTTTAAACGCGGATAATTTAGCTCATGGCAATGGAGTTTCTGAAACTACTATAAAAGAAATGCAAAAAATTGGAGTTGATGCTTTTACCGGCGGTGATCATTGCTTCGGCAATACCGGCTCACTAAATATATATAACAGTGATCTGCCATTACTCCGTCCAGCTAATTATTCCGAAAACGCTCCAGGTAAAGGTTCTATAATTATTGAACTAAAAAATGGTCATAAAATACTTTTAATCAGCTTAATCGGGCAAGTTTTTATGTCTATGGATTATGATAATCCATTTAACAAAGTTGACCAAATTTTGTCTAATCTTGCCAATAATAATCTATCTGCTATAATAGTTGATATACATGCGGAAGCCACCTCAGAAAAAATTGCTTTAGGTCATTATTTAGACGGACGAATAAGCGCTATTTTAGGAACTCATACGCACATCATGACGGCTGACGCGCAAATTTCAAAATTAGGCACAGCGCTAATTACCGACATTGGCATGACTGGATTCGCTGATGGAGTTTTAGGAGTAGATAAAGAAGGTATCATTAAAACTTTTTTAACTCAGATTAAAACTTCGCATACTATTCCGGAAAAAGGCCGAACTTGTTTTAACGCCGTCTTGTTAACGATTGATCCAAAAACAAAACAAACAAAAAGCATTAAACCAATCACAAAATACATTAATATAAAATAATAAATTAACTTTAAAATTTATGAACAAAGCAGGCTTAATAGAAAAAATTGCCGCTGAAGTAGCGGTAACAAAAAAACAGGCCGAAGATATGATTGAAGCTTTAGTCGGCACAATTATCGCAGAACTAAAAGCCGGCAATGAAGTTACTATAACTGGCTTTGGAACTTTTATGGCAAAATCTCGCCATGCTCGCGGCGGTGTTAACCCGCAAAAACCATCTGAAAGAATTCAAATTCCACAAGTCACAGTAGCTAAATTCAAAACTGGAAAAACTTTAAAAGACGCATTAAAAGGAAAATAAAAAACAGGCTGATATAAATAAAGAAGGCTTTAAAAGCCTTCTTTTTTGTGCGCTGCACAGGATTTGAAGGGGCGAAAGCCCCACCCCGACATAGCAGGTTCTCTATCGCACAACATACAAAAAAATAAAACCCCACCTTCGGCGGAGTTTTATTTTTTTGTGCGCTGTACAGGATTCGAACCTGTGACCTTATCCTTAAGAGGGATCTGCTCTACCAGCTGAGCTAACAGCGCAAAATTAATTGTTTTAGTGGCTGGGGAGAGGCTTGAACTCTCGACCTTGGCGTTATGAGTGCCACGCTCTAACCAACTGAGCTACCCAGCCAAATTTTTATTTGTGCCCCGGAGAGGATTTGAACCCCTAACCTTGTGGTCCGAAGCCACACACTCTATCCAGTTGAGCTACCGGGGCAAAAAACGTGGTAAAAACCCTTGATTATATTATAGCAAAAAACTCCTAAATCAGGAGTTCTATTGCTATGCTAACATAAGTAAAAATAAAAATCAACAACAAAAATTTCTTTAATAACACCCCAGCTGGTTAATAGTAGCGCTGCAAGTCTGAGCTGTATCATGACAAGAACCCCAAGAATAAGTGCGATTGTTATATATACATGTCTCTTTAGCTATATTAGCCCATGCGTGGCTAGCAGTCGTGCATGATTGGGCTGGACAATTCGTAGCATTATTTGTAGTTCCGGTACAAGTCCTTACAACAGTGGCTGAATAATTATAGTAATTTGACCATCCGCTCGGGCAGCTACTAATTGATAATCTACAATAACTATTTGCGCCATCATTCATAACAGTTCCGCCCAAGCTTATACAATTAGAAGGCGTATGTATGCCTTGGTAAAGAAGCTCTGTGGGAATAAAATAACAACAGTATGCTTCTGTTTTAATTTCCTCCCAATCACTATTATCAGTGCTATTACCACCTGAACTACAAAGAGTTGTCTTAATACTAGCTACATAACTGCCATCCGGGCAACTAATAGATGATGTGCCTGGGCTGGCATAAGCACCTCTAACGCAACCTCCAGAATACCACGTACATCCATTACTTTGTTTTATATCCGTGGCGCCACCAATATACGCTGTTGTTTGTAAAGTCCCATCAGGAAATTTAATACCATCTACGCCGGCTGTGCCACCGATTGTTAATTTTGCGCTTGGAGTGGTTATCCCAATGCCGACGTTACCTTGATTATCTATACGCATTCGTTCAACAATAGTATTTGTGCCATCAGGGCTAGTAAAGAACGAGATACGGCCTGGAGTATCTGTTGTGTCCCCGGCAGTATCCCATTCGCCATCAGCTGCAATATATATCATTGCTGCCGGAAAAAAGGGAAAAAGGCCAGCTGCAACACTATATCCATATCCATTTAAAGACATGAGCCCATCATTATTTTGTACAACGGCTGGACTTGAAACGCTTCCGCGAGCGCGATAACCCTTGAAAGAAGGTCCATAACCAGGAAAAACAGAATTATAAGAATAATCACCAATTTCAGAATAACTGCCGTCGCTAACTACTGATAGTTGATTTGCCGGGTTCGTCGTCCCAATCCCAACATTCCCTTTTTCCACAATCAAACCTAAAGGAGAAATGCCGTTAGTATTAATCCATAAAGCTCCTAATTTAGATTGTAAAAGTGGGCCAACGTTAAGCGGTTCGTCGCAACCTGGATCACCGGTATTACAAGTCGCCGGGTTAGCTAAAGGCGCGATCCAGGCGGCCAGGAGAGATTGAAATGAAATAGATAGGCCTAGAGTTAAAATAACAGCCGTAATTAGAAGAAGAGAGATTTTAAAATGCTTCTGGTACATAAATAAAAACAATTAATTAATTTCCTTTTTTATTTGATTGTTGATTTCATCTATAATTTTCTGCCTTTCTTCTTGCGCTTTTAAATCAGCCTCTTTTTGTTCTGGGGTTTTATTTTGTTCGTACTTTATAATTTCAGTATTAATAGTACTAATCACTTCTTGTCTAACAGTATCTTCTGTCGCCGCGGGATCGTTTTTGGCATCTTCTATTACTTTATCTACTTTCTGTTGTATCATGTCGGTTGTGGTAGTGCCAACGGCTTTATCGCCATTAAGTTGTTCGGCTTGATTATTATTTAATCCATTGTTTGCATTTGGCAAAATAAGCGTTTTATTCATGTAATACAAAATTAAAAAAATTACCAATAAAATTAAAAACAACACTAAAATAATTATTGTAGCTTTTTTGGGAGTCATAAATTAAAATTTATTTTTTAGATAAGTTCTTGTTATATTATACCAGAATTACTAATTTATGTAAAAAACAAAAACAGCATAAAAAATTTATAGCTGTTTTTTAATATTATTTTTTAAAGCCTTGCGCTTATTTTAAGTGTAAAGTTAAAACCAAATAATAATTATATTTATCTTTATACAATTTTTCTATTTTAAATCCCGCTTGAGAAACAAGTTTTTTTAATTGATTTTTAGTAAAAGCGTGATAATAGCGCTGGCTAATTTTTTCGCCTTTATTATTTTTCCAATCAAATAAAATATCGCCAAAATCAAATTTATTTATACCAAATATTTTTAATAAACCATACTTTAAAATTATTCTTCTATATTTTTCCTTGCTCCAAAAATTCCAAACCGTAATTATAATCTTGCCATTATTATTAATTTTATTTTTCATTTGTTCTAAGGCTTTTATTCTTAAATCTACGCTCGGCAGATGATGAAAAACCGCGATGCAAAAAATATAATCAAAATTATTTTCTGGCAATTTATCTAATTCTAAAATATCGCCTAATAAAAATTTTATATTTGAGATTTGATAATTGTTTTTTGCTGCTTCAATTAATGTTTCACTATTATCCACGCCTAAATAATTTATTTTTTTATTTTTAAACGCTTCTACTAATCTGCCATTACCACAGCCCACGTCTAAAATTTTATCACCATTTTTAACAAATTCAGCTAATTTTATTAACTCCGGCCATAAAAATTTTTTTCTAGTGGTATCAAAATCAAGCGCAATTTCTTCATAATTGCGTTTAACCAAATTTAATAAATTTTCTTGAGTTTGTTTATCCATATTTAATTTTTAACATTTATTAGACAAAAAGAAAAGGGCGACTAATAAAAAAGCCCCGCTAACTTATTGTTAGCGGGGGTTAAAATTAAATTCCTTGATTAATTAAACAAGTGTTATACCACCTCTGTTTAAGAATATCTTCTGCGCCGCCATCATCACGCCGGTAGGCAACATCTGCCATTCAAACGGCAGGACATGTTGCTGCAATGCTTCAGCCGCCTCTTCAATGGTAATAATTTTTTTGAAACACTTGTTTATTATTTGCGTTGGTATTTCAACTTGACCCCTTAAAATTTCCGCTCCACCATCATATTTTTTGCTTACGTCTTCAGTCGCTGACAGAGGAATTTCGTGGATAGTCGGATAAGTAAAAAATCTATCTCCGATATCCGCTTTTTTTCTTTTTATCTGATCAATTATTTCTTCGAGCACGTGGATATGTGGTTTTAACCCCATCATCTCAAAACCGCCATGTTTCTCTTTGTCTGCTGGGTGGATATTAAATACTGGGAATTGTTTAACCACCGGCACAAAATGTTTACAACCAACTGTAAAAATAAAATCCGGGCCAACCTGTTTAAATTTTTCCAGCATTTTTTCTTTAAAACAAATTAAACTGTTTGTCGGAGTTTCACAAAGTTGTTTAAAGGACTCTCTATCTATCGTATAATCCATTATTTTATATGTTTCCGCCCTCTTTAAACAAAAAGCTCCAGCCACAGTGCTAATCAATCCCACTAGCCTTACTTCAAAATAATCATTGGTTAATTGTCCTTTTACGAATGCTTTAGCAATTGACTCGAAGTCAGTACCACTACCGCTTGCGATACATAATAACCTTAAAGTAATTTTTTCCATCATCTTCTTTCACCCTTTCCTTTCATATCATTTATATTAGTTTATACTTCTTTCCATTATTATTTATTAAATTGTCAAAGATCCATCTATATATAAAACAAAAACTAACCCCCTTCCTCCTTGGGTTAGTCTTTAATTTTCTAAAAAGATTTTACCTAATTTTAAATAAAAAGTCAACTATTTCTTACTTTTTATTTTGGCTAAAACTAGCTTTATTTCATCCCAGCTATAATCTTCGCCCAATATCTCGTGAATTGGCGTTAATTTATCCGTGCCAGCAGTCTTAATCGCGGCTATAATTTTTTTCTGCCGCTCTAGCTTTACTAATTTATCAATCTTAACTCCTAAACCTTTTTCTATTAAAAAACATAAATGGCTAATAATCGTATCAATCGTTAACTCTCGCGCTTCGGCGATTTTTTCTAAACTTAATCCTTTATTCCATAATTCCAAAGTTTCTAGTTGTGTTAACTTAGTTGATAGGCTTGAAGTTTTCTTTTTGTGTTTTTCTTCAAATTGAACTTTTTCTACTTCGCCCATATCTTTTACTAAACAATTATCGCACTTAGCGCATTTATCGGCTTCGAGCTCGCCGAAATAATCTAAAATATATTTTTGCCGACAACCAAAATGATAAATATAATTTTCCATTAAATCTAACTTTTTATAAGCATGCTTTAATTTGTGTTTCAAGGCCGCGAAGTCTAATTTAACTTCATCTCCCTCTACCCGTTTTAAAATTTTTATTTCTGTGCCGCGAAACGGCGGAACATATTCAGCCAATTCCAACTCTTTTAATTTTTTAATTAAACGCGCCAAAGTATCTTTCTTAACTTTTAAAATATCTGCCATCTCTTCTAAATTAGCATACATACCTTTCTCTAGTTCGTCACCATATTTATTTATTAATTGTTCCAAATTATTGCGCTGGCTTTTACTTTTAAATTTTTGACTTTCAGTTTTCAGCTTTTCACTTTTAACTTTTATATACGCTTGCCCAACGCGATCATGCGAGCGCGCTATATAACCCTCGCGTTCTAAAACTTTTAAACCAGTACCAACGGCCATTTCTGGAACTTTATCCGATAACATTTCCGCAATTTCGGAATAAGTAATTAAAATCGTGTCGGTCTCGTAATTCTTTAAAATTTCATACATTTCTAAAATCATTTCTGGTGGCGGATTATCGCCTTTTATAAAAAATTCTTGTAAATAACGATCGCGCGGACTGTAAAGTAATAAACAAAAACTTTGTTTGCCATCACGGCCGGCTCGACCGGCTTCTTGGTAGTAAGCTTCAATCGTGCCCGGCATATCATAATGAATAACAAATCTAATATCGCGCTTATCAATACCTAAGCCAAAAGCATTAGTGGCAACGATAACTTTAGCTTTGCCTTTCATAAAATTTTCTTGCACCCATTTTCTGTCTTCCGCTTCCATGCCCGCATGATAACTAACAGCTTCAATATTATTGCCCAATAAAACTTGCAACAATTCATCGGCGCGCGACCTTGTACCAACATAAATTATGCCGGTTCCGTCAGGCGCGCTAGAAATTGCGTCTAAAACAAATTGCGGTTTACGCGAATCCTGAGTATTAATCACGCCAAACTGCAAATTCGGTCGCGCGAAACCAGTAATAACTAAACTCGGATTAATTAAACCTAATTGTTTTATAATGTCATCTCTAACTTCTAGCGTGGCCGTAGCGGTTAAAGCTAAAACTATAGGATTGCCTAAATTTTCAATCGCGCTTTTCATTTTTATATAACTTGGTCTAAAATCGTGACCCCATTGACTAATACAATGCGCTTCGTCAACCGCGAATAAACTCACTTTAATTTGTTTTAAAGCAGCTATAAAGTCGGAGCTATAAAATCTTTCTGGCGCGATATAAAGCAACTTGTATTGGCCGGCTTTAACCGCTTCTATCCTATTAGCAGTTTCAGTTTGGCTGATGGAAGAATTTATAAAAGTGGCTGGTATGCCAATTTTTTGTAAACCATCAACTTGATCTTTCATTAAAGCAATTAAGGGCGAAATTACTAAAGTAACGCCGTCTAAAACTAAGGCTGGTAATTGATAACATAGCGATTTGCCGCCGCCAGTCGGCATGATTACTACCGTAGAAATTCCAGCTAAAATATTATCAATTACTTTTTCCTGGCCAGGTCGAAATGCCTTAAAACCATAATGAAGTTTAAGCAGTTCTAAAAGTTGTTGTTTTTTGTTATTTTCAGCCATTTGACAATTATTATTTAATAAACTAATTTAAGATTAACACAAGACAAAAATTAAGACAAAAAATCTAAAATAAACCGATCTTTTAACAACTTACAAGGAGAGAATATGAAAAAAACGATTTTAGGAAACACGATTTCTCGGGTAATAACTTCATCTATAATGGGACATTCTGGTAGCGGCATGTTTCCATTAACTTTATTTCCTCCATACCAAAGGTTGATGAGAGTTATAAAACAAGCCGAAATTTATAATTTAACAAAATCATCAACGGCAGAAAAGAACACTGGCAATTTTATTTTGGGCAATCCTTTTACTTGGAAATATATTCAACAAATAGGCGAAAATGGATTGCTAAATGCTTATGGTTTAACCAACCACGGGGTCAGAATAAACTCTAAAGGAGCCGCTTTTGCCTGCAGTTATGGTTTTAAAGTAATTCCTAATTTTTACCCGCAATTTGCTAAAGGTAGAGAAATCGCGGCTAAACAAAACAAGCCAATTGAGGCCGGTCTTGATATCACAATTAAAGCAACTGTCCAGGCGATAAAAAGATATAGCCGGATAATGGAACATTATTTTTGGGCGGTGGAATTAAATTATTCCTGCCCAAATTCTAAAGAAAAAATCCGAGAAAACATAGCCGATGCCCTGGCTTGTACTAAAGCCGTCAGAAAAGCATTCCCCAATCTTATTATAATCGCCAAAATTAGTTATGTTCATCCGATTGAATTTGTCCAGGAATTAGTTAGGTTTGGCGCGGACGTTATTCATGCTATTAACACCATCCCTTATGACATGGTATACAAAAATGGCGCCCCCTCCCCCTTGGCTGATGTTGGCGGCGGCGGAGTTTCTGGCAAACCAATAAGTCGTATGGCCTTTGAATACAACTGCCTACTTAGAAAAAAAACTCACGCTGATATCATTATGGGGGGTGGCATAACTTGTCTTGATGATGCCAACAGATATTTTAATGAAGCTGGCGCCGACATTATCAGTATCTGCACTATGGCGCGATTAAACCCGAAAGAAGCAGAAAAAATCATCGAATTTTACGCCTAAGCACTAAAGGTAATACAAAACCCGGAAAATAAATTCCGGGTTCTTTTTATTTTAACTATTTTATTTCTTTCTCTTTTTGTAAATCTCTACTGTATTTTTAAACGCCATGGCAATAGTCATAGGTCCGACGCCGCCGGGTACCGGCGCAATATAACCAACCTTATCTTTTACATCTTCAAAATCAACATCGCCAACAGTTTTCCCGCTTTGTTTAGAAATGCCTACGTCTATAATCACCGCGTCCTGTTTTATCATGTCTTTTTTTATAAACTTTGGTTTGCCTACGGCCGTAATTAAAATGTCAGCTTGTCTAGTTGTATCTTTTAACTTTTTGTCATCCGCTTTAACCATTTCTGTTTTAGCGCCCCGGCATTTTAAAACATAGGCTAAACTTTTTCCGAAAATATCTGAATTAGAAATAATACAAACTTGCTTATTTTCAATTTTATAATTTATATCATTTAACATCTCTAAAACTGTAGCGAATACCGGCGGCATTAAAGCGGAAGAATGGCAATCAGAGAGTAATTTTTCTAAATTGTCAGGATGAAAACCGTCAACATCTTTAGCTGAATCAAGCGCCATAATAATTGTATCTGTATCAATTTTGTCAGGTAACGGAAGCTGGATTAAAATCGCATCAATAGTTTCGTCTTCATTTAAACATTTTATCATCTCTAAAACTTCTTGCTCGCTAATGTTCCCCGCGCATTTATATAGATGCGTATCAATCCCGACTTTTTTGGCTTCGCGCTCTTTTAGACTTACGTACAACTCTGAGTCCGGTCGTTCACCGATTAAAATAATTGCCAAGTTCGGCCTGGTAATATTATGAATATTTTTATTTAAGCTGAGAATTTCTTTAACGATATCATCTTTCATTTTTTCAGCTAATTTTTTACCATCAATGATTTTAAACATAATTAAATACTCGGTATGGGAAATTCCAAACACATTTTTTTAACTTCTTCTTTAATACTTTCTAATATTTCTATTTCTTCCTTATTTTTAATGGCCGCATTAATCCAAGCAACAATTTTTTTAATTTCTTCTTGTTTCATGCCGCGGGTAGTTATAGCCGCTGTGCCGAAACGAACGCCCGACGGATTCATCGGCGGGTTTGGGTCATTCGGAATAGTGGAACGGGAAACCGAAATACCGCATCTCTCTAAAATAACTTCAACATCTTTTCCGCCGATATCTTTACTCGTCATATCAACTACCATTAAATGATTATCCGTGCCGCCGGAAATTACTTTATAGCCTAATTTTATAAATTCTTCGGCCATAAGTTTGGCGTTGACGATTACTTGTTTAGCATATTGTTTAAATTCTGGTTTTAAAGCTTCGCCGAATGCCACGGCCTTAGCTGCGTTTATGTGATCGTGTGGGCCACCTTGCATACCGGGGAAAACCGCTTTATCAATTTGCTTAGCGAATTGTTCTTTACACATTATCATAGCGCCGCGCGGTCCGCGCAAAGTTTTATGAGTCGTGGTTGAAACTACATCAAAAATCGGCACCGGATTATTCATTTCTCCGGCTGCAATTAAACCGGCCGTATGCGCTATATCGGCAAAAGTAAACGCGCCAACTTCATCCGCAATATCTTTAAATTTTTGCCATTCAATTTCTCGAGAATAAGCGCTATAACCAGCTACAATCATTTTTGGTTTTTCTCTGATTGCAATTTCTCTAACTTTATCCATATTAATTTTGCCGGTAGCCGGA
The DNA here is from genome assembly GCA_964431805.1 of uncultured Gammaproteobacteria bacterium. Taxonomy (GTDB): domain Bacteria; phylum Patescibacteriota; class Patescibacteriia; order Patescibacteriales; family GWC2-42-12; genus JACPHD01. Next base: position 45,479 of record CAYSKV010000005.1, read on the forward strand.
TCAACTTCATATTGGGTAAAATTATATAACATGCCGGAAAAATTTACCGGATGGCCGTGCGATAAATGCCCGCCATGGTCAAGTTTCAAACCTAAAACTTTATCGCCTGGTTTTAAAAATGCCATATACACAGCCGCGTTAGCCGGCGAACCGGATAAAGGCTGGACATTAACATGTTCGGCGGAAAATAATTTTTTCGCCCGTTCTCTAGCAATATTTTCCACTTCATCAATATATTGGTTGCCGCCATAATAACGATGACCTGGTGTGCCTTCAGAATATTTATTAGTTAAAACAGTGGCCATAGTTTCTAACACGGCTTTTGATGCATAATTTTCCGAAGCAATTAATTCCATTTCTTCTGCTTGCCTAGTCATTTCTCTTTTGACCGCGGCCATAACTTCTTTATCTTGTTCGTTTAAATTTTTATAGCTTAACATATTTTTAAAAGTTAAAATTAATTAATGAAATTATTAAAATTTGGTTGCTTTTTATAACATTTTATTGATTTTAATTTAGTAAACTTGTGTTATAATCTTAATTTAAATATGGTACTTTGTCAAAAAGAAAAAGGCAGGGTTTTTAGGCCCTGCCTCGGTTAAAGGTTCTAATTTGTTAACTTTTTAGTTTGGTTTAATTCAACTTTTTACGTCGTTTAGTTTTTAGTTAACTCTTCCAGTTAATTTTCTAACTGCTCCTTATTTAAAGGATCTTAAGATCCGATGCCAAAAAATCTCTCCCCTACCTTTTAGGAATACTTTTGCCATTCAAACCTCCGCCCTAAACTTTGGTTTGTTTGAAGTTAATATTTCTGGTTTCGCGAAGTTTAATGTCTGCTCTGACAGCTACGCGAATGCCATGACCAACCCTACAGACAGCAGAACAAGCCAAAACTTCTTCATAATTATCCCTCCTAAAATATTTTGGCCGGGTTAAGAAACTCTGAAAATAACGACAATCGTTAAAATATTATCCTCCTTTCCCTTGTTAGCAATAAAAACTAACTAGGTTAATTATGCTTTAATATTATTATAAAAAGCCTCTTTGGTCAATAATTTGTTTGACATGATTTATTTTATATATTAAAGTAAAATGTCGGACAAAATTTAGAAAAACAAAACAATAAAAAATAAGGGGGATTTCTAGTGCGTAATAAAACAAAAATTGCCAAAGAAAATCAAGGTCTTAATCGAGAAGGTATAAAAGCGGTTATTTTGTTTTATCAAACTGCAAAAGAAAGAAGAATCGCGGCATTAATGCTGGAGAAAAAAAGAATTGATCATTTACTTGAAGTTACTAAACATACTCAGTTATGGCAACTCTGCAGAAGATACACCAGACGGCAAATGATTGATTATAAAGGAAAAATTGAAAAAAAAATTGCGAAACTTATAGCGTTAGCTGATGATTTCGCAAAGTTGGCATCAAGGCTCACAGCCGATGATGTGGAAATAATGGAGGAAGAATTTTTGGCAGAATTTGGAAAAATTATCAGCGAAAAACAAACTGTCCAAAAAAACTTATCTCTAAAAAACTATCCTGACGCCGACTTTTTCGAAAAAAAACTTGCTTCGTGGTAAAAATTGTGGAAGCAATATAAACCCTCTTCTTTCCGAAGAGGGATTTTTTTATTATTAAATAATTTTTAAAAAAAGTGAAAGCGGTAGGGCTCGAAAGTCCTACCGCTTTTTTTACTTCAGGCTAAAAGCCTATGGTACAGGTGAAGGTTAGGCTTTGGCCGTCTCTGCTGCGAAAATGCCGCCGTTGGCTTGACTTTTCAAGGCGACGATCACGTTTTCTCTGCGGGAGCTTTCTTCATTCAATCCTACAACACATGATACCCTCCTTACGGGTTATCGCGGTGTTATGGCTTTGAGCCGTTTTTTCTTCGGAATATTTCCGAGGTCCGCTATCGCCTGCGAGACGGATTTTCTGTCCGGTGGCAAACGATATTGTCTGAGTAAAAACTTTGCCTTAACTTAGTCGCCGCCAAGTTGCAATAAAATTTATAAATAATAGTCGGCGCTAAAAGCAAAATTAATACAACACCACATACATCTGGATTCAATCCCCTTACCCTCCTTTCATTAAAATAGAAAACAAAAAGAGCCAATATTTAAAAACACTTTCTACATACTATTAAAAATTTTTTAACTTGTCAATAGTTTATCTTAATTTTTTATAAGTCATTTTCTTTAAACCTTTCCACCAATCTGTAAATTCAAGTTTTGTCATCTCTTTAAAAATTAATTTGGCTGATTTTGTTTCTATGGCTTTACCAACATTATCAATCCAACCTTGGGCAGATTTATAGCCTAAATCAACATATTCTTTGGCTTGAAAAGCCTGCTCTAGCCAATCAGCGTCTTTAGCAATTATACCTTCTTTAGTATTTCTGTTTTCAAATTCATCAAAATATTTCTTCCATTTTTCGCCAACTTTAGCTAATTTTTCCACCTGGTCATTAAAAGCATGGGATTCCGCTTCTTCGCTATTAAAATATCTGGCTGCAACTTTATGGTGATCACCAATTCTAATTTCGCCATTATCATGAACTAAAATCATAGCCGCAACTTTCTCCGGATTTTTTATGCCTTCCATCACGGCTAAAATATAACTGATTTGCGCTGCCCGCATTACATGCTCGGCTACGCTATCCGGATCTTTTATGCCGCATAACTTAAAGCCGTTATGCTTAATACGTTTTAATTGATTTATTTCAAAAATGAAATTTGCCGCATTTTTGGGATTCATATTTTTTATTTATAAATTTATGTAAACAATTATATCAAACTTTTTACCATATAACTATTCTCTAATCTATGGCCTAACTTTCTATAATAGCCGCGCACACCGATACCAGAAATCACAGCGATTTTTTTATATTTTTTTTGTTTAGCAATTTTTTCCGCTTCCTGCATTAACATTTTTCCTAAACCTGCATGCTGAATTTTTTTATTTTTTCCAACCGGCACTAATTCTCCGTAAATATGCAACTCACGAATCATGGCCGCTTTATTTTTTTCTCCTAATCTTAACCGGCAAAAACCATAAAGAATATCTTCTTTTTTATCAACCGCCTGAAAAAAATATTCTACTCCTTTTGAGGCTTTATATTTTATAACTTTCAACTTTAAACTTTCAACTTTAAACTTTTTTTCTCCTGCTTCCCGGCATCTAATACATTTACATTTCACGCCCTGGTCTTTCATAACCTGCCGTAAATTAGTTATCATATTGCCGGCGATAATTGATTCTCCTGGGATATCCCGAATTAATCTAATAATACGCACATACGGCGGCACAATTTCTTTGCATTCCACAATTAAATTTTGTAAAACTTTATCCGAATACGGTTTATACTTTCCGGCTCGCCACCATTTATATAATAAACTACCGCGCGTTACTACGGTCGGATAAAATTTTAATTGATCTGGTTGAAATCTTTCTTCAGAAAATAATTTTTTAAACATAGCCAAATCTTTTTTCGCCGTCGCGCCGGGTAGCCCTGGCATAATATGATAAGTTACTTTAAAGCCATAGTTTTTTAACATCTCGGTCGCTTTAACGGTTTCAGCTACGCCATGTCCGCGTTTATTTAATTTTAAAATTTTATCATCAATCGCTTGCACGCCGAGTTCTACGCGCGTCGCGCCTAGTTCGCGCATTTCTAATAGTTCTTTATTATTAATATAATCCGGACGCGTTTCTAAAGTTATGCCGATAATTTTGTATTTAGCGCTTTCATTTTTTTTCTGCTCTCCAAATAATAACTTTTTTAAAATCCCAATTTTTATTTTTGAATCTAACTTTTGAATTTTAATTTTTTCATTTTTTTCTTTTTCAAAATTATTTGCCGCTTTAAAGCATTGCGTGATATACCAATATTTATAATTTTCCGGTAACGCCGACCAGGTTCCACCAATAACAATTAATTCAATTTTTGTTGGTTCGTGTCCGTTAGCTTCTAAAGCGCGCAAACGCAATTGTACTTGTTTGTATGGATCATAATTACAACGAATGGCGCGCATGACCGCCGGTTCGTTAGATAAATAACTTTGCGGCACATCTTTTTCGGTTGGGCAATAAGCACATTCGCCTGGGCAAGGATATGGTTTTGTTAAAACCGCCACCGGCGCGATACCAGACATAGTACGCACTGATCGCTTGCGTAAAATTCTTTCTAAATCTGGCTGCCTTTTAGTCATTCCATTTCTATATTCTTTTAAAATTTCTGAATGCGATAAAATAGACCGGCCGTATTTTTTGGCCAGCTTTCTTTTAACCGCCATTAAGTCAGAGCGCGAATTAATTTTTCCGCTAAGCAATTCATTAATAGCATTTTTTTTATTTTGTTTTTCCTTGATTGTCATTCTCTTAAATGTTATTATTAAAACATATAAATTTAACCATAAAATTATGAAAAAAGCAATTATAATCGCCTGTTTTGCGCTTTTACTTCCCTTAGCGGCCTCGGCTTATAGCGTTAAAAATGGCGATTCAGTTTATGTGCCAAAAGACGAAATTATTGAAGGCAACCTTTATGCCGCTGGCTCAAGCTTGGTTATTGACGGTAAAATTACCGGCGACATAATTTGCGCCGGACAATCTATTAATATTAACGGCGATGTAGCCGGTGATGTTATTTGCGCCGGACAATCTATTAATATTAATGGCAAAATCGGTGGTAATTTACGCTTAGCCGGTAATACTATTAATTTCAACGGACAAGCAGAACGAAACGGCATTATTATAGGCGCTACAGGCATAACTTCGGCTAGCTCTACTATTGGTTGGGACTTATTAATCCTCGGCAATATTTTTGAATTAAATGGCAAAGTCGGCCGCGACTTATATGGTAGCGCTGGTAAAGTTAATTTAGCCGGACAAATCGGAAAAAATATTAATCTTGATTTTGGCATGCAAAATAATAATGAAAAACAATTAGCAATAACTAGCACAGCAAAAATTAACGGCCAACTAAAATATAAATCAAATAAAGATGCAGCCATTGATGCTGGCGCGGTTATTACTGGAGAAACAATTCATAATTATCCAACCGCAGTTACTAAAAAATCAAACTTAGCTAATTTAGGTTGGTGGTGGGGAAAATTAATTTCACTTTTTTCAGCTTTAGTTATTGGTTTAGTTTTAATTAGTTTTTGGCGAGAACAAATTATTAAAATTACCGACTTAATATTGGCTAAAGCCGGCGCTTCGCTAGGCTGGGGAATTTTAGCTTTACTATTAACACCGATTATCGCCATTATTTTATTAATTACCATTATTGGCATTCCTTTAGCTTTAATTTTAATGGCGCTCTGGTTAATCGCAATGTATGTTAGTAAAATTTTAGTTGGTATTTTAATTGGTCGCGCTATTTTATCAAAATACTGGCTCAAGCAAAAAGATTCTTTAATTTTGGCTATGATTTTTGGTATTGTAATAGCATATTTAATTTTTGCCATTCCATTTATCGGCTGGATTATGGCCTTAATGGCGATGCTTTTTGGATTAGGCGGCATTATGCTAGCATTAAAAAAAGCTTAACAAACATAATATATTTTGTTAAAATAAAAAAGGCGATGCTTATACATCGCCTTTGATTTAATCTTAATTTAAAAACATGCAAGTAAATCCACATATGTTTCGTGGCTACGATTTAAGAGGCGTGGCCGGCAAAGATTTAACTCCAGAAATCGTTGAACATTTAGGTAAAGCTCACGGCACTTATTTAAAACGTAATGGCATTGTTAAGGCTTTAGTAAGCCATGATTCGCGCGCTACCAGCGAAGAATATTCAACTAGCCTAATTAAAGGTTATAATTGGGCTGGCATAGATACGGTTGATATGGACTTAAATTTAGTTGGTACTTTTTATTGGGCGCAATATTTTTTAAACATAAAGGGCGGAGCTTTCGTCACGGCTTCGCATAACCCTGCCGAATATAATGGTTTTAAATTTGCCATAGATTTTTCAGAAACTATGGTTTCCGATGGTATTCAAAAATTACGCGAGATGGTTGAGCAAGAAGATTATGAACCTGGTGAAACGCTGGGTAAAAATGAAACCAAAGATATTAGGCAAGATTATTTTAACGACATTTTAAAACGCTTGCCACTACAAAAAAAATTCAAGGTTGTTATTGACGCCAGCTGCGCTACGGCCGGAGTGATTGCGCCAGATTTACTTAGACAAGCCGGTTGTGAAGTTATAGAAACTAACTGCGAGCTTAATTCATCTTTTCCTTTAGGCACGCCTGACCCGACTGAAAACGCAGTTGCCAAAAGATTAAGTAATAAAATAATGGAAACCGGAGCTGATTTAGGATTTTCTTATGACGCCGACGGCGACCGCATCGGCATAGTAGATAATGAAGGCGGCATAATTTGGAACGACGTTTTAGTCGCGCTTTTTGCGGTTGATGTTTTAAACGATCATCCAGGCGCAAAAATTATGTTTAACACTTTATGTTCTAAAGTAGTGGAAGACACAATTAAAAAATACAACGGCATACCGTTTATGTGGCGTACTGGCCATTCATTTTTAAAAAAGAAAAATCAGGAAGTTAAAGCCGCTTTTATCGGCGAATTATCCGGTCATTTCTTTTTCTCTACCGATTTTTATAATCATGACGACGGTTTATATACTACCTTAAGGCTACTTTCTTATTTGTCGCGCACTAATCAAACTTTAGCTCAAGCCGTTTCGTCTTTACCTAAATATATATCTAGCCCAGAAATAAAAGTCGGTTGTGCCGATGAAATAAAAGTTAGTTTAACGGAAAATTTCGCAAAAATATTACGCGTTGATTTTCCAGATGCTGAAATCATAGATGATGAACGCGCTGGCGACGGTGTTCGCCTAGATTCGCCTGATTCAATGCTAGTTATTCGTTATTCGCAAAATGGCCCATATTTAACTATAAAATTTGAAGCTCAAACTCAGGGTAAATATGATGAATTAAAAAAATATATTAATAATCTTTTGCATAGTTCTAAAGAAGTTGACTGGAGTTACGGAGTTAATGTTGAAAGCTTGAATTAAAATTTCATACAAAAAAACCGAGGCTACGTTACCTCGGTTTTTTATTTGAACTCTATTTTTTAAACAAACTCAATATCTTTTTAATATCGGCTAAATCTTCTTCGGATAATTTTAATTTTATTCTATTTTGATAAAGTCGATAAGCTTCATTTTGTAGCGTTACCGAAGAAATGCCCATACCACGATGAATCTCGCCGATATGCTTTTTAATCATGTCTAAAATTATTTTTCTATTGCCTTCGTCTAAATTTCTAAAATGATAGTTCTCCCTAACTAAACTATTTAATTTTTGTTCAAACCGATCAAAATCTTGAGTTTTAGCCGAAGCTAAAAGTTCTTGAATATCCATATTTTAAATTTTAATGCCTAAATTTTCTTTTGCCTTTTTTATCGTCGCTTCGGCGATCGGTCTAATTTTTTCCGCGCCATCTTTTAAAATCTGTTTAACATCATCATCTTCAAAACTATTATATTTAATCTGAAATTCAATTAAAAAGTTTTTTACTATTTCGGCTAAATCTTTTTTAAAATCGCCGTAACCCTTGCCTTGATATTTTTTTTCTAACTCTTTAATGCTTATGTCGGATAGAAGCGAATAAATCGTCATTAAATTAGAAATCGCCGGTTTTTTCTTTTGATCAAATTTAATTTCCGAACCTGAATCCGTAACTGCGCGCATAATTTTCTTGGCCGCGATTTCTGGCGCATCTGTTAAAGCAATATAATTAGCCGGCGAGCTAGCGCTTTTACTCATTTTCTTCGTTGGGTCATCTAAACCCATAATTCGCGCGCCTTGTTTTCTAACCGCCGCTTCAGGCACTTTAAAAACTTGGCCATAATCGCGATTGAATCGTTGCGCTAAAGTCCGAGTTAATTCAACATGTTGCACTTGATCGTCGCCGACCGGCACGGCGTCGGTATTATATAATAGAATATCGCCCGCCATTAAAACTGGGTAATCATAAAGACCTACTCCAACCGACTCTTGATTTTTTCCAGCCTTATCTTTAAACTGTGTCATTTTATTTAAGTCCGCCATACGAGCAGTCACGCAATTTAAAATCCAAGCTAATTCCGTATGCTCCTTAACATCTGACTGCTGAAAAATTACCGACTTCTCCGGATTAATGCCCGCGGCTAAATAAGTTTTTACTACGTCTAAAATACGACGATTCAATTCTTCCGGGTTTTGCTTAACCGTTATGGCATGATAATCCACCACGCAAAAAATACAACTATTCTGGTTCTGCATTTCCACCCATTGCTCTAACGCGCCTAAATAATTTCCTAAATGCAAAACTCCCGAAGGTTGAACTCCAGAAAAAATGATTTTTTTGTTATCTTTTGTTTGTGATTTCATACTTTAATTGTATATTTAATCAAAATAATTGTAAAGAAGCGGGGCAAATGAATTTGCCCCGCTATTTTTTACATTTTTCCGTCTAAATAATTTTCGTATGCCGCCATGTCAAAATGTCCATGCCCAGATAAATTAAATAAAATAACTTTACTCTCACCGGACAAACGACATTTTTCCGCTTCATCAAAAACCGCTTTAATAGCATGAGCTGATTCTGGCGCTGGAATAATTCCTTGACTTCTCGCAAATTTGACCGCCGCTTCAAAAATCTCTTTTTGACCATAAGCTACAGCTTCAACTAAACCTTCGTCTTTGAGTAAACTTACTAATGGCGCGGCGCCATGATATCTTAAGCCACCAGCATGAATAGACGGCGGGACAAATTCATACCCCATAGTATACATTTTTATAAGAGGAGTTAAACCAGCGATATCCCCGAAATCATATTTATACTCACCTTTAGTAAGAGACGGACACGATGTTGGCTCGGCCGCTAAAACCCGCAAATTTTTCTTTTTGCCTTTTAACTTGTCGCGCAAAAATGGAAAAGCAATACCAGCTAAATTACTGCCACCGCCATGGCAACCAATAATTATATCCGGATAATCGCCGGCGATTTCCATTTGTTTTATAGCTTCTTGCCCGATAATAGTTTGATGATGTAAGACGTGATTTAAAACCGAACCTAAGGCGTATTTAGTATCATCATGTTTGGCCGCGTCTTCAACCGCTTCGGCAATCGCCATACCTAAACTCCCGGAAGTATCCGGTTGTTCGGCTAAAATTTTCTTGCCGGCCTCGGTAAGATTAGACGGACTGGCAATACAATCGGCCCCATAAGTTCTCATCATTATTTTACGATACGGTTTTTGTTCATAACTTGATTTAACCATATAAACGGTTAAACCTAAACCAAAATAATTACAAGCAAAACCTAAAGCCGAGCCCCATTGGCCAGCGCCGGTTTCGGTAGTTAATCTTTTTACGCCGGCTTGTTTATTGTAATAAGCTTGCGGTAAAGCCGTATTTAATTTATGGCTGCCGACCGGACTAACGCCTTCATATTTATAATATATTTTAGCTGGTGTCTTTAATTCTTTTTCTAATCTAGTCGCGCGAATTAACGGGCTTGGTCGATATATTGTATAAGCCTTTCTAACTTCTTCCGGAATTTCTATCATGCTTTCGCCCGACATTTCCTGCTTAATTAATTCCATCGGAAACAGCGGCGCTAAATCTTCTGGCTTTAATGGCTCTTTTGTTCCTGGATGAAGCGGCGGATCTAGCGGTCGCGGTAAATCCGGAATAATATTATAATAATGTGTTGGCATGTCTTTTTGATCTAAAAATATCATTGGCATAAAATTTATATTTAAATTAATAATAAAATAATCTTGTCATTGCGGCCCCCGAGCCGCAATCCATTTCCATAATTAAGCTTCGCCAGAATTCCCTACTTTTGTTTTTAAAATAAAATTTTTTCATATTTTTTTGTCATTCCGGGCTCGACCCGGAATCCACTACCTTTATTATATAAATTTATTAATTTTAGAATTGGCGGGAAACGAAACAAAATATAATTTCGTTTCCCGCGTTTTGCCTTTTTAGTCTTGCCAAAGGCAGTCGGCACGGCGGATGCCTACCACTGGCATTTTCCAGATACTATCAGCTTTTTTTAATTCAGCTAGCAGGCTCTTTTCTTGTTCGCGAGTTATTAATCCATCATTTTTAGCCGTCCTTATGTCCTTTGATGTTAAATCTTCAACCAGTATTTTTACCTTGTCCGCAATTTCCGATAATTTCATCTTTTATTCTCCTTATCTGTGATATGTTGAGTTAAAACCACTTAAACTAGAACCACAACCGCGCGGACATTTTGCTTCTGCGCCAAATCCTACGCCTATAGTTTTTGCGCTACCGCAAAAACCGCATTTGTCATTGCTATTACCAAAAATTAAAACATCATCATCTTTTATTTCTTTTTTATCATCCTTCTTTAAATCAGCTGACATAATTTTTCCCTCCATATTTTTTTTATAAAGATCGTTTTGGAAAACAAAAAAGCTTCCCATCTCTTAAACATAGCTAAACTATGCTTAAGGGACGGAAAGCCTTGCTTTTCGTGTTGCCACCCTTATTCCGAAAACAAAAAAACGCTTTTGAGCGTTCTATTTTCGCTCATCGACTCATGCTTCGTTTTTAACGAAAGACATCGATTATCCTATGATTACGGAGGAAACCGAGTTAACACTAACGCATTAACCACCCTTTAAGTTCAGGCCCAATCCCAGCGTATCGCCGGGACCCGAACGGGTTTTACAATTTGTTTACCCCTGTTAAATCCGCGAAGCGGAAATTTGCCAAAGGCCAATTTATTTAACGGGGTGAAGTTCTAAAATCAGTATAGCAAAAATAATTAATTTGTCAATTCCTGATTCGAATCAGCTTTTAATTTTTGCCACGGCGTAAACTTTTTTCTTTTAGCGCTAAAATATCCGGCCGTAGCGATCATAGCTGCGTTGTCCGTACAATATTTAAATTCAGGAATAATTAATTTAGTATTAATTAATTTATTTTTTACCGCTGTTTCAAGTTGGCTTCTTAATTCAACGTTCGCCGCTACACCACCCGATAACATAATATTTTTACAATTATATTTTATAGCCGCTTTAATAGTTTTATGAACTAAAACTTCAGCTACGGCTTTTTGAAATTCATAAGCATACTCGGAAATTTTCTTTTTATAATTTTTATCTTTTTGTATTTCGTATAACAACGCTGTTTTCAATCCAGAAAAAGAAAAATCAAAATCACCGGAATTAAGCATCGGTCTTGGTAATTTATTAATTAGTAATTTGTAATTTGTAATTTGTAATTTTGCCGCGCTAGCGGCGATTTCCGGTCCTCCTGGATATCCTAAATTAAGTAATTGCGACGCTTTATCAAAAGCTTCGCCGGCTGCATCATCTCTAGTTTCGCCTAATAATTTATATTTACCATGCGCGGTCATTAAAATTAACATAGTATGACCCCCGGATACTGTTAAAATTAACGCCGGAAATTTCGACTTACTATTTATAAAATTGGCGTAAATATGTCCTTCAATATGATTAATAGCTATGACCGGCAAGCTCCAAGCATAGGCTAAAGTTTTAGCCGTTTCCACTCCGACGAGTAATGACGTAATTAATCCCGGCCCAGTCGTCACGGCAATCGCATCAATTTTATTTACGCCTCTAAGCGCTTCGTTAACTACCGGCAAAATATTTAAAACATGTTCGCGCGCCGCCACCTCTGGCACCACGCCGCCATATTTTTTGTGTATTTCGATTTGTGAAGAAACCACATTTGATAAAACCTTAACTTTATCACCCATACCGCAAACGACCGAGGCCGCGGTTTCATCGCACGAGGTTTCAATGCCTAATATATTCATAAAATTTATCTTATCTAATAACCCTTAAAAAAACAAGCTGACTTTACAAAATTCTCTTAAAAGTGCAAAATATAAGGGACTTACAAAATAATTAATAACCGGCTATAATATAATTATGTATAAAAAAGTCATAATTCCTACAATTTTATTCATCGCTGTTTTTGCTTTTTCATTTTTTGCGCTTTCAGGAGAAGGTAGTAAAAATAAACCAACAACAAACGAGCCAACCGGCCAACAAAATCAGGCGGTAAGCCAGATTATTCTTTTTTATGGCGACGGCTGCCCGCATTGTAAAATCGTAGAAGAATATATTGAAAAAAATAAAACCAAAGAAAAACTTTCTTTCGCTCAAAAAGAAGTTTATTATAATAAAACTAACGCTAACGAGCTTGTAGAAAAAGCAAAAATTTGCGGTTTACCGACCGATTCAATCGGCGTGCCATTTCTGTTTGATGAAAAAAAATGTTATATCGGCGATCAAGATATTATAAATTTTTTCAAACAAAAAACTAATGAATAACAAAAAATTATCAATTTATATTTTTTCTTTTTTAGCAATTAGTTTTCTCTTTGCTAAAAAAGCTTTAGCGGTTTGTCCCATTTGTACGATCGCGGTTGGCGCTGGCCTTGGTCTTTCCCGCTGGTTAGGAATTAACGATACCATAACCGGCCTATGGATTGGCGGACTTATCGTTTCCATGATTGTCTGGACCGAAAGTTGGCTTGATAAAAAAAATATTCGCTTTAAAGGCAGAATTTTTGTGGACATACTAGTCTATTATCTTTTTACTATTATTCCACTTTATTATACTGGCATCATCGGCAATCCATTAAATACTTTATGCGCTTGTGGAATAGATAAATTACTTTTTGGCATTGTTGCTGGCAGCTCGGCTTTCTGGTTCGGAGCTAGTTGGTATTTTTTTCTTAAAGAAAAAAATAATGGACGCGCTCACTTTCCTTTTCAAAAAGTTGTTATGCCAATTACGCCGATTATTATTTTAAGTATAATTTTTTATTTTTTAACTTCACCCCGTTAAATAATTTGTTTAAACAAATTAAGGCTTGGATAATTGGCGAGATAATTATATTATTAATAAATTGAATATTATTTAAAAAATTTTATATAATCAAAATAAAAAATCAAGCCTTATTTAACGGGGCAAGTAACTTTAAAAATATGGATAACCAAAATCCGATAAAAAATATTAATGAATTTATTCAAAAAGTAGATACGATGAAAAAAGAAAATAAATTAGACCTTTCTTCTGATCAAGATTTATCCATCGCCATTATGAATTTAGTTAGTATTGAAGAACATTTCTTTTTTACTGGCGGCAAATTAGAAAAAACAGGCTACTACGATATGATAAAAGATGTTAGGGAAATGAGAAAAGAACTGATGTTAAAAATAGTGAAAGAACCGGAAGGTGAAGTCTGGTGCATTTCAAAGCATTTACTCGCCGCTTCTATGCGCTTAATGGAAGTTGGGACAAAACAACTTGGCATAGGCAGAAAAGATGAAGCCTACAATCTTTTTGATAAAGCCTTTAATCTTTATTCTCTATTTTGGGGGCTTAATATGAAACTTTTAAATGTCGGCGATATAAAAAAAATTGATGATGGAGCGGTAAATAAACATGACACTGAAAAAAAAGGTTTAATGGGAAAACTTGGTGAACTGGTAAAAAAAGCGATTGATTGCTGTATTGAATAATTTTTAAAAATTATATAAAAAAACTCTGGTTTAAAGCCAGAGTTTTTATTTTTATTATCTTTATCTTTGAAGACCGCTATAAGCTATACCTCTAATTATATTCCAATCTGTAGCATTAACTGGGCTATGTTCATAGATCCATTTGAAAGTTGTGATAGCGGTTTGTTCGCTGATTAGGTTTCTGGGTCTGGGCATTAAACCATAGGCCATAACCATAATAGTGTTTTGGTCTAGATTGTTAGACATAACAGGGTTGCGGCCATAGACTCGGGAGAATTCTATTTTAGCCTGTTCCTCAATATTAGAATTTCTCTCAATTGGCCATCTACCATTGGCTATTTTCAATAAATCAGACCATTCAGCTTCGCTATTAGGCAGTCTAGAGTAGGCTTTGTAGTAGGAGTTAATGACTGCGGCTCGTTCGCCTGAACCTAATCTCAGGGTTGATTTAGTACCATAGACTATGAAATTATTGATAGTTGATCTCTCAATATCAGTTATAGTTTTATCTAAATTTAGAATAGTCTGATATTTAATTAATCCTTGTTGTTCTTTGGCTAAATCAGCCTGAATAGCTAGATGAGTTAATAATTGATTTTTATCATTAGTAGCTAATATTTGAGCTTCGGTTAGAATCTGTTCTAATAGTTCATCATTGTTATTATTAGCTGAATTATTATTGTTGTTATTATTGTTTTGATTATTACCTGGGTTGTTGTTTCCTGGATTGCCGTTATTGTTGTTCCCATTATTTCCTGGGTTGTTGTTATTGGGTGGAGGCAAAGGGTTACCACCAGAAACAATCATAATACTGTCTGAATAAACATCTGTTATATTGCCTAGAGCGTCCTTAAATTTAACATAAACTGTTTTAGTGCCAAAACCGCTGTCTAACGTCCAGGTTATGGCCGAGGTATATGTTCGCCAATCGCAATCAGTAAACTCTTGATTATTACAAACCATCATCTGACTAACAGCGCCGGCATCATCAGTGGCTTGAAAATTTAAAATTACATCATGAGTAATTATTTTTTCTTCTCCGGAGTTAATAGTAATTTGACCGGTTAAAACCGGAAGGCCGAGACGGGTTAAAAAAGTAACTTCAGTATTATTATAAGAAGTAAAAAATCCGCCAACTAATATTTTATTATCGTTTTGAAAAAAGACGGAATATACTCCGGCATAAAAAAGCCCTGCTAAACCAGTTCCAGAATTAAATGTTTCATCTAAGCTGCCGTCGGAGTTAAGTCGAACTATATTATTTACTGCAGTGCCATTATAAGAAGTAAAATATCCGCCAATTAATATTTTACCATCATCCTGAAGTGACATTGTTTGTATGTATGGATAATCGTTTCCCAATCCTGTGCCAGAACTAAATGTTTCATCTAAGCTGCCATCGGAGTTAAGTCGAACTATGTAGTTTGCCATAACTCCATTATAAGAATTAAAACCTCCACCCACTAATATTTTACCATCATTTTGAAGGGCTATTGAACATACCGCCGGCCAATCTCCGCCGAAACCGGTACCTTGATTAAAAGTTGTATCCATACTTCCATCAGTATTTAGTCTAACTATATTGTTTACTTCGGTACCATTATAAATAGTAAAATATCCACCAACCAATATTTTATCGTCATTTTGTATTGTAACAAAATAAACTCTTTCCCAGTCTCCGTTAAAACCCTCCTCCATATTAAAACTTGCATCTATACTGCCATCAGAATTAAGTCTAGCTATATTATTAGCCAAATTTCCATTATAAGAACTAAAATCTCCACCAACTAATATTTTCCCGTCACTTTGCAAGGCTATAGTATTTATATAATTATCAAATCCTAATCCGCCAGAATTAAAAGTAGTATCTAAACTACCATCAGAGTTAAGTCTAACTATATTATTCGCCGTAGTGCCGTTATAAGAAGTAAACCATCCACCAACTAATATTTTACCATCACTTTGAAGGGCTATAGTATTCACACAATCATCAAAACCTAACCCGCCAAAATTAAATGTTTCATCCAAACTACCATCAACATTGAGTCGAGCTATATAATTTACCGCAGTATCATTATAAGAAGTAAAACCTCCACCCACTAATATTTTCCCATCGTCTTGAGTAGTTACAATACTAATATAACCATTAAAACCTTTAGCGCCTGGATTAAAGCTTGTATCTAAACTACCATCTGAGTTAAGTCTTTCCAAATAATCTCCGCCTATTATTATTTTATTATCAGATTGAATAGATATATCTCTAACCCACATCCAAGAATAAATTTTAGAGGGAGAGGTAAATGTATTATCTAAAGTTCCATTACTATTTAATCGGGCTATTTTTTTTATAGTAGTACCATTATAAGAATCAAAATCTCCTCCTATTAATATTTTACCGTCTGATTGAATAGCTACACTAGCAGTCCTAATAGTAAAACCTGTTCCTGCGTTAGCATGAAAGTCCGTATCTAAACTTCCATCTGTATTAATTCTAGCTATATATCCAATACTTGTTCCTCTGTATGTGTCGATTCTCATGCCAACGATAATTATTTTCCCATCAGATTGTACTGCTATATCTAAAATTTCTGGATAATATGAACCCGACAACCCAGTACCGGGGTCAAAAGTTGTATCTAAGGTTCCATCAGCATTTAATCTGGCTATTTCGTTTCTGGTTACTCCGTTAAATGTAGTAAAAAGTCCCCCAATAACTATTTTATTATCGTCCTGAATAAATATTGATTCTGGACCCCACCAATTAAAACCTGTGCCAATATTAAAACTTGTATCTAAAGTACCATTTGTATTTAATCTAGCTATTCTGCTTACTGCTGTACCATTATAAGAACTAAATTGCCCGATAACTACTATTTTCCCATCACTTTGTAGGCCCATTCCCATGACATTACTATTAAACCCAACACCAATATTAAAATCTGTATCTAAACTACCATCAGTATTTAATCTAACTATGTGATTTACTGTTGTGCCATTATAAGAAGTAAAACCTCCTCCAACTAATATTTTACCATCACTTTGGAGGACAATTGTTTCTACTTTATAATCACCATTGTCATTAAAGCCTGTACCGATATTAAAATCTGTATCTAAACTACCTTCAGTATTTAATCTGGCTATACAATTAGCCGGTGTGCCATTATAAGAATTAAATTCACCGCCAATTAAAATTTTTCCATCACCTTGAATAACTGTTGTATTTACTCTATAATCAACTCCTTTAAATTCACCATTTATAAAATCCGAGTCTAGTCGCCCATCAGAATATATATAACTTTGAGCTTTGGTTTGGTTGGCGAAGGAGGATAGAAATAATAAGGTTAAAATAAATAAGATTATGCCTTTGGGCATTTTTTTGTTTTTTGTTATTTTCATATTTTTGTTTATTAAAAAAGCAATGGACAAAGAGTTTAAACTGATTAAACTATTATCCATTGCTTTTTTTCTAATATTTTAAACCAATTTATGCTATTTTTAGCTAAATTGGCGTTATTTTTTATCATGTTTTGTTTTTATTTTTTGATAATATGATTTTGTATTATCTAATATAATTTTAACAAAAATTTTGTATTTTGTCAATGTCTAAAAATTTAAAAATCACCTATACTTAGCGGGGTTTTATTTTATTGACTTTGATAAATTCTTTCTGTTATACTTACCCAAAGCACATTTTAAAATTAGTAAACACAGAAGCAACCAAAACGACAAAAACAAGGAGGGCATTATGAATAATGTAATTTCGTACAAAAAGTTTAGCGATGAAGTAATGGGAATTAAAACTAAAGACGCAACATTTTTACTTATGCCTAAAACCAGGAGGATTGTCACCATGAAACCTGTCGATCTTGGCATTATAGGAAACGAACTGGGCAATATTGTTGAATCATTGCCCGTCAAAAAAGTTTGCGGAACTGAAGAAGAAAATATTTTTGCGCCATTCGCCGGTGGTATTTTTCTTACCAGCGATTGCAATTTGCGTTGCGTATATTGTTATGCTCGCGGCGGCGAAAAACAAAAATATATGAACTGGCAACTGGCTCATGGCGCGGCTATTTTTTTAATTAACAACGCCAAAGAATTCAATATCAACCCGCGCATCTCTTTCCATGGCGGCGGAGAGCCGACAATGAACTGGTCGATACTAACAAAAGTTGTGGCATTAATCCAAAAAGAGTGTCGTCAGTATGGCTTAACGCCATCATTCAGTATTTCAACCAATGGCATTCTTTCTGAAAAAAAGGCGGCTTGGGTTGCTGAAAACATTAACCACATCCAGTTATCATTTGATGGTCCGAAAAGTATCCAGGATTTTCAACGACCAGGTATTTTCAGCGGCTTCAGCAGCTATGAATACGCAATGGCTACCGCGGCGACTTTCAAGAAGCTGGGGAAAAAATTTGTTTCCCGTACCACCGTTCTTGCAGAAAATATCAACAAGATGCCGGAAATTTCTGATTTTATTCTGGAAGAACTTGGAGCTTCAATGATTCATGTCGAACCGGTTTTCCATGACGGACGAGGAATTAATAACCCCCTTATTAAAACCCCCGACCAAGGCGAATTTTTAGAACAACTGCTAAAGCTGCAAACCAGTTCTAAATTTTCTGGCAAAATTTTTGCTCTGGCGAAAGGAATGTTTAAAGATAAATATTGCGGCGCTGCCGGATATAATTTTCTGGTAACTCCGGATGGCATTATCACCAGCTGTTATGAAGTGCTCACCCGAGACGACGAACGAGCAAAAATTTTTCAGTATGGTTATTACGACGAGTTCGAGAAAAAATTTATAATTGATCATAAAAAATTTGATCGCCTCGGACAGCGAAAAGCTTGCAACGTCAAGGGATGTGATGAATGCTTCGCTGAATTTAACTGCGCCGGCGGCTGTTTAGCTAAACATGCCAACGCGAATTCAGACAGTATATTCAGTTTCCAAAAAAACTTCTACTGCGATGTTGAAAAGGGATTAGTGCTCCACACTCTGGAAAACATGCGCGAAGGCGGGACAGAAATTACAATTGCTCCGGAAATTGCTGCCAAAGTCGGTGCCATGAAAGTATATGATTTGCCATGTACGGCTTCTTTAGGAGGGCAAGACCAAACAGGCGCAGTGCTCTGTTGTGGTTGTGCGGGACATAGCTGCCCGCAGTGTTCCCACTGCGATGACTGTGGCTGCTCATAATAGAAAAACATTTAACTCCGCTGATTTAATTATCAGCGGTTTTTTTATTATAATAAAATCCGAGACAAAAATCTCGGATTTATAATTGGGGGTGGCTACAGGGAATTGAACCCTGGTATCTAGGACCACAACCTAGTGTTCTACCATTGAACTATAGCCACCATGTTTTATAGCATTACTGCTAGTACGCCCAGTTGGAATCGGACCAACATATCCAGCTTAGAAGGCTGGTGTTCTATCCATTGAACTATGGGCGCATAAAATAAAAATTGCCAACAATCGGCAATACCAAAATACTACCGATTAAAACATAATTTGTCAAAAATATTATTTTCTCTGCTTTCCATGAAACGCTTTATGTACATCCCTAAGCTGCTGATCAGTAATATGGGTATAGACTTGGGTAGTGGTAATTGAAGCATGTCCGAGCATAGCTTGCACGCTACGAATATCAGCTCCGTTCATTAATAAATCAGTAGCATAACTATGGCGTAAAGTATGGGGCGTTACTTCTTTAGTAATTCCGGCAACGCGGGCATATTTTTGCACTAAACGTTGTACGCTCCTTGGCGTCAATCCGTCTTGCTCCTCGCGGCCGCTAGACGCTTTATCATGGCTGGTAAATAAAAACGGATTGGTGTCTAAGCGAGTTTTTAAATATTCTTCAATCGCTCGCCTAGCGTCGTCAGATAAAAAAACAATACGCAATTTAGAACCTTTACCACGGACAGTAAATTCATCTTTCTTCAAATTAATATTTTCTATTTTTAATTTACATAATTCAGAAACCCTAAGACCCGTAGAAAAAAATAATTCTAAAATCGCTCTATCCCTTTTTCTTATAATCTCCGGCAATTCAATTTTTAACGGCGCTTCTAAAATACGCGCTAAATCCGAACCCTCTAAAAAATCTACTTGCCTTTGCTCTTGTTTAGCTAATTCCACCTTTTCCGGCTCTAACGATTTAATATCGTTTTTAACTAAATATTTTAAAAACCCGCGTAAGGCGATTAAATGATAATTTTGTGTATTCTTTTTTAAGCTTTCACTTTTAGAATTACTTAAGCGGTTAAGCCACAATCTATACTTATGCACTAATTCTTTGCTAATTTTAGCCGTAGAAGTAATACCTGATTCTTTGGCAAAACCGGCAAATCTTTTTAAATAAAACGCATAATTACTAACCGTGGTACGTGATAACCCTTTTTCTACCTCTAAATACTCTAAAAAATTGTTTATTGTCTTATCCATAGACCCCCACACTTATAATTTATTTACCCTCACTACAAAATATAAGCTAGTTTTATATTAAGTGTGGGGGTATACTTTCATTTTACGACACCTTGCAATTTTTTACAATTTATGTTAGTCTTAGCACATATTTATTAAAAAATAACGGTACCCAATCTTGGTCAGGGCTTTGTCCCCCTGTCTCGGTCTGGGCCAAAGACAACATGTTAGACAAAAAAGCAAAGCAAAAAATCATTAACAAGTTTAAGATCCATGAAACCGATACTGGGTCTTCGCAGGTGCAAATTGCTATTTTAACTGAAGAAATTAAGCAGTTAACCGAGCACTTAAAAAAGCACAAACATGATCATTCTTCAAGACGCGGCTTATTAAAAAAAGTTAGCGAACGAAGACGCTTATTAAAATATTTACAGAAAGAAGACCAAAAAGCTTTTGATGAATTAGCTAAAGCTTTAAAATTAAGAATTGCTAAAAAAATGATTGAAGATGAAGAGGCCAGACAGAAAATTGAAGATGAAATTTTAGCTAAACAAGAATTAAAAGCCGAACAAGCCGAAGAAGAAGAAAATGAAAGAGCTGAAGTTGAAGATCATAAAAATAAAGAAGACGAAGAATAACTTTTAAAAACTTTTTTAGAAAAAGTTTTTAATATTTTCAAAAAATATAAGGTATTAATAAAATAATTAATAGCGGGCAAAGCCCTACGGCCATTAATTATTTTATTAATTATATAAAACCATTCTAAGAAGGTTTTAAAAACATTATGATTAAACATAAGGAGCAAAGAATTGGCGTCTTAGTGGATGTTTCCAACATGTACCACAGTGCTAAAAATCTTTTTAAGAGAAGAGTAAACTTCAAAGAAATTTTAAAATCAGCGGTCGCGGGTAGAAAATTAATTCGCGCCACGGCTTATGTTATAAAAACCGAAAATGAAGAAGGTAATGCTTTTTTTGAAGCTTTAAACCAGCAAGGTTTTGAAGTTAAAATGAAAGATCTGCAAATTTTTGCCGGCGGCGCTAAAAAAGCCGATTGGGACGTTGGTATTACGGTTGATGCAATTAAACTATCAGAAAAACTTGATGTGGTAATTTTAATTACTGGTGATGGCGACTATATTCCGTTAGTAAATTATTTACAAAATACCAAAGGCTGTTTAGTTGAAGTTATGGCCTTTAGACAAACCGCTTCAAGTAAGCTAATTGAAGAAGCTGACGACTTTGTAAATTTAAGTGAAGATAAAAAATATTTATTACGATAATAAGGATCGCACAATAAAAAAATAAATAACGATGGAGGGGTTATGAAAGCTTTTATTAGGCATGAGGTAAAAACGGCGGGCATTGAAAGAAGCATTTTAGTAATACCTAAAGGTAAAGGTTGTTTAATTTTTTCGGTTTACTTCGAAGGAGCATTAAGTTGGCGAAATGATTCACCGTTTTATAAGCCAAAAGATAGCTACGAAGAAGTTACCTTGCCGGATAATTTTGAACAAGCTTTATCGACATTTAACGGCAAAGAAGTAGAAAAAAATCTTGAATTGCTTCTATGCGATTTTGTCAGAAACCATAAAAAAACCGTCAAGCAAAAGGTCGCGACGCTCGCTACGGCAGTAATTAAAAAACCTAATAAGCAGGTTCAACAACAAATTGTGCAAAATGATCTTTAAACGAAACATAGGGTGATATTATATGTCACCCACTTTTAAAAAATATTCATTAACATAAATAATAATTAACTAAGCTTGACCGACGAACAGATAGTACTGTGGCTTTACCATAGTTCTGTAGTTTGTTGGCCAAGCAAGAAATGTAAAAAGTATGAACGAACAAACATTCAGTTGTGAGTGGCTTGGCCGCACTCTCACTATTAAAACTGGCAAATTAGCCAGACAAGCTGACGCCGCCGTTACCGTACAATATGGCGATACGTCTGTTTTGGCTACTGTTGTAGAAGCTAAACAAGAGCGTGAAGGCATTGATTTCTTCCCGTTAACGGTTGAATTTGAAGAAAGACTTTACGCCGCCGGATTAATTAAGGGCTCGCGTTGGGTTAAACGTGAAGGTCGCCCGTCCGAAGAAGCGGTTTTAACCGGCCGCATGATCGACCGTTCTATTAGGCCGCTTTTTAATCCTGATTCAAAAAAAGATATCCAGGTTATAATTACGGTTCTCTCGGCCGATGGGAAAAACGATTACGATATTGTTTCTTTGGTCGCGGCTTCAGCCACTTTATCCATCGCTGGTTTAAATTGGAAGGGGCCAATCGCTGGAATTAGAGTTGGCCGAATTGAAGGTAAATATATTTTTAACCCGACTTACGAAGAAAGATTAATCAGCGATATGGATGTAATCGTCGCTGGCACAAATAAAAAAGTTGTGATGCTTGAAGCTGATGGAAAAGAAATTGTCGAAGCTGATATGATTGACGCGATTAATGTCGGACAAAAAAATCTACAAGGCGCGATTGACTTAATTAAACAGATGCAGAAAAATGTTACCGTAATAAAAAAACCAGAAGCAAAAAAATTAATTACTCAAGACGAAGCCGAAGCTAAAAAAGAAATGGACAAAATTTTTGATTTAGCTAAAGATTGGCTTAATAAAAATATTCCGGTAATTTTATTTGATAAAACTCATTACACTAAAGGCGAAAGGAAATCAGCCGTAGCCGCAATTAAGCAAGGCTTAGACCAAAATTTATTTGATCAAAATATAGAAAAAAGCAAACGCGCGGCCGCGATTAGCCATTTAGTTGAAGAAATGGTTGAAGCTGAAGTTACGCGCGCTATTTTAAAAGATAAAAAAAGAGTTGATGGCAGAAAATTAGATGAAATTAGAAATTTGTCCGCCGAAGTAAGTATGCTACCGCGCATTCATGGCTCAGGATTGTTTAACCGAGGTGAAACTCAAGTTTTATCAATCACTACTTTAGGCGCTCCTGGCATGGAACAATCTTTAGAAGGCTTAGAGGGCGTTGGCACTAAACGTTATATGCATCATTATAATTTTCCGCCATTTTCAGTAGGCGAAGCTAAGCAAACAAGATCGCTCGGACGAAGAGAAATCGGTCATGGCGCTTTAGCGGAAAAAGCTTTAGTACCAGTTTTACCGACTAAAGAAGAATTCCCTTACACCGTTCGCGTAGTTTCAGAAACTTTAGGTTCAAACGGCTCTTCTTCTATGGCTTCAACTTGCGGTTCAAGTTTAGCTTTAATGGATGCTGGCGTACCAATTAAAAAAGCTGTAGCCGGCATTGCTATGGGCTTAGCTTCTAATGAAGATATGAGCGAATGGGAAATATTAACCGACATCCAGGATTTAGAAGACGGCCAAGGTGGTATGGACTTTAAAATTACTGGCACGACCGATGGCATAACCGCTATTCAATTAGATACTAAAACTGATGGCTTAACTGAAGAGATTGTTGAAAAAACAATTAATCAGGCCAAGAAAGCTAGATTACAGGTTCTTGATGCTATGAATAAAGCGATTAATAAGCCAAGAGCTGATTTATCGCCTTATGCTCCGCGCATTACCAGCTTTAGAATTGATCCGGAAAGAATTGGAGAAGTTATCGGAACCGGCGGAAAAGTTATTAACGAAATTATTGCCGCTACTGGAGTTAGTATTGATATTGATGATGACGGCTTAGTAATGGTCTGTGGAACCGATGCAGCTAAAGTTACTGAAGCCGTGGATTGGGTTAAAAATCTTATTCGCGACTTTAAAGCCGGAGAAATTTTTAAAGGCAAAGTTGTTAGATTAATGGATTTTGGCGCTTTCATCCAATTAACTCCTAATAAAGATGGTATGGCGCATGTCAGCGAATTAGCTCCGTATAGAGTCGGCCGACCAAGCGACTTTGTAAATATCGGCGACGAAGTTATGGTAAAAATTATTGAAGTAGACGACCAAGGAAGAATTAACTTAACCTTAAAAGGTTTGCCGGAAAATGAACATCTATGGAAAGATGAAAAAGGTAAGCAGGAAGGCGGCTTCGGCGGCGCTCCAAGATTTAACGGCGGCGATCGCGGCGGAAGAAACGATAGACGCGGTGGTGGTGGATTTAGAAGATAAAAAATTCTTTACATATAAAATACTCCTCAAATTGAGGAGTATTTTTGTTTTTGTTTATAGCAAAAATTTGATATAATAAACCTATAAATAAACTAAATAAATATATATGCTAAAATCCGAAATTAGAAAAGATTATTTATCTGATAAACATGTAATCATTACGCCCGGACGAGCTAAACGGCCGCGCGATATTAAAGAGCAAACTATTGTATCCCGCGTGGCAAATTGCGTATTTTGCCCTGAAAACATTAATTCTAAAAATATTGTTGATCAGGTCGATGGACCAGAGGGTAAAATAATCAGCATTAAAAATACTTTTCCGGCCGTGACTTTAGATAATAAAAAGGCTTATGGCGCGCAAGAAGTTATAATTGAAACCCCGAGGCATAAACCAGAATTGCACAATTTATCCGAAACACAAATTAAACAACTTCTTAAAATGTATGCTAAACGCACCGCGGCGTTAAGTAAAATAAAAAATATTGAATATATTTTATGTTTTAAAAATCAAGGTTCAAAAGCCGGCGCTTCAATCGTCCATGCTCATTCCCAAGTTTTTGCCACAGATATTATGCCGTCAGAAATTAAAGAAGAATTTAAACTATCCCGCGAATATAGAGATGAACATAAAACTTGCGCTTACTGCGATATTATAAAAAAAGAAATGAAATCTCCAAGAAAAATTTATGAAGATAAATTCGTAGCCGCTTTTGCGCCTTATGCCAGCCAATATCATTATGAAGTCTGGATTTTTACTCAACGCCATTTAGATAATATAACTAAATTAAATGATAACGAATTTAAATCATTCGCCAAAATATTAAAGAAAATTTTAATAAAATTAAGTAAATTAAATTTATCTTTTAACTATTTTTTACATCAATCAATTTCTGATAATGATCAACATTTTTATTTAAAAATTCAACCTCGCGATAGCGTTTGGGCGGGCGTTGAGCTTGGCTCAGGATTGATAATAAACTCAGTAGCGCCAGAAACCGCAGCCAAATTTTTCAAAAAATAGAATAACCATTAATAAATATGTTCAACGAACAACCCTTTTTGACTAAAAAAACGAAGAATGAAATCGAAATAGAACAACCTACAAAAAAAATAAATTCTGCTTACGCAGAAAAACAAAAAAATAATTTACAAGAAATTAATACTTTTTTATTGGAAATGAAACAAGGATATACCCCAGATAAAGAGGCTAAATTAGAAAAAAAATTATTAAAACCCTACCGAGAAAATGAGCACTCGTTTAAAAACCTCCTAGCTAACAATGAAACAGCACCTTTTGCGGCTGAAGCTTTAAGAATAATACTTTCTACTAATTTTGAAAATAAAAAAAGATATAATAATTATTCTAAGAAAAATGATTATGAATTTATTTTTAATGATTTAGCCGATTCGCTTAACGCGACGGAAGAGCAACTTAAAGGTAATGATTTTGAAGAATCTGATGATGATCCTATCCAGGGAAAAAGAAGATATAGAAATAATATTCTTTATGCAATGAGCGAGGCGCTTAGTTCAAAAAATCCAAATGTTGTAGAAAAAATTGATAAATGGCTTGATGAACATTGGGAAGAGTTAAAAGAATCAAGCAATTTACATACAACCCCAAAGGGTGCGATCGACAATATCTCAGAATATACTTTTATAAACATCGCGTTAAAAACAAAAAATAGCCAATTACTTAATAAAATAATGGAAATATCTACTGATGAAAAAAAACAAAAAACAATTCATTTAGAAGCTAAAGATTTATTAACGGAAGAATGCTTTATGCAAAGACAAGAAGAAATCGCGAAATTTCTGGCATCAAAAATGGGACTGGATGAAAGTATCACTAAAAAATGGGGGGCAGCAAAATCAGGGCCAGAAAGAGACATTCAAGGAAAGAAAATTTATGATGAAAGTTATATAAGAAATATTGAAGCGGCTGAGCGATTAGAAAAAAAACAACCGGGCTCTGCAAAAAAGTTGTTTAAAAAATTTGGCATCGCTAACTTTGACAGATACGACCCAGAAACATTATTGCGGCAACTAGAAGTCGAAGACCATAATACTCCTTATGGTGTCGTAGTTTTTCCGGAAGCCGATTGGAATGGAGCATTTTTTCAAAATAAATCTAAATTGGAAAAAATGAGAAAAAAATTACTTGAAGGAGGGTATGAAATGAAAATTATTGAAGCAGCTTCGCAGCTTGAAATGTCTAGACGGTTATTAAATTTTCATAAAAAATATTCGCCAGGTGGAAATAAAATAGATTTTCTTGTCATTGGTGGCCATGGCACAAAATCAACCGTTGCCTTAGGCATAGACAAAGAACTATTATCTAATGATACTCCTCCGCCTTTACCTGAAGGATTTTCTTCTGAGTCTGACTATGAAAATGCTCTTTCACAATGGCAAAAAACTCAACAGGAACCTACTATAAATTTAAAAGAAACTATAGACCCAAGGACAACTATGACGGCTTATGACATAAAAGAAGGCAGAGGAAAAGGAATAAAGCGCGCTGCCAATGAGTGGTTTGATCAAAATGCGCCTGTAGTTTTTATTTCTTGCAGTACTGGAATTGAGGGTGGAATAGCCCAAACCACCAGCAAAGAATTAGGTTTTAAAACAATCGGTCCGGATAGAACTACCGCCATTGAAAAAATAAATGTTTCTTTTGATAATCAAGGAAAACCAAAATTCGATGTTAAATATAGTAAAGGCAGACCCACAGAAGATGAACCATATGAACCGGGAGAACCAGAAACAATGGAATATTTTTTCGGAGAGAAAAAAAATATATAACCAAATTTTTTAAAAAATAGGTGTAAAATTTGTTAAAAAGCTGTGTATTTTTAATACTGTCGTCTATTATTAAATTTTTAAAAATAAATTTAATAGGCTAAAATTAGCTAAAAATATTAGAAAACTAAATAATGTCAAATAAAACCGCTTTAGCCCTTGACATTTATCAGAATTTTCTTTAATATTACTAATGCAATACTAATTTATTCATAAATCAAAACATTCATTGAATAAATAACAAGTACAACTTAAAAACACATGAAAGAAAAAAACAGTGATATTGGAAAGCTAATATCCCTGTTTTTTTCTTTCGTTAAGAAAGATTCGTAACTTAACAATTAAATCTACTCTGTGAAACAATTCCGATCAGAGGTTTCGGAATTGCGATAAGCAGCATTAATATTTTCACAAGAGTAAGATCCTGTTAAATAAATTTACCTCCCCGGTGAATTTCCGCTAAGCGGATTTAACAGGATAAATTTCAATACTAACAGGCGCTAATTCTAACTTCTTTCCAATTTATTGGAGAGAAATAAATCTGGAGATTAATTTCTTCAAATATAATTTAATATATAGCTTCGTAAGAACTGTATACTAAACATGGCGTTCCATGTAAAAAACTTAAAAGTTTGTGTGAACAAACTTAAGCAGGAGCAACCTGAATAAAAACTTATTGAGAGTTTGATCCTGGCTCAGGATGAACGCTGGCGACGTGTCTAAGGCATGCAAGTCGAGGGGTCCGTAGCAATACGGACACCGGCAAACGGGTGCGTAACACATTGGTAACTTACCCTGAAGTCATGAATAAGCCTGCGAAAGCGGGTCTAATACATGATGGAAACGAGGGGACTAAAGTCATTCTCGTTTAAAGATTTATCGCTTCAGGAAAGGCCTATGGCCTATCAGCTAGTTGGTAAGGTAAAAGCTTACCAAGGCAATGACGGGTAGCGGGTGTGAGAGCATGGCCCGCCTCACTGGGACTGAGACACTGCCCAGACTCCTACGGGAGGCTGCAGTCAAGAATATTCCCCAATGGCCGAAAGGCTGAGGGAGCGACGTCGCGTGCATGAAGAAACCCTTCGGGGTGTAAAGTGCTTTTAACTGGGACGAATCAATGACGGTACCAGTTGAATAAGGGGCTGCTAAACTCGTGCCAGCAGCAGCGGTAATACGAGTGCCCCAAGCGTTATCCGGATTTATTGGGCGTAAAGCGTACGTAGGTGGTTTATCGCATCTCCTGTTAAATCCCGAGGCTCAACCTCGGGGCTGCGGGAGAGATGGCTAAACTAGAGACCGGGAGAGGTAAGTGGAATTGCTGGTGTAGGGGTTAAATCCGTTAATATCAGCAAGAACACCCAATGTGAAGACAGCTTACTAGAACGGTTCTGACACTAAGGTACGAAAGCGTGGGG